>JAADYW010000307.1 GCA_010092845.1 Chloroflexota bacterium
ATGGGCCCGGCGGGCGTGATCGCAGCCGAGATGGGTCTCGTGGATGTCGGCGGGTTTGTTCATGGCGTAGCAGAGCGCGTGAAGGCGCACGTCGTGCCAGGGGATGCACATGTGGCGCCGGCAGTCCGGCAACTCGCTGAGTATTTTCGGGGAAGTCGTACCACTTTCAATCTACCACTTGATCTCAGCCAGATGACTGCTTTTCAGCAAGCAGTTCTTCGTATGACGGCGGTGATTCCCTTTGGCCAGACCTTGACATATGGCGAGGTTGCCCGGCGTATTGGCCACCCGAAAGCCAGCCGGGCTGTCGGCGGTGCTTTGAAAGCCAATCCTATACCGATCATCATTCCGTGCCATCGGGTAGTTGGCGCGGGCGGCAGGCTTGTAGGCTTCAGCGCTCCGGGGGGACTGGGCACCAAGGCCAGCCTGTTGCACTTCGAAGCCGCCAAAATGGAACCAGTTTAGCGCGCAGGGATGTTCTTGATCCTCAACTTGTTTGCCCACAGAGAATTCCGCCAGTATAGTTATCGCTGAGCGGAATTTGTGGTTTTGGAGAGGATCATAAAAACCTCATGGAATTCAAGGTTATCACGGTAAAACGCAACCTGGATCTTGCCAAGAATTATGAGACTGCCAAGGCCGGTGTGCTGGAAATCGGCCTACAGGGCATCAACGGTGATGTCGCTGAGATTGAAGTCCAGGGGCCCGAGGGCATTGACCGGCTCTCGGTACCGGTTGGCGCCGCAGCTACATGTCAGGGATATACTTTGATCTGCCGCGATGTCGGTGTGGTAATGCCCCAGGCTGGTAGACGCCGCCTTTTCTGGCGTGACAAGCCGCCAACCGAGGGCGTTATGGAAGCCGTCTTCGATGTACGTTGGGGCGAGCAAAGCATGGATTTGCCCGATCCAGAGAAGAACACTGCCCATGATTTTATGCTGGTCCGCCAGTATGAAGTCGTTAATGATCGCCCACGGGTCTACCAGAACCAGGACGTCCTGCGCTTCGGTGATCTGCGTCTCGAAATCGGCGACCGTGTCGAAGAAGGTGACCGTAATTACAAGAAGCCACGTCGCGCCGAGTTTGTCGTTCAGTACAAAGATGATGAGCCTGAATCCTGGCAGGTCAAACTTGACGGGCGCTATCATGAGCTCAAAGGCTATCGTTTGCGGGTCACCAGCTATGATTTCTACAATATCTGGTATCAGGCCTATGGCATCAGCATCGTCAAGGGGCGTCCCAAGGAGTACTCTGAGGAAACCGAAGGCCTTGTTGCGGAGGGCATTGTGGCCGAAGCGCATGTTGGCCATACGGATGCGTTAACCTTGTCGCAGTCGCGACTGGAGGAAGCGGAGAACGATCCTAATGAGGGAATCCTGCGGGTGGGTGAATCCAAAAACATTGGTAAGGTGGGTGTCAAGCTCCTCGAGATGGCACCGGGTATGGTAGAAGTGATGATCCTCTCGCCAAAAGTCAAGAAAACGCATTTGAGGCACGGTGAGGAGTTTGATATCGGTCGCTATGTGATCTCATTGATCGGGGTTCATGGCGACAAGGCCATCCTCCGCGTTGAGGAAGACTAAGATCTGCTCGCTAACTTCGTTAGTGTCGGGGCCAGGGAGCGCATATACTATTCCCTGGCCCGGGGCCGTGCCAGGACCTCAATAACGTTCGCCGCTGGTTTTGGGCTGCGGTCGGGTCGCCACATCCCATAGTAGTGGCGGGGATCTTCGGCGCCGCCAGGGCAGGCCAGCGGCTCACAGGCGCTCCCAGGGGCAAAGTCAAAGGCCGTCCAGCCTATCCAGCCGACGAGATCTCCCCAATCAATGGCTTCCTCGGCAATATTCAATGCCGTTCGCAGTTGAATGGATTGCTGGCTTTCGTTACGCCGCTTCGAATCGTAGCCGACGCCAATGAGCAGCAGCGGTTTACTGGTGTGTTCGCGCAGGTCGCGAAATCGTGCGTACAGCGCTTCGGGCTCGTCCCAGTGCTGGAAACTAACGATGTCAACGGCGGGGAAGGTGGCGCCAGCATCCTGGCTCCAGCCAGCGGTAATAAGGTGCTGGTTATCAATGGCGCGCACGGTAGTCGACATGCGGAATAGCCACTCTAGAACTTCGGTGCGTTCGAACGTGTGTTCGCGTTCGATGCCGCCGATCGTACCCCCAAGGTAGTCCGCGTCGCCGCCGTGCCGCAGATCCCAGGCGAGAATTGCCGGTTCGTCCTTATAGCGCTCCACCAGGTACCGGGTGCGTATGGTTGTGACATCTGGGGACGAGTATAGCGGAGGGGAGGTTGGGTCCGGCTGTTCGTGCAAGGTAATGATCAGGTATATCCTTTGGGACGCGGCCGCCGCGATGATGGCATCGAGGCGCTTGATCTGATCGGTCATCGGTACTGCGCTACTGCCGGGACAGGTGAAGAGCAAGTCATCCCAAAGGAATATGCGAATGGTGTTGATATGTTTCTCGGCCATCAGTGCCATGTCCCATGCCAGCGTCGCTCGATCGACATTCAGAAATTGCCAGAGCGGGTATTCAGCTGGATAGTAGTTCAGACCGCGAATCACGAAAGGTGCTTCACCCTGCATTAAGCGATTGCCGACCAGACGAATCGGCACCATTTCCGTTGGCATATAAGCAGGTACAGCAATAAGCCGCTCGGTGATTTCATCGATCGAACAGCCGTTGGGTTGTGGGGTTTCTGTAGGTAAAGGAGTCACAGTTGGCGTGCCGGCATGTGCAGCAGTTACCGCGCGCAGACGTGGCTCGTCGGGAGGGGGCTGGTCGCGACATGCTGCAAGCAGTATGAGACCAATCATGAAACTGGCAACGCCCATCAACAATCTGCAAGCAGGCATGTTATTCCGTGGCCCAGCCATGCCTGGCGTGGTTATTCCACCACACTGACGAGCATACCTTGCCGGTCAACGCCCAGTACCCAGGTATCGACCTCGATGTTGGCAGCGTTGAACGCGCGTTGAATCGTGCTGGCGATGGCCTCATGGTAGTTCTCAGCCATGAAGAGCAGCGCGGGACCTTTACCCGAGACAATAACCCCGATTGCGCCCTCTTCCTGGGCCGCATCTCGGACAGCATCGAAACCCGTCATCTGTGACGTGTAGTTCTGCTGGTGCAACCGGTCATGGATGCTCTGCGAGAGCAGCTCGAAACTACCACTGCGCAGGGCTTCTATCAGGAGCGCAACCTGACCCAGGTTGAAGATGACATCATCCATCGCCACCAGATCGGGAAGGCCAACCTGTTGGCCGTGGTAATCCTCAAATCTGGGGATCGCAACCACCACACGCATCGGGACGATGTCCGTGCTATGATAGACAAGACGATGGGCCGTCGCATCATAGCTGCAAATACTCAGCCCGCCAAAAATGGCGGCGATGATGTTGGCATAGCCAGCGCCCATATCACGCGCCATCGAGACGATATCCTCACGCGTCAGATCGCCGCCGATGAGGTTATTGGCGGCAATCAACCCGCCGATGGTCAACGCTGTCTCTGCACCCAGGCCAGAATCCCAGGGAATCTGATTCGAGATATTGATCTGAAGGCCAGCCGGACCGCTCTCGAATCGCTGGAAGACGCGGATAGCGGCGCGCAGGACCCGATTATCGAGATTCTCAGGGAGATACGGCGCGCCTTCGCCCTCTACCGTGATACGCAATTGATCATCGTTGCGAATGACCATCTCGACGGTGGCATGGAGGGATAGGGCAAGGCCAAGCACATTGAGGCCCGGACCAAGATTCGTGCTCGTCGCAGGAATGGATACGCTTACTTTGTACACACGCCATATTCCCAAATGATGAATTTTCTGGTTATTTTGGCGTTGAATACTTAGAATCGCAAGTCTTGTATATATTGATACCCTTGGCTGAGATACGCTGCATAGGGAATCGTGCAGGAGACCCAGGCGAATGTCACATCGTTCATCGAGCGTTCTCTTGATTGCTGCCGGTTTGTTGCTGTTGCATTTCTTCATTCGCGCCCATCATCCGACTGAACAGGCGTTCTTCTGGGATGAAAACCGGCATATGGTCCGTGCAGCAGCAATTATAGATGGCGGACATCCAGCCGAGCAGAGCCACGGTAAATTCTTGCTGTACCTCTGGCTGGCCCCTTTCCATCCAGATCGGGACGTCGCGCTGCATGTTTCGCGGACGGCAGTTGCCTTGTTCACACTATTGGGCGTGGCCGGCCTATACGTTCTGGTGCGTCGCTTCTTTGGGGTTGGTCCTGCACTGCTTGCGATTGGTATCTATGCCATTTTGCCATTTTCGCTTTTCTACGAGCGCATGGTGCTGGCGGATGGGCTGGCGGCAGCATTGGGGATGCTGACCGCCTGGCAGAGTGTGCGCCTGGCGGCACGGCCAGTTTTCTCGCGCGCCGCGCTTACTGGCGGGCTGGCTGCTTTGGCTGTGATGGCCAAATTGACAATGACATTTAGTGTTGTGTTGATGCCAGTCTTGGCCGCATTTCTGTTCGGACAGCATGCCAGGCCGCGGACTAGAGCTTCTGCAGGGTATCATGCAGAGATTGACCAGTGGCTCTGGCAGAGGATACGGCGCTACTGGTGGTCCTGGTTTACCGCTGGAGCTGTCTTTGTGATGCTGTGGTTGCCCACTTTGATTCCGGCCGCAATTGCCGGGATTGATGGCGATCATTACGTTTTGGTAGACACGAGTTTGGTCGATGACAGCCTTCTGTCGTCTGGCGATGAGAGCCGTTATGCTGAGTTTCCCAATCAGATCCGTGTGATGTTCAGCTGGCCTCTGGTTATCGGCTTCGTCCTGGCCATGTTCCTCGGTTTGAGACAGTATCCACGCCCGACACTATACAGTGTTGCCTGGCTATTGCTTATCTGGGTGCCGGCTCTGTTGATGGTCTGGCGGACACAGACGCGCTATCTTATGCCAGGAGGCTACGCTATCGTGCTCATTCTCATGGCCGGCTTCGCAGGTATCGCATCACTGCCGTTACCCAGTGTTGATACGCTTAGGCGTCGGCTTGCTGTGCAGGGGATAGCCGTGTCTTTGCTGCTGGTGTGGGCTGTGACCTTCGCCGGTCCATTTGCATACCGTGCCTCAACGGATGTGGTCGCGCTGGATGTCGCGCGTTGGGATAACCGGGATTACTTCCAGGCCCCGTGGAATGGGTACGGATTGGTCTCGTCAATGCAGTATCTCCAAGAGAATGGCCAGGCGGCGGCTGATGGGCAGGTACACGTGATGAGCGTGAGCTGGATGTGCCAGTTCCTGGACCTGTACTCATTTGACCGTGTTGCTTTGAGCTGTTTGCCACAAAAAGACTATGATGGCACACCCGGCACTATCCTGTGGGAGTCTGCAACACGCTATGCGAGGACGTGGCAACCAGCCTACCTGATGCTAGAACAGAATCGAAATACGCTTGAGATTCCGGAGGTCCCGTTTGCAGCTGAAGACCTATCCTGGGAGCGCCTTGCTGCGTTCCAGCGCCCCAAGGATGGTCTCTGGGTGACCGTTTGGCGGGTTGAGATTGAAGAGTAAGCCCTGGTGAAGCGCCAGGCACCTCGCTTAGCATTCCTCGGCTAAGGGGAGGGTGAGCGTGAAGACAGACCCTTCGCCATAGGTGCTTTCGACGGAGATTTCTCCCTGGTGGGCCTCAACCAATTTCTTCACGATGAACAAACCGAGCCCGGTACCCTCAATCCCCTCGGCTTTCTCATCCCGAATACGGGTGAATTTGTCAAACAAGGTCGGGATTGACTCTGCGGGGATACCGATTCCATTGTCGCGGACCGCAATCGACAGCTGCTCGCCGTTTGCATCTGCGATCACATAGATCTGCCCTTCCTCAGGCGTATACTTGATGGCATTGCTGAGGAGATTACTCAATACCCGACTGAGACGAGCGCTATCTGCATAGACTTTTGGTAAAATCTGAGGCGTCTGTAGCTCGACCTGCATCTGCTTTTCTTCGATCTTGAGGCGATAGCTCTCGATAATCTCGTTGAAGAGCGGTAGGACATCTATCGCTTTGAGGTCGAGCGTGAGGCCAGAGTCGATACGCGCCACGTCGAGCAGGTCTTCGATGAGCTGGCTCATATCAGCAATCGAGCGCCGCGCTCGCATGATGTAGCCCTGTGCACGATCGCTGAGATTTTCCACCATGTCGATTAGCTCGACATAACCTCGAATTGCACTCAGCGGATTCTTGAGGTCATGTGAGACGGTAGCGACAAGCTCGTTTTTCAAGTTGTCGAGTTCTTTGAACAATGTGACATCATGCAAAACCAGCGAATAACCGACGTGCTGAACGGGAATCATGTCGTACTGGAACGTCTTATCGCGGTAGGTTAGCTCGCCGTTGTGATAGCCATGCTTTTCGAGGCCTTCGTTGAAGATTTCTACCAGGGGGGTATTGGCGAACTCTGTCATGAAATCGCGTCCGCCGTAGTTGGTCTGGCGGTCCTTGACGAAGGTCTCCATCGCAGCCGTGTTCATGAGCACCAGGCGCGCCTTGTGATCGGTAACAATCACTGCATCCGCAATGGCCGCCAGGATCGTGCCAAGCTTCTGCCGCTCTTGTTCGGTTTCCATGAGCAGCAACGCATTGATGAGTGCCACTGAGGCGCGCTCACAGAGCTGGGCCACGCGTGCGCGTTCGATTGTCGAAAAAGCGTCCCGCTCGTTCTTCTCCAGCGACAGGACCGCCGCCACCTGGCGTCCGCGCTTGATCGGAATCACGAGCTGCGAGAGTGCTTTCTCCGAGAGCACGACGTAGTCGGCGTCCTGTCGGGTATCTTCGACATAGAACGCGCTGCCGGTGCTTACTGCACGGCCCATCACACCGAGGTCGAGTGGGAATTTGTACTCATCATCAGCAAGCGCAGCCAATCGCTCGGCTGAATAGCCATAGCTGGTCGCCATGTCCATGCGCCCATTGGCGGTATCAACCAGCATAATATGACCGGAGTTAGCGTAAGTCAGTCGAATGCCCCAATCCATCCAGAAGGTGACCACGCGGTCCAGGCTCAAGGCGCGATTCAGTTCTCGATCAATCTGGTGTAGATTCTGGAGTGTTTCTACC
>JAADYW010000059.1 GCA_010092845.1 Chloroflexota bacterium
CAATAGTACCACGTAGATTGCCAGACCCAAACCGGCATTGAGCGCCGCCCGCTTGGGCTCAATTGGTCGAGCCGCGATGGCGCTGCCAGCCAGCCCTGCCAGGACGATACTGGTGCGCGCGTTGATCAGCGTGTCCAGATTCAGGATCAGAATCGACGAGACACTCTGGCCAATGAGACTGGATTGATAGCGCAAGTCTTTGGCCAGGTCGTAGTCGCGCCAGTTGAGCAGCCCTAGCAAGAACACCCACAACGCCAGCGGGACGAAAGCGGCGAAGAGGAACGCCTGGGGGTCCAGCATCAATTGAGGAGGCGCGCTGTCGACGTCTGCACGCGGCGCAAGACGGACCTCAAATCCGCGCCGGCGGCGGCTGAGATGCAGCTCGGCATCGCCGCGCGCGATAAGCGCCGTCACGCCTACCAGTGTCGGGCCAATCACCAGCACCAGTAGCAAGAAGCCATAGTAGACAGGGATCGGTTGGAGCCGGGTGATATCGACCAACGCTGCAAAGGGACTGGCAGGCAAGCCGGGGAAGACGCCCACGAAAGCCAATCGCAAGAGTGCACCTATCGAGTAGCCAATAGCCACGCCACCCACGGTAGCAAATCGCTGCTGGGGAGAGGGCTCGATGAGCGCCACCGTCAGCGCCGCCAGCAGACCACCCAGCCAAATGCCGATGACCAGCCAGATGGCTTCCGGCATCGAGTCGGGCACATCTATTTCCATTAACCGTAAGGCTGCGCTGTTGAGAATCGTCCCCAATCCGAAGGTCGACCAGACACCAAAGATAATGGCCCACCCGGCCAAGCGCCGTGGCGAGCGCACAGTGTTGAGAGGAAGATCCACGCTATTCCTTTTTCGGGTCCGCAGCTTCGGCTTTCATCTTGCGGCGCTTGTCGACGACATCGTCGAGAATCGCGCGTAGCTCGGGCATGGCGGGTAGTGGCTTGTACATCAACCGGTCGGCACCCGCCTGTTCGATGACAGTGCGCTCCTCTTCGGCCGACAGCCGGTAGGCAGTAATCAAAACAATGGCCACATTGCCGAGCTTGGCACTCTTGCGCAGACGGCTGCCCACCTCTGGGCCACTCGCTTCTGGCAAGCGAATATCCAGAATCGCGAGTTCGGGCAGGTCACCATGTACACGCCCTTCGTCAACCGCATCAATCCAGGCGATAGCTTCGCCACCGTCTACAAACGCGACCCCTTCGATGCCCCATAGCTCGAACATAGCCAGGAGCACATCGTAGATGTCAGGTTCGTCCTCAACAACCATCCAAGTAGGCAACAGTATGCTCTCCCCAATCGAATTTCTGTTGTACACAATAATAAGGCGCAGCCAGGTTCATGGCAAGTCCTCTCGAACCGGAAATGCGAGCGTAAAGGTAGTGCCATCGCCCACCACACTGGCAACGCTAATAGAACCACCATGGGCCTCAACCACAGCCTTGGCGATATAAAGACCTTGACCCAACCCCCGTGGGTCCAGCACCTTGCCTTCCGGCGTGCGCGCTTCGCCACGATAGTAGCGTTCGAAGATGTGCGGCAAATCTTTGTCGGAAATGCCCACCCCTGTATCAATGATCTTCAACTCGATGTAGCCCCGACGAACGCGACCTACCTGGACCGTGATGTCACCGTCGGGCAGCGTATACTGTACGGCGTTTTCGATCAGATGCCCAAGGGCCCATTGCAAGCGACGGGCATCCCCTTGGATCGCTGGGGCCCCAATGACCATGACCGTCACAGTCAGCTTAGCCTTGCGCAAGCGCGGCTCCATCCCCTGCAAGACAATGAACACCTGCTCGGCCAGGTGCACCGGTTCCAGCCGCACCTCGAAGGTCTCGGCGTCTATCTCCGAGAGGTCCAGCAGCTCAATCGTCATCCGATCGAGAATAGCGACATTACGACTAATGGCCTCCAGAAAACCACGATTCGGGGGCCGGCCTTCGGGCAGGTTCAGTAACACGTCGCTCATGCCCTTGATAGAGGTCAAGGGTGTGCGCAGTTCGTGCGCCATCTGAGGGATGAAGGATGTCTTCAGGCGTTCGGTGAGGGAATGACCCGTGACATCGGTCAAGACCATCACCGTTCCCAAGAATTGCCCGTGGTCAGAAAAGACCCGGGCCATGCGCACCCCCAGGAGCTTGTCGCCGACCTCGACACGTTCCGGCTCGCCTAATGGCTCTACCGGACCCGTTGGTGCGTCATCATCAATGCTCGGGGCGCTATATTCCGTGAACATGCGGCCCAATGGGCTATCCCAAAAGACGCGTACGCCTCCGATCAACTGGCGGGCAGGTTCGTTCATCAACACGATGCGCCCCTGCACATCTTGCATGACAACGCCCTCTTCGATGGTAGCCAAGACACCGGTCAGTCGGGCGATCTCGATACTCTGAGCGCGCGTCCGGCGCTGCAATGCCCGGGCATGAGCCTGCGTACGCCGCATCGCCTCGGTATCAATCATGGTCTTGCGCTGGCGGCTAAGACTGCCATAGATGCGTTTGAAGAGGTTGTCGGTAGCAGAGCCGAGGTCATTGACCACACGCATCAAGCCCCGAAGCTGTTGCGCGCGATCGCCAGGCGTGGATTGTGGCGTAGGAGTGTCCATGGGCCCTTAGGACGGCGGCTGATAGGAGCCGTTGATGACATCCAGAATCATCTGGTGGAACTTGTCGAAATCAGGCAGAGGTTTGAAGATGATGCGGTTCACACCGTCGTTGGTAC
>JAADYW010000308.1 GCA_010092845.1 Chloroflexota bacterium
CCGGCCAACGCCACCCGCGCCTCCCCGGCCCCCCCGCGCCCGCGTGGCGGGCCACTCCCCACCCCCTCTCCTCTGGCGCCGCCGCCGCCCCCGCGGGGGCCACAGTTCTGCACGAAGTCGCCCATATGTACCAGGATGAGTACGCAGCCGCTGGATTCTCGCCAGGCACCTGGTGGATCGAAGGTAATGCAACCTTCTTTGAACTCAACCAACAATACGACTACGAACAGCGTGTCCGCAACATTGCCAGTAGTGGCCGCCTGCCCACCTTACTGAAAGGAAGCGGTCCCGGCGCTTCGGGCAGCGGGCCTGACGGCATCGGACGCTATGGCTATGATGTAGGCTATACGTTCTGGAAATGGGTCGCGGTGAACTATGGTCTGGATGCCCATCGGGAGATTATCGAGAAAGTTGGCACAGGGATCGATCGAAATGGCGTACTGGAAGAGGTACTGGGTATGCCTATCGAAGACATCGAACGCCAGTGGCGCATCTGGTTGGGTGCTTCTGCCGAGCCACCGACCCTTATACCAACACCTACTTTCCGGTTCCCACCAACCGTAACGCCCTTTCAGTACCCCACTAGCCCGTCCTCGGAGTAGCCTTATGGCAGGCGCCAGCCAGTTCCACGCGAAACTGGCTGGCATATTCTGGGTCAGGGGACTATGATTGACGACATGAGAAAACAGACACAAAACCTCACAACGGGCGCCTGGCTACGTCAAATTCTGCTGCTCACCATAGCCATCGCGCTCTTCTCTGGGCCCCAAATAGTCGCTGCCCAGGATGGGACCCCCCACCCACCCACGCCGACGGAAGAGGACCCTGTCCGCATCGAGAGTGTGCGCGCGATCGTCGCCCTGCCAACAGTTGTCAGCTTCAGGGTTCGCGTGACTGTGCCGCACAGTGAGGTTGATCAGGTAAGTCTGACTATTGAACAGGATAGCGGCGTCGATCAAAGTTTTGAACTCGCCTTAGACGATTCGATCTTCCTCGACTTCGGCGATGAAATCGAATACGAATACAACTGGTTCCCTGCACCCGAGGATCGTTTACGGTTCTTCCAACCGCTTGACTATCGATTTGAGGTGACCCTGAATGATGGCACAATGCTGACGGCGAGCGACAGCATTGATGTCGAACACCAGATCATTAGTGATTGGCAATCAGCCCAGACGGACCTGGTGAAGTTGTACTGGAGTGACGACCGTTCCTTCGATGGCGAGGGGCAACTCAGTGACCTGTCGGAAGTGCTAGCGCTCATCCGTCGATATATCGATGTGGACACGCCGTTGCAGATCGTAGTCTATGCTCCCGACGATCGATTCTGTCAAGAGGTCCCGCGTCCCATCACGGAAGGAACAACGGCTACTCCAGGGCCACCAGAACTTGTCGTTATGTCTGATGGTCGGCCCTTTCCCTGCAATCCAGACGCACTTTTCATGTTGTATCGGGCCTCCGGCTTCGTTCCGCTGCAGCCCGCCATTCCTGACTATTACACTGTCCATCGCGCCCTGGTTGATGCCTTGTTCGCACATACCTACGGCGAACACTGGCAGGATGCGCAGGTTCCCGCCTGGTTCCGTGAGGGTATTGGCGCGCTACTCAGCCTCCGAGGGCGCAGAGGCGCACTCGGCGATGTCCGTCAGGCGGCTCAGATTGGCCGTCTACTGCGCTTGCCACAGATGGAAAACTCCCCCCCGGCGAGTTGGAACGAGGATCAGATCGCGCTGTGGCATAATCAGGCCTATCTGCTGACGCTGTATCTGGCCGAAATATATGGGGCAGATGCGCCGTTTGAGATTGCAGCGGCTATTGGTCCGCAGACCACCTTCGATGCTGCCCTGGCCGCCATTTCTGAGACAGATATCCAGCGGCTTTATGCCCGCTGGGAGCTATGGCTGAACCAACCACGGGCCGAAGAAGCCGCGCAGTGGAACCCCTACCTGCCCACAACGGCAACACCGACACTAACCCGCACTCCGTCGCCTATCCCGCCAACACGCACCCCACGGCCCACGGTGACGATCTCGCTGACCCCAACGCGTGAACCACTTTACAATCCAACCACACCACCTGCGCCGACAATCGCCCTGCCTACACGGCGCCCAACAACCAGCCCCACCCCCTTGCCACCGGGCTATTTTGATACACCCACCGCCGTGACGGATAGTGGCGGCGTGGGAGACGACGATAGCAGCAATGGCTTATGCGGCACCGGCATCGGGGTGCTCATCTTGCCGGTGATTGGCCTCCTTATGGCCCGGCGCAAACGAAACCAGAGCACGCGATGATCCATCTCTACGACCTCAGCTTCGATGAATTGGCGGAACTGGTGGCCGAATACGGTCAACCCGCCTATCGCGCCACGCAGATCTGGCATTGGCTATACACGGCCAAAGCCGGCGCCATTGATGACATGACAAATCTGCCCAAAGCGTTGCGTCAGCGTCTGGCTGCTACAGCCAGGGTCGGCTGCATGGCCGTGGTTGCTGAGCAAACCGCGCATGATGGTACGCACAAGCGGCTGTACCGCCTGCCCGATGGCCAGCTAATCGAGAGTGTGTTGATGCGCTACGCGGACGGCAGGCGAACGGCCTGTATCAGCACCCAGGCCGGCTGTGCAATGGGATGTGTGTTCTGTGCGACGGGCCAGATGGGGTTTGCGCGTCACCTATCTGTGGGGGAAATCCTCGAACAGGTCGTCCACTTTGCGCGCCAATTGGAAGCAGATGGCGAACGGCTGAGCAATGTGGTCCTGATGGGCATGGGCGAACCCCTGCATAATTACGATGCAACTCTGGCGGCAATCACCCGGATGACGGCTCCGGATGGGCTGGGCATTGGTCAACGTCACATCACACTCAGCAGTGTGGGGTTGGTGCCAGCGATTCGGCGCTTCGCCGACGAGAAACTCCAGGTTGGCCTGGCGATCAGCCTGCACGCCACCGATGATGCAGCCCGTTCGGCCCTGCTGCCTGTCAACCACCGCTGGCCGATCGAGGAATTGATGGAAGCCTGCCGCTACTACATTGAGCAAACGGGTCGTCGGGTCACATTTGAATGGGCGTTAATCCATGGCAAGACAGATACGCTTGCGGAGGCCGAAGCACTGGGCCAGCTACTCTCGGATATTTTGTGTCACGTTAACGTGATCCCGCTCAATCCACCCGATGGGGACGAAGGCACACCGTCTGATCCCGAGCGCGTGCAGCGTTTCATGGATACGCTTCGGTCTTATGGCGTCAGCAGTTCGGTCCGTGTCCGCCGTGGCATCGAGATCGACGCCGGTTGCGGCCAACTGAAAGCAGCTGTTCTGAGGCAACCGCCAGGGGATTGACCGCTCAAGCAGTGCGCTTCCGCTAAATTCTGTTAATGACATTTAATTTGCCTATCTGGCTTGTATCTTGCCGCCAGAGACTAAATCTGGCATAGTTGCCAGGATTTGCTACCAACCGGGCCCTGGAGTCACGGGGGCCTTAGTTACCCGATTCTATTGGCATACCCAGGTGATTATGATCGAACGAGATAACAACCCCAAGACTTTTCGCGACTATGTACGCCTGTTTTTCACGGGTGGTGCCATGGGAGCGGCCGATATTGTGCCCGGTGTCTCCGGTGGCACAATGGCCTTTATCCTCGGCGTCTATGAAGACTTGCTTAATGCAATCAAATCAGTCGATCTTCAAGTTATCAAGCTTGGCTTGCAGCTCAAGATCCGCGAAGTGATGGAGATTGTGCCGTGGCGCTTTCTGCTCGCGCTGGGCACGGGGATTCTACTCACCATCCTTACACTGGCAAGAGTACTGAGCAGCATTATGGACAGCGATCCAGAGTATCTGTTCTCGTTCTTCTTTGGATTGGTCCTGGCTTCAATCATCGCCATTGGTGCAAAGATCGACCAGTGGCAACCTGTCATCATCGGCAGTATGGTCGCAGGTGCTGCGATTGCTGTGCTCATTGTGACACGGACTCCCTCACGGATAGAGCCTACCACGCTCAACCTGTTCTTCAGCGGCATGATCGCAATCATGGCGATGATTCTGCCGGGGATCTCGGGATCATTTATCCTCCTTATCATGGGGCAGTACGACAATGTCTTGGATGCTGTCAGCAACTTTGAAATCGTCAGCATCCTGGCGGT
The DNA here is from genome assembly GCA_010092845.1 of Chloroflexota bacterium. GTDB lineage: Bacteria > Chloroflexota > Anaerolineae > Aggregatilineales > J027 > J027. Next base: position 4,145 of record JAADYW010000308.1, read on the forward strand.
GGGTTTTGGCGCCATTCTCGGACTGATGTTGTTCTCACGCGTTCTGAGCTGGCTGCTGAACCGCTATCATATGCCAGTTATCGCGCTGCTGGTTGGCTTCATGATCGGCTCGCTGTGGAAAATCTGGCCATGGAAGGAAACGCTCGAGACCGATATTGACCGGCACGGCCATGAGTACGCCGTGCGCGAGGCCAATCGACTCCCTGAGTTTATTACATCAGAATTCGCATTTGCCTTCCTCCTGTTTTTGATTGGGTTTCTACTCGTTACCTATATTGACCACCAGCAGTCGAGAACTAACCCGGTCATGGTGCTTTTTCGCCGGCGCAACCGGCAGCCGGTTCAATAGCTTTCTTGCAGCCATCTTGCATTGATCTAACACGGCTATGCTATGCTTTGAGCAGAGTAAAAACTATTGTCGACGGTGTAGTAGTCGTAATGTGGTGAAGTGCGAATGGAATTCAAGGATTACTATCAAGCGCTCGGCGTATCACGAACCGCTGACCAGAAGGAAATCAAAAAGGCGTTCCGTAGCTTGGCCCGCCAGTATCACCCGGATGCAAACCCCGGCGATGCGCAGGCCGCCGACCGCTTTAAGGAAATCAATGAGGCCTATGAGGTCCTGAGTGACCCGGAAAAACGTGCCAAGTATGACCAGTTCGGCAAGGAATGGCAGCAGTACCAGCATGCCGGCGGCGCGGGTTTCGATTGGACGAACTGGGCCCAGGCCACAGGTGCTGGTGGCCCTGAAGGGGGCTATCGACGCACCTATACTCGCGTCGAAAATCTAGAGGACCTTTTCGGCGGTGGCAGCGGCTTCTCAGACTTCTTCGAGACACTCTTTGGAATGGGCGGCCGCCCTGGCGCCGGTGAAGGTTTCCAGGCGCAGCAACGCGGGCGCGATATCGAGCAACCAGTCCGAGTTACGCTGAGCGAAGCCTATCACGGGACAACCCGTTCACTGAACGGCGGAAAGCCCCAGGTCAAAATTCCCGCGGGGGTCAAGACCGGTTCGCGGATCCGCATCGCAGGTGAAGGCCAGCCAGGCATTAATGGCGGTCCCAGTGGTGATCTGTACCTGGTTGTCGACGTGGCCCCCGACCAGCGCTTTGAGCGAAACGGGGACAACCTTTACACGGAGTTTGAATTGCCGCTGTACACAGCCTTGCTGGGCGGGACTGCAACCGTGACGACGCTGGACGGGGTGGTCCAGCTGAACATCCCGCCAGAAACCCAGAATGGCGCACGGTTTCGGCTGCGTGAGAAGGGCATGCCCCGGCTGAAGAATCCGCGGCAACGGGGCGACCTGTATGCCAGTGCGGCCATCCGTCTCCCGACGAACCTATCCACTGAAGAACGCGAGCTAATCAAACAGCTGAAAGACCTGAGACCGTCAGGCTAAACGAGCTCGCGCTGAACCGAACCGCCGCCTGTATCCCTGCGTCTTGGTGCCACGGCACCGATGCTGGGATACGTGCGTCTCCCAGCCGATGCATCCTCAGCCCCACACCGGATTTCACGAGTATTTCACAGATAATCATTGACACAATATCGCAAATTTCGCTGAAAATGGTAAAATGAAACCCAAACGTCAGGTCTATCCGACATAAATATATAGTGATAGTTTTCAAGCTACTGTGAAGGAGTGCTTGGATGATCGTTACACAGCACCCGGATCACCCTCACGGCTTTGAAGCCGAGCAAGATCCAACGCTTGATCGTGACGGACAACGACCTGTTTCTGAGATGACTGACGCAGAGGCAAGACATCATGATTATCGTCAGGGCGATCCCAAGAAAGGCCGCAAGCAGGATCGCGCTACAGGTATCCATCCGACAATCCGGGCTACGAGCACTGATGATGATGGGTTAAGGGTACCGGCACCGTTGCATGATGATCCGATTGACGATGTACCTGGGGAGCGCGAGAATCCGCAACGTGATGTCAGCGAAGATGACATCGTGGAAGACGCTGTAGACGATAGCTAGACGGTGGATTAGCACTTATCTCTTCATTATTTCGGGCAAGGATCGCTACTAGCTTCAGCGCAAGCGCTATTCAACTGCAATCGTCCAACGATCAAATTGAAACGGGCCATAATCCATAACGCCATCAACCCAGCTTTGCTGGCCCCAATAGGCTTGGGTCATCAAAAGTGGGATTACGGGAAACGATCCACCCGGACCGAAGAAGCTGTCCTCGGCGGAGGTATAGGTCGTAAAACGTGTTTGAATATCGATGGCCGCAGCGGCTTGCTCCAGCAGCGTATCGCTTAGCTCACAGGTGCGGCCCGGTTGCAGGAAGCCAAATTGGCAGTGCAGTGCGTCATTTGTCCAGGCATTGGCATCCGGATAGTCCGCGGTCCAGGTCACCAGCCAAATCGGAAAACGCCGTGCTTCAGATTCAGCACTGGCATCAATTGTGCGATGGGCTGTATTCACTAACGCCTGGCGAGGCGCAGTACTGACGCGAAATATCCCCTCACAGCCAAGATTCACCTGCCATTGTTGGACAACGAATTGGCCCAGAGCCAATGTGGCTGGGCTATCCTCAACTACCACATCAATAGGACCACCCACACCATTACACGCTGTGTAATCCGCCTCAGCCAACGCCTCCTGAGCAGCAGCCGGATCAAAACCCAGGCCCGCGGTAGCAGGCGTAGCGACGACGTTGCGGGGTGTGAACCGTTGCATGGCACGATAGACGTTGTCTGCATCTTGTGCCGAAACCATCCGCGCCAGTTGCTCACGGTTTATTGCCTGCGCCAGTGCTTGCCGGAAGAGCGGATTGTCCAGGGGTGGATACTCAAAGCTGAAGCCAAGCAAGTACGCGGTGGTACCATCCGCGGTGCGCAGCAAATCTCCTCCGGCAAGCCGGACCGTATCCGCACTCTGGGGCGGAATACGCGCCACTTCCAGCGAACCGCTTGTCAGACGTAGCGGAACCGTCTCCTCGGGAATACCAAATTGAATCTGCACCTCATCAACATTGCCTGCACGCTCGATCGGCCAAAATGGGTTCTGTGCCAGCCGCATCCCGGTTTCGTTCCATTCAACAACAACCCAGGGCCCATTCGTCAGGAACGCGGACCCAAAAGGCCAGACCGCATCGCCTTCAAGATCTTCCTGAGGGAGCGGCCGGAACTCCGGTAAGGCCGTCAATGTTAGGAAATAGCCCGCCGGCAGCACCAGATCTATCACCAGTGTTTGATCGTCAATCGCTCGAACCCCAATGGTGGTATCCAGAAAGGTCTGGTCAATACGCCAGGTATCCAACGCATTCGCCGTCACACGGCAACCATCAATCAGCAGCAGGTTAGCCGTCAACGGCGTGGGACGATTGGGGTCACAGGCGCGCTGGATCGCAAAGACGAAGTCACCCGCGACAACGGGCCGCCGCGGCACGGGTTCACCGTCTACCATCTCAATCCACTGAATATCGTCACGTAGCGCAAACGTCCAGCTCAGCCCATCGGGACTGACATCCCACTCCGTCGCCAGCCAAGGCTCCACCTGGCCCGTCTGCGCATCTAGACGTGTCAAGCCCACCAGTAGATTCTCAAGCAGGTCGCGTTTGTGGGGATCAAACCGTGAGAGGTCGGTAGGTTCAAGATTGTCGGGGGCCGGCATCGCCATCCGGGCCACAACAGCGTCATCGCTTGGCTGAGCATGCCCCGGCAACCGCAGAACAACGAGGCCAAACAATACAATGGTGATAATAATAGCGATGATGGCAATGTGCTTTCTCAAAATAGACCTCGCTATGCAAACTTACAATGATTTAGAGACACATCTGTGAAACCTCGGTCTGCCTACATGAGCAAGCGCAGCCGTTCGCGTCACCGCGCCAATCTTTCCACAGCGCCGTGCCGACTTCAAGGGTATTATTTGATCACCTGCGTTATCCCAATTAGTGCACCACTTGAAAGCCGCTATCGTTGTGATAGCATAAACTGTACGAGTCCCACTATCTTGCCACGCTTCCAGAGGAGAGTCTGGGATGACCAGAAGACGCCACCAAACGGGGAAACTATCGGGTCGCCGTGTGCCACCCTCAGACAACGCTAACCAACAGACTGGGCCCCATTTATCTTTCCCTGAGTCGACCAATCCAGCGGCCACCCCATCCCATCTCCTCTTTCAGATTGGAGCCTCACCGGATCCCGTCACCACAATCGGCCACACTTTCCAGGAACAGCTTGTGCTGGGCCGCTCTGATCCCGAAACCGGGGTCACGGCGGATGTTGACCTCAGCCCATACAATGCTATCGAGAAAGGCGTCTCACGACGCCATGCGACAATCATCAGTGTCGAGGATATGGTTTATGTCCAGGACTTGGGCAGCCGTAACGGTATGCAATTGAACGACATCCCACTTGACGCCAAAGAGCTTTATCCACTCCATGACGGTGACATGCTGCTGTTGGGCAATCTACAGGTAACGGTCTGGTTCGTCACTGATGAGTAAGGCTGTAGAGCATCTCGTACTGCGCTAACGTTTCGCGGTAGCCCAATGCCTGCAACGGCACCTGAGCGATGTTGTCTTCCGCCAAATTTACGATATGACCAGTTGCGCCAGGCAAATCGTGATGAATACTCGCAAACAGCGCTGCAATGGCTTCGGCCTGTTGAGAAAAATCGGGGTTGCTGGCCACATCAAGGAAGTGTGCGCGATCATCGGTGTACCAACCAATTGCATAGGCCACTACCATCTCAGACATCGTTTTGTGAGCCACTAGCCAGCCCGTGAGGTTAGCCGCCAGATCATGCAATGCCTGCGAACTGCGCTGCCAGGGGTTTGGCTGCACATGAAATACATCATAATACTGTAAGGCCTCAAAAGTATTGCAGGAAGAGACAGAGTAGTCTTCGTTCGGGGTCACGCGCGTCGGGGGGCGCTCCAACATCAACAGCCGGCGCTGGACAACGAAGCCCAGCTTCTGGTAAAGCGCATACGCAGCAGCATTTCGCTCTACCACCTCCAGGCGGATTTTGGCTAGCTGGCGTTGGCGACCAATGTCCAGCAGATACTGCATCATCTGGCGGGCAATCCCCTGGCGCCGATATGCAGGGACAACCCCTACCCCACCAATCCAGCCTTGCAGACCACGAATCGCCAGCAGCGATGTCCCGACAACTCTGTCCCCGTCCACTGCGGCGACGCTGGCCGAGAGGTCAATAGAGTCACGGCGTATCAGCGCGCGCAGCGAAGTCTGGTTGAGCACGATCGGCACATAGTAATCGTGATAGGCAGCATTGAAAGCATGAATAAACGCTTTGAAGTCAACTTCATCAGCAGGATAGAGGCTAATCGCCATCTTGGGGATATCCTTGCATTGCCGATAGGTTAGTGGCGCCTGATTTTCGTTGTTGGGCCGTAAAAGGTCAAGGTTAACTCTGGCGGGGCAAAATGCGCCAGAAGACTATTTTCAAATCGGGGAACACGTGTTATCCTGACCATATGCCCAACAAACCTAATAACCAGAAACTTACCCCTTTAATGTTAAGGGGGCTTTCTTCCCCCCACTTGCAGCCAGTTCTATCGATTTGGACTGCACTCGTGGTGATCTGCACTTCCGCATGCTGTTTCCACCATCCCCCGACATTCGATCGTCGGCCGGGCATTGAGCCAGCTGCGCTTCAAGGTTAATTGCAGCCGGCTGCGTGCCTCAAAGCGCGTAGCGCGGGATGTTTGCTGCGAGTTGTGATATATGGTACAAATTATTGCGACATTTGTCACAATTCTATATAATCTTTGGCGCCTGCAATGGACATGGAAACCGTCAGAAATCATCAGATGTTTCATCGCTAGTCAGGAAATCGCGTTTAAAGCCAACCCAAGCGTTGGCTTGTACCTGTTCAAACGATAAAATAAGGCGATTGCCGGTCGATTTTGAAACCCGATAACCGGATATTTTTGTAGGAGAACGACCCATTATGACTGTTTCGACCAACAAGCCTGCCCCTTCGCGCAGCTTAACCACGCAGTCATCAAAAACCAATGTTAAGGTTCCAGAAGAGCAGGTTTCGGTCCCACTGCCCAATCGGCGTGAATTCCTTTTCTATATTTGGGGAGCCAGCCTGACCCTCTTTGCAGCGGCTTCAGGCGGTTTTCTCTATTGGTTTCTCAAACCCCGCTTCAGTGAAGGTGAGTTCGGTGGCGTATTTCGTGAGCCACCAACCAGCGTTCCGGAAAGCGGCAATGCACCGTTCAACAATCCAACGGGCAAATACTGGCTTTCCAACAGCCAGGAGGGTGTTGTTGCCCTCTACAAAGTATGCACCCATCTGGGATGCCTGTACGCCTGGGTTCCCAACAATGACCGCTTCGAATGCCCGTGCCACGGCTCGATGTTCGAACTCTGGGGCGAGTTCATCCAGGGGCCAGCACCACGTAGCCTAGATCGCTTTGCGATGACGATTACGACGACCAGTGGCGCCGAACTTGTCACCAATGAAGCCGGTGATCCCATCCCGGTGACGCGTGAAGAGATTGCCGAAATCATGATTGATACTGGTAATCGTATTAAACGTGATGGGCGCGTATAGGTAGTGAGCCAGATAATAATGAAGACTTCATCGAGGAGCAGCTAATGTCCGTTCTTCCTGTTCCATCCATTCTTGACGAGGTCAAGGAAAAGGGTGTTCGCAAGGCCCTCTATGAGACGCTGGACAACACTGTCGAGCGTATCACGGCTGGTATGAACATCCAGGATATTCGCGAGGCGTTGCGTGGTGATAAGCCTTCACGCCGCCCCAACCCCCGGCTAACCCCGCATGCGGATGGCTTCTGGATGCACATGCGGCCTTCATATTTCCATACGGCCGTAACCGGCATCTATCCAACCTTCCGCCTGGGATGGCTCTCAACATTCTTCTTTGCCTTCGAGATCATCACTGGTCTGTTTCTGATGATCTACTATACGCCCTCGCCCGATCAGGCTTACGCCGACATGGAGAACCTGATGGGCAACGTTCCGTTGGGCCAGCTCATGCGCGACTTGCACCGCCTGGGTGCCGAAGCCATGGTCGCGTTCGTGATGCTCCATATGTTACGGACGTTTATCACAGGATCCTACAAGAAACCGCGCCAGTTCACCTGGTTTACAGGGGTTGTGTTGCTGATAACGACCCTCTTCCTGAGCTTCTCGGGCTATCTTCTGCCCTGGGACCAACTGGCGTTCTGGGCGGTGACGATCGGGACATCAATGGCCGAGGCAGCACCACCTGAAGTCGTCGGGACAAACCTGAACCTGCTATTACGCGGTTCACCCGATATTGGCGCGGGTGGTCTATTGCGATTTTATCTGCTGCATGTCTTCGCCTTGCCACTGATTACGGCGATCTTCATCGGAGTGCATTACTACAAAGTTGTGCTTCATGGCCACAGCTTGCCGCCCCGCAAGGAGGAAGTTGGTAAAGACACGGCCAAGCGGGTCCCCGTTGATAAACGGACGTATTTCATCCCTGATATCATGTCCAACGAGCTAGCCTGGGTAGGCGTCGTGGTCTTCATCATGATGGTACTGGTTGTCTGGTTCTTCCATGCCCCACTCGAAAACCACGCCGACCCCCAGGTCACCCCCTTGCACACCACTGCTCCCTGGTATTTCCTATGGCTACAGGGGTTACTGAAGCTAGGGGATAAAGTGCTCATGGGTATTGTCGTTCCGACTATCGTCTTCGGCCTGCTGTTTGTCTTCCCCTATCTCGACCTGACCCCGAGCCGCCGCTATGCCCACCGTCGCTTCATGCTATCGATGGGGGCGCTCGTTGTCCTGGGCTGGACACTGCTGACCTATATGGGTACCCCGTGGTACGGTGTTGAGACATCTGCTGACGTTGAGATTGCGCAAGAGATGATTCCGCAAGAGGGTGTAGGCCCGGTGCGGGCTACGCCATTCGACGAATGGGTCACTAATGTCACGGTGATTGATCCCCAGGACAATATCTGGCTGCAAACAGTTTCTGGCTGGAAGGACCAAAATCAAACCATTGCCCTGGACACGGGCAGCCCGGAGGAGCTTGACGCCAAACTCAATGACTATGATGCCCTGGTCGCGCCACGAGCGATCGCCGTCTACGAAGAGGAGGTCGTACATCCCGACTGGGGCGCAATCGCCATTGGCGACCTGGAAGAGGAGCTTGGCGAGGAAAATGAGCATCTAGCGGAAACCCTGCTAGAGTACCACCACCTAATGTTCGAGGAATGGGCCGAGGGCATCGATGACCCGGTTGGCTACCTGGTGGTCTCCTTGCTGGAAGATCAAGGCAATGTGGTACGCATCTATCTGCTCATTACGTGGGATGACGAGGTACAACGCACCTTGGCAAGCGGAGAGACCGTGGATCTAACCCTGCGCCAGCTTGAAGGCAAGGTGGTCTACATTCACGAAGAGTCGGAGTGGCACGAACACTAGCAGTCAGATCAGTAACAACCCTCATGGGGCGGTTGTAATGCTTAGCACCGCCCCACCGGGCACAATTGATGAAGAAACAGGACACGTAATCCTATGGAAAATGAACAGAAGCCGTTTATGCTTTTCCCAACCGTCGAGAGCCGGGTCATTGCTGGTATTCTGTCTTTCACCGGCATTCTGATCCTGCTGGCGTGGGTGGGGCTTAATGAAGAAGACCGGATGGAAGAGTTCACCGAGCGATTTAATGGGCGCTCAGTCGAACGTGGCGCAATCCTATTTGAGAACAATTGCTCTGAGTGCCACGGTCAATATGGC
>JAADYW010000309.1 GCA_010092845.1 Chloroflexota bacterium
AATGGCTCCACCATCGACGACAAGCTGGCTAACTACCAGGATCGCTAACCGATGGCCACTTCGCGGGGAGTCCTCCAGCAAAGGGAGCGACGCCTCCTAAGCACGGTGATCGAACTCCTACGCCGGCTGATCCTGGTGGGGATACTGGGCCTGGTGGGCGCTTTCCTGCTAGGGGCTGTGTTGCAGCTCTATGTTGATATGGGCGCCACTGATCCCGAAAACCTGGAGGGGTTGTTTCCCAGTGTCGACGCCATCCGGCAAGCCTGGGACACACACCAAGACGCGCTGATCAACGAACATATTCCGGCAACATGGTGGCCTACGCTAACGGGTCTGGCCCTCGGTACCGGTCTGGGATTGCTGCTGGCAGCCATCATGGATCTGGTCCCACCACTGCGCTGGATTCTGTATCCATTGATTATCGTCTCGCAGACGATTCCTATCTTCGCGGTGGCTGTGCTGCTCATCCTGGTCTTTGGGCTGGACTTTGGGCCCAAGATTGTGGTGGTAACCCTCTTCTGCTTCTTTCCCATCACGATTAACACCTTAAGCGGATTACAAAGCACGAAGGCCCTGCATACCAAGCTGGCCCGTTCGCTGGGTGCCAACCGGTTCCAAACATGGTGGAAGGTCCGCCTGCCAACCGCCTTACCGTCGTTTTTCAGCGGCCTGCGTATCGCTGCTACCTATAGCGTCGTGGGTGCCGTCATCGGAGAGTTTGTCGGATCAGGTGACGGCCTGGGAAAGTCCTTGCAGCGGTCCTACCGGGCATTCGCTACCGATCAGGTCTATCTGGTGGTAGTGATTATCACAGCATTGAGCATGCTGTTGGTGTTCCTGGTGACGCTGATCGAGATGCTCGCATTGCGCTGGCGATATGCTGGCCAGCAACAGCGGACGCCTTTCCAGCAGATAGCCACCATGTGGCGTGTACTCAAAGACCGACTGGCCGGGCAGGGTTTTGCAACACTGCTACGCCAACTCAGATATCGCAAATCTGCAAACCGTAAGCAATCGAATCATATGAGGAGACTGCCTAACTATGAACCAATCAAGGATTCTTCAACTCGTCTTCAGTCTGATAGCGCTCACTTTTCTGGCACTCCCCCTGACGAGTCTGGCTCAGGACGGCGGCGATGATCAGCCAGAAAATGATCCACTCGGTGGCGCCACCGAATTCGCCTCTCTGGAGCAAGAAACAGATGTCACGATAATGCTCGACTGGGCGCCAAATACCAACCACACTGGTTTCTATGTTGCCCAGGAGATGGGGTATTTCGATGAGGCCAATCTTGACGTCGAGATCATCGAGCCGGCGGACGTGCTGGTTGAGCAAGCCCTGGAGGCCGAGCTGGTTGAGTTTGGAGTCGGCTTCCAGGAATTCACCACACCCGCCATGGCTAGCGGAACCGATGTAGTCTCCATCGCCGCGATCATTCAGCACAACACTTCTGGCTTCGCGACGGTGGCCGAAGACCATTCTGTGTCACGTCCGGCCGATCTGGCATCCCTGACCTACGGCGGCTTCAGTCTGCCCGATCTTGAAAACGCTATCTTGGCGCAACTATTGACGTGTGATGGCACCACCTGGGATGAGGATAACTACCTGGACGTTGGGTTCACTGATCCTCTCGAACTGATGCGCCGCGAACGGATCGACTTTGCCTGGATCTACTATGGCTGGCAGGGCATTCGTGCTGAGGTAGGCGGCACTGAGCTCGATCGCATCATGTTGATGGACTACACCGATTGCGTTCCCGACTACTACACGCCCATCCTGCTGACAACCCGCCAGATGATTGACGAACGCCCCGAGGTTGTGCGCGCATTTGTGCATGCCACGGCCCGAGGATACGCCTACGCAATCCAGAATCCTGAGGAAGCGGCTGACATCCTGCTGGAAGCCGTTCCTGAACTCGACGAGGAAATCGTCCGGACCAGCGCGGTCTGGCTGGCCGACCAGTACCAGGCCGATGCCCCCCGCTGGGGCCAGCAAAATGGTGAGATCTGGCAGGGGTTCACCGACTTCTTGGTCGAAAACGGCATTCTCGACGAGCCATTCGACACCTCGGATTCATTTACTAACGAGTTCCTGCCCGGCACGGTCGAAATGACCGCTGAGACCTCGGACTAGCCACTTGAGCAAAGCCTGGGAGTATCGTCCCGGTACTCTCAGGCAGACTACCGGCCATGACAAAACTCGAACTCATCGACATCACCCAGAGCTATCGTGAAGCTGGCCGCAAGTTGCTGGCGATCCGTGACATAAACCTAACGGTCAAAAATGGGGAATTCCTGACCATCATCGGTCCCAGTGGCAGCGGCAAGACAACGCTCCTGGAAGTGATTGCCGGGCTGCAGCAACCTGATCACGGCCAGGTGCTGATTGATGGAGCAGTCGCCCATCACCGGCGTGGGCAGATGGCCTATATGCTGCAACAGGATGCCCTCCTGCCCTGGCGTACTGTTATCGACAATGTTGTGCTGGGGCCGGAGATTCAGGGCCAGGGGCGGCGCCAGGCCAAGCAGCGCGCCCGCGAACTCCTGCCCTTATTTGGGCTGGAAGGGTTCGCTGACTCCTTTCCGGCCCAACTGTCGGGCGGGATGCGCCAACGGGCCGCCTTTCTGCGCACCTTCCTGACCGAACGCGACATTCTGCTACTGGATGAACCCTTTGGCGCCCTGGACGCACTTACCCGGCGCGATTTGCAGGCATGGCTACTCGATGTTTGGCAACACTTTGAGCATACCGTTATCTTTGTCACCCACGATGTTGAGGAAGCCATCTATCTCAGCGATCGGGTCATCGTCCTCAGCCCCAGGCCTGGCCAGATTGTTGAGGCGTTCGACATCCCGTTCGGTCGCCCGCGCCACGAGACTGTCGAACTATTCTCACCGGAAATGATCGCATTAGAATCCGAGCTGTTCCACGCCTTAAAAGGATGACCCGTGACAAACACAATCACCGTCCATAAGCTCGACCATGACGGACAACCCCTCTGGCAATATCAGGGCACAGTCCTTTCCCGTAGTGCTGACACGATCACCTTGGAGGCCCATTTCAATCGCGAGGACCACGCCACCGAATACCATACCTTCAAAAAAGGCGACCGTTTCGTGGAGTGGTTCTTCAGCGATCGCTGGTACAACATCTTCGCGATGCACCACCGCAACACAGATGAACTCGAGGGCTGGTATTGCAATATCACCCGCCCAGCCCGTTTTGAGGATAACGCGATTTATGCCGATGACCTGGCACTGGATGTGATGGTCTATCCTGACGGACGCACGCTTATCCTGGATGAGGACGACTTCGCCAGCCTGGATATCGATGCTGCTACCCGGCAGCACGCGCGTGCCGCGCTGCATGAACTCCTGACACACATTGAGCAGCGCTGGGGGCCTTTTCGGGAAATCGCCACGCCTTAGGATCTGAGCTGCCCCTTCGGCCACGTGTCTAACTAGACATGCAATGGCCTTCGTGCCTCTGGTACTGCCCTGGTCTCCCCATGGCATTGACGCCAAAGAACTTGCAGCCAGCACTCCTGAGGTAGATTCGCTCCTCAGGAGTACTGGCCGCGCAATTGGTGCGGTCTCACCCGGGCAACCACAACCACATTCCGCTAGTGGTGTGTTACGCGGGCTTAGTTGGGTACATCCAGCAGATAGCGCCAGACCTCACGCAATGCCGGCACGCCATTCTCAACCGGCGTGAAGTCATCGCCAATAACAACGTTGTGTGCTCCTGCTGATGCTCGCGCCCCCTCACGGGCGGGTGTAACTGATGTAAACAGCACGTGAGCATCTCCATAGGGCGCTATGGTTGTGTCAATGTTGGCCTCCCCGAGCGCGTGCAAGCCAAAAGCTTCAAGCATCTGACCCTTCGCGATTTTGCCACGCTCGTGATCGGCGACGTGTTCGAAGTAATAGATGCGCTCGGGCGGGGTAGCATGCGCTTCCAGAATCCACGGGGCGACGTTCCCCTGTGACTGGTCAACCCATGCGAAGAGGATCGCACGGGCGACCGGGTGGGCATGGGCCAAGTAAGCCGCCATCCCGGCGCCCTGTGAATGCCCGGCAACGACAATATGCTCCCAGCGAGGCATATCCCCGTCCAGATATTGATCCCAGCCGGCGTCAGGCGTCTGCTCATGCAGAAACCGCAGGAGGTGGACTATCCGGTTCACGATCGCGTTTGGCTCATCTACTGAGACGCCAGAATGCAGGTCCTGGCCATAGATCACTTCACGGCGGGCGTTTTCGTGGCAATTGGGGTCGGGATCGCCAGGGCAGATTTGCAGATTCACCGAGCGCGGATTAGGGTAGCTCAAGCTGATGGTATGCAGTCCTACAGCGGCGCCTTCTTCGGCAAAAAGTTCGTAGTCCTCAGGGGTAGCGGCAGTACCGGGGAAGAAGACGAGAAGACGCCCGCGTTGGGATACACTTGGGTCCAGGCAAACGTAATGTGGTGCCAGCGCAGAATCGATCTGGGGATCGGTATCCTGAGGACTGACCCACTGACAAACCTCCGGATCGGTTTGCGCTACTGATCGCGAAGCCGATGTCCCTGCCGCTGTCAACTCACTACGGCAACGGCGTACCTCGTAGGGAGTCACACCCGGTCCGTCGATGACATTGTAGTACACGAAAACGTTTTGTTCGCCGATGAACACTTCCGGATCGCTGCGGGCGAGACCGCTCTCACCGCTGTCGCAGCGTTCTGTATAGCGCGTGGTCGGGTCCTCATTCACATCAAAGAGCCAGACCTCACTATGGCTGAAGCGTTCTCGCGTGTCGGTGGCATTCTTGATGATCAGGCTGATGTACGATCTTCCGCCGACAACGAAAGGCTCGGCGGAAGAAATGAACGTGGCCCCTGCTTCGGGAGGCGGTTGTAGCGTGGCGATGCGCTCCCAATAAGCGCCGCCAGTATCACGGTAGACGGCTACTGCAGCGTTGTCGACGATAGCCAGGACGAGCATCTCACCACCGAAATCCGGCGCATACCAGCCATAGGGGTCCGTCTTGTCACCGGCATCATTTGTGATGACCTGAGCCGCATTCGTTGCCGTGTCCAATAGCAGAACCTGCCCGCGATCCGGACCGGTGCGCTGGCTGTAGGTGAGCTGGTAGCTGTTGTCGATCCAGCGTAGTGAGGCGATACCATTCTCGATGGTCGCGATATCGTGATCTGTGCTGGGGTCAGATTCATCGAACCAAACCGCGGTGCTGGCCTGCCAGGTGCCCCGGATAGCAGCAATGCGTGTAGACTCCGCACGTAGATTGCGGCTGACAAGCTGTGTCTGGT
>JAADYW010000310.1 GCA_010092845.1 Chloroflexota bacterium
GAGGTCGTGATCGGGCAGTAACTCCGGATGGAAGATGCTGATGTAGTCCGCCAGCTCGACATTGGCATAGAGTACGCCCGACTCATAATAATCGTTGCCCCCGCTAGCATTGACGCGCCCGCTGGTGTTGTAAATATTGCCGGCATCGACGGCCTCAAAATCACTGTATAGGTCGGCTGGTTGGAGGGTATCGTCCTGCGCGAGAAGATCATCCAGCGAAGTGACGCCGAAAGCATCAGGGATCCAATAGTCGGCCTCGAGACCGGCATCATAGACCACTTCGAAATCAAACGGGATGCTGCCCCGCTGACCCCGTACCTCGTCGGCATCCTCCAGGACCATCCTCGCGCCGGCATCGCGGAAAAGCTGAGCGGTGTAGGTCTCAGATCCCGGGATGTTCCAGGCTTCGGTAAACGAGAGATACGTGCCATAAAGGACACTGGGTTTTTCGTCCTCAGGTAGATCGGCGGTCAGCGCGACTAAATCCTCGTATTCGGTGGCGATTTCTTCGAAGACCTCCGTTGCGGTGGCTTCCTCGTTGTACAACAGCGCGGTGAATTTGATCCATTCGGCCCGGCCCAGCGGCAGTGCCTCGGCCCACTCACCGTTGATGGCAACCGGAACGCCTGTGTCGGCGAGCACGGAATGCACATCGCCGAAGCCATCGCTGAAGACAATGTCCGGCTCAGCATCCAGCACCAGCTCGACATTGAGATCAGAACTGAAGCCGATCTCGATCACCTCGCCGGCCTCGATACGGTCCACCACCTCGGGGGAGTTGGTGTAGAGGAAGGAGTCTATGCCCACCAGGTGATCCACGACGCCGAGTTCCGTAAGGTGCGGAAGTTGGCTGGTCGAGAGGGCAATCGTGTCCGCTACCGGGATTTCAATGACAGTGGCATCGCCAGTATCCTCGGGGGTTGGCGTGCCACATTGGACCAGGATGTACTCAAAGGACTCCCCGGTCGGCAAGTCTACGGCGACGGTCTTGTAGTGGCCAGCGTATGTTACCGTGAAGCCTTCGGCATACGAGACTGTAACCTTCTCTGGGAAATAGTCGACCGTCTCATCAAACTCGCTCACACATTCGTCGGTCAGGTTTTCTGTTGGCGGTGCCTGTCCTTGGACTGGGCTCGGTGGCAGCGGCAACGCGAGAACAAAGAATAGGGTTACCAATATGGTGCTGCTGATCAGAAAACGTTTCATGTGATCCGTCCTTGAAACTTGGGGTGATAAATAGATTAAAGTGAAAAAGGTATGTTGCAGGTCGCTTCGAGGACGCGAATCGCCGGAGAACCCGGTATGCCTGAAGAAACAGTGGGGATGTTGGTAACGGTGAAAGGAAAAGTGTCCCGTCCGGTAACGGACCGTATACGATTAACCCGCCAGCAGGATACTTGTTGGAGACTTCCACGCTCGTTTCCCCAATCCTCGAAGGAAATCCGAGATGATCGCAGCACAGGCGGGCATTCGGGCTTCGGTATAGACATACCGTTACCGTTGCGGGTCAGCGCCGGACTCTCACCGGTCTTCCCCCATTGTGTGCCATGCATCCGGGCATTGGCACACCTCTGCTGGTTGATCAACTTTCGATAGGGCCTAAGCTTAGCGCGATACGATCAGAAATGCAAGAACCTCAAGTCTCAGCGCTAATAACCGGGCTACCCTCAGTCGGTGGTCTGGGTGGTTAGATTGTCGTGGTATTCCTCCAGGCTCATCACCTTGACGCTGGGGATATGGGGCTGGATGGCGTCATAGTCGCCAAACTCGGTACCAACCTGGGTAGCGGTGTATAGCATACTGGCCCCAGCCAGGACCAAACACTGCTTCAAACTGTGATTACGGAGGCGGCCAGCCAGGAAACCTGCAATCATGGCGTCATGTGTTCCTGTGTATGTCCCTTCAGTATCGACGTCGGTTGGAAACTCTGCGATGAATTGCTCCTCGGCAGTAACCAGAACAGCCCCGGTGTCGTCGTTGAGCATGATGAGAACACAGTCTGGGCCAATTTCCTGCATTTTAGTGGCTGCACTGATGACATCTTCGAGTGCACGGATGGGGTGGTTGAAGAAGCTCTCAAGCTGGATCTGGCTCAGCATAACCACATCTGGTGCGGAGCGCAGCGCCAGATCCAATACATTACCATCTGCATTCAGAACCACTCGCGCCCCGACGCTATTGGCAACACTGGTAAGCCAGGCATAGGTATCGTCACCGGCGGCTGGTGGCAAGGCGCCAGCGAAGACAACATAGTCATCTTCCTGGATCAGAGACTCAAGTTGGTCCGCAACCATCACCAGGGTTTGCTGGCTGACTTCGTCGCCGCTTTCTTTAAGCACCGTTGTAGCGTTGTTCCCGGTATCGACCAGCACAATGTTGCTCCGGATCGCACCAGAAGTGCGCACGATACGCACGGGGAAAGCGCGGTCGAGGACCAGTGCTTCGTAGGCGCGCGACGAGGGATCGTCGCCTAACAGCACCAGAGCCTCAGTCTGAATAGCTAGCGCTTGCACCGCTTCTGAGATGTTCATACCTCGCCCCGCGGGGGCGAGGTTTGAGTCCCCAACCACATGGTTGTCATATCCGATTCCTAGAAAATGGACCGTTAACGTACGATCTAGAGATGGGTTGAGAGTTACGGTAATAATCTTCATAGAATACCAGCACACGAGTCAACTTCCTCACCGGTTGTGAGCGTGTGCCTTCTCTCCTTTCTTATCGCGATGACCTATTACCTGGTTTAAACGCGCTTCACCGAGTTAGCCTGCGAAATGCCTGCACGATGCCTTGAGTAACACTCGGGCGTGCCCTTGTGCCAATCTCCGGACATAACGCGTTGCGGGTGCACTCAAAGCGTTGGCTGGTTCTACCTGAACCACCTGGTCATCGCATGTCAGATGATGTGGCAGACGTCTACTCTAACTAGCATACGACGATACAGGACGTTCCTCAACAGCAATTTGAACAGAACTCACCTCGGCGTATTGTGAATCTTAACGATTTTTCCTGGTCTTGCTCATATCAATCTTCTCAGATTCCTCGAGCCGATGGCGAAAACGCCACAAGATATCAAGGATGAACCATACAAAGGCGGTCGCAATGAGCGCTAGCAACCAGGCCCCGACACCGACGATCATGCCGATGGCCGCCGCCAGCCAAATACTGGCGGCTGTGGTCAGGTCATGAACTCTGTCTTTGCTCTGGTAAATGACTCCAGCTCCTAGAAAACCGATTCCAGTAACCACGTTAGCGGCTACACGTGATGAATCGGCGTCTGGGAAGGCCAGGTAGGAGAGAGCGGTAAAAAGACAGGCCCCCACGCCGACAAGCATGTGGGTTCGTAGCCCGGCAGGTTTGTCCCGCCGCTCGCGATCCAGCCCAATAATCATGCTGAGTACCGCGGCAAGGACCATGTAGCCTGAAACTGTAAGTTGTTCTTCAAGGGACATAGACGCCTCTTTCTTTCAGGTCGGGCAACTGCGGCATCGCGACGCGCCGATACTAATCTTTGGTAGTGGGTACTGCAATTACACAAAGGCTAAAAACGGCAACGCGAATGCATTGCCGGCACAGGTCCTGCTTCTATTCTACTGCGGTATTTCAAGTCACGTAGAATCAGGTCGCGTCGTGGGGCAGCTAGTCCTGCTGCGACGACGTGTCGGTGAATGCTGCTGAGGCACGGTCAAAAGCACGGCTGAGATCATTCCACGCATCGGTGATTCCCGTCTTGATCGCTTCCCAGGCGCTTTCACTATTGCTCTGCGCTTCATCCAATCGTTGCGATAGGTCATCACGTTGGCGGCGCAGTTCACGCACTTGCTGCTCGTACTTCTCGCTTGCTTGATTAGCCATCTCTTCAGATTTCGCACTGAGGCGATCGAGTTGCTGATCAAGCTGGTCCAGGCGTCCTTTCATGTCCTCGATAAACTGACGGCGGTCAGTCATTGTCAGATTACTCCCTTCAGTTTTGTTTTAGATGCTGATTGTAGTCGTAATTAGGTAAGTGGCGCTGGCCGACGTGCGATGAGGGCGACGAACACGAATGCGACCAGGAACAAGATGAACAAGGCTTTGGCGAGCATTGCGGCAGTACCCGTAGCAGTCCCAATACCCAGGGCTACTGCGACGATGGCAAACATGATCAATTGCAAGGCCCAAGTCACCATGCTCATAGATCCTTTCCTTTCGGAAACAAGTCTAGCGTCACTCTAGTCCATTGACGTTTACATAAGCTATCCTAAGAGATGCCGCATGTGGGCACATGATCCCTAGAGCGCAACTTGTTAGGAGCCATTGGGGCCATTTATTCTGGTCATAAGGGTTAAGCATTTAAGGGAGCGGTACAAAATGGGTTATATGGCTACCTCCAGCCGGGCCAATCGAGGCTGGGGATTTGCTTGTGTGGTGTTAGGCTAAGCTCGTTGCATTAGGAAGATGAGTTGGGACAGATCAGTTTGGAAAATGGAAACCCTGGAAGCAGCCTGAAATGTGATCTTCACCAAGCGGTTTCAGATTGGGAGCGCCACGCTGACGAGATTCGCGCTTCGGAGGCAGTTCCTAGCTTCCCAGAGGAATACTGGGAAGCTTTTACTAAGGGATACTCAGATGCATTGCTTCAGTGTGCGCGCCAATTGCGGCATTTACTGACAACAAACTGCGATGACCAATAGTCGCTGACGTCTATTCTGTTTCCTTGCTCTCAACGAGTTTGTTCTGGATAGCTAGTGCTGCCGCTTCGGTCCGGTTATTGGTGCCCAGTTTGGAGAGAATGCTGCGTACGTGCTTTTTCGCAGTGGAGCGGCTGATTACCAGCTCGTCGGCGATCTGGGCATTGGTGAGGCCCCTGACGAGAAGCGCCAGTACATCGAGTTCCCGGGCGGTCAAGTTGAAGGCCGCAGCATCCGGACGCCGTGAAGCTCGAATCAGCGCCTGGGTAGCCTCTTGCGACATTGTTGATCGCCCCTGATGTGCGTCCCGGATTGCTTGAACGAGTTCTTCTGTGGAGACACTTTTCAGCAGATAACTTATCGCTCCGGCCTGGATTGCACCTTCAACCAGGTCTTCCGCATCGAAGCTGGTTAGTGCAATGATATGCGACTCAGGACTGCGCTGCTTGAGAATTCTGATTGCATCAACACCGTTCGAATCAGGCATCACAAGATCCATGAGGACAACTTCCGGCCGAAACGTCGCCGTTAGATCAATGGCTTCCTGACAAGTCCGAGCCTGTCCGATCACTTCAATGTCGTCAACAGTTTCCATGAGTGTCATCAAACCATGACGAACGAGATCATGGTCATCTGCAATCAATACTCTTATCGGTTTCTGTGCCACGAATACCCTCCTGCGGGTCTACCAGTACCAAATAAGTGAAATCCGTGTGCCCTGGCCAATTTGGCTCTGAATGTCTATTGTAGCGTCTATAGCTGCCGCTCGCTCCCGCATTGAGCTTAGGCCGATGCCTGCACCTGTGTTGTCTGGATCAAATCCATTGCCGTTGTCACCAACTGATAACATCAGGCGCTGATGATCCGCGCGTAAGATGACCTCGCATTGGGTGGCAAATGAATGCTTGGCCACATTATTCAATGCTTCCTGTGCAATGCGGTAGACTGTGACTGCAATATCGGTTGGTATGTCGCTGCTGTCATCGCAATGAACGGATAGTTCCATCTGGCGGCGACCACGGACCGCTTCGGTTAGCTTATGTAGAGCTTCCCGCAAGCTCATTTTCAGAAGCTGTTCAGGCCGCAACTCCAGCAGGAGAATGCGCATCTCAGCTAATGCACTCTGATTGAGGAGGATGAGCTTATCCAGATGTTCCGGGATCCGTTCTGGTTTTTGCTGCCAGATGGCCGGAAGCGATTCGGGCAGGATGCGCGAAGCAAACAAGGACTGGCTAACGGCGTCATGCAGATCCCGGGCCAGCCTTTGCCGTTCTTCGATTGCTGCCAACTCCTTGGCCCGTTGATGAAGCTGGGCATTATGAATCGCTAGCGCCGCCTGCGCAGCGAAACCTTTGAGATGATGCTGGTGTGTGGATCTATAGCGCTGTGGGGCTTCGCTGTAGAGGTTGATGAAACCCAAAACCATGTCCTGCACGACTAGCGGCGCTCCAGTATAGCTTTGTATGTGTTCAACTTCTAGGACTGCATTCCATGCGTTCTGTACAGAACGGAGATCATTGAGTATGACCACTTCGTGTGTCGTCATCATTTGCTGGAGAGTAGGAACCTGGTCAATGTCAAAACGTGTTAACCTGACGCCTGTATCTTGATAGCTACCGTCGCCCGGTTGGTAGCTTCGCGATACGAAAACCGTTCTTCCATTGACGAGCATAATATTGGCCATAGTGTGGGGTACCACCCGGCCAACCCCGCCCAGAATTTCGTCCAGAACCTGCGACTGGTCCAGAGTGCTATTCAATGCCAGCGCCGAAGTGCTCAGGGCCTCGGCTAGCCTGCGGTGCTGGCGCTCTGCGAACTCAATATCTTTGTAGTCCGTAATATCGAGATTCGCTCCAACAATCCCGATAACGTCGTGGTTTCCATCAAAGCGAGGATCAATTGTTAGATCGAAAAAACGCGCCTGCCCATCGGCATGCAGCCGAAGCTGCGTGCGGAGCGTTTGTCCGGTCTCCAGGACCTTCTGCTTCAGGCTTGTCAGATGTGCTGCTTCCTCCTGATCTTCCAGGATGTCCTGATCGCGTTTTCCCAGGATTTTGGCCAGATTGTTCTGGGTGTTATAGACCCAGGTATAGCGGAGATCGGTGTCCTGGCTGTAGACAACCACAGGCGAGCCGCGGAGGGCTACTCGGAAACGCTCCTCACTCTGCAGCAGCCGTTCCTCGACCTCGGCGCACTCAGTGTTATCGGTGACAACGTTGAGATACTGTGGTCCTTGTGACGCCGTGGACTGCATCAATGTGCTCTCCAGTTGTGCGACAAAAGTACTCCCAGGCTGCTTGCTCCGCAGGAACCGGATCTCCATGCATTGTGCAGCACGCTGTGCCAACAGCATGTCGCGGTGCACTTGATAGATCGTCTGAGATTCCTCCGAGACGAAGCGAGCCAGTGGGGCGCCTACGACGTCATTGATGTCTGCATGGATCATCTCGGCGAATCTTGGGTTGGCTTCAAGTATTATACCGGCGTCATCAGTCGTTACATAACCAACCGGGGTGCGTTGATAAAACTGGCGAAAACGATGGTTTTCATCAGCTAGCCGCGCGCGCGCAGCTTCAAGCTCCTGAACGAGTCTCTGAAGCTCAGAGCGCGACAGGGACTGGATGTTGTTGATGACAGCGCTAGTGGTTTCGCGCTTGTCTGGCACCGTTTTGCTCCTGAGAAAATGGCTAAGTCTGGAAAGAATGCGTATCGAGTGGCCGGCGTATGTTGTCGTGCAACAAAGGGGTTAATGAATTCGGAGTCCCAAGCCGGTAGACACTCAGCGACAGCGATTAAATGTATGACACACCCAAACATCATCTGCATACGTGTCTATAATACTACTATGACATGGCTAGTATTGCACATCCTTGGTCTTTTTAGCTGATGAGACCCCGAAGTGGCATACAAAAATACCTGCCCAAACCGTTGCTGGAACATCACAACGCAGCGCGGCAGGTATTGGCATGAGATCAATAAGCTGTCAGACGGCTGGTTGAGCGCGTCGCGCGGTGAATCTACTGCTCTCGCTCGTATTCAGGCAATGATTCGATGAAATCGGAGCCGACACTGAGATCGATCTTGTTTGCGCGTACTGCGCTGACCCAGCGTACAGGAATCAGCTTGCGCTCTTTGAGCAGAATCCCCTCGGCAATAACGAAATGGGTGGCACGTCCGCTTTGTGCATCGATGGCAACCTCTTCAACATCCCCGACATGCTCGTTATCAGCACTGATGACATTGGCACCTTCTTTTAAGGCTACAGCATTTTCGGGGATGTTACTTTCCTCATGCTCGACATAGGGCTGGGTTTCGTAGGACTCATAGCCGCCAAAGGGGACACCCACCGGGGGGTAGTAGTAGTATGGCCGGATATAGCCGCTCTGTTGGACAGGATAGGCGGCGCGGCCTGTTTCTGATCCCAGTGGCACATAATACTCTTCTTGAAAGACATCCAGCTTAGACAGATCGTCAATATCCTCGCGCAATGTGACACGGTCCTTGGCGGCACTGGCAATGAGGCTGATCGGAACTAGCCTGTTTTCGGTAAATATGAAGCCCTTTTGAACAACGATGTGGGTGATCTCATCGGTGCCTGGGTTGATAATGACCCGCTCGATCTCGCCGACCCTGTCGCCATCAGCAGTATAAACATTGGCTCCATGATGAAACCGCATCATATAGGTACCTCCTCTAGTAGATGTCGTGTGCATCTTGTTGTCTTCCACTTCATAGTTGTTCGAATTCTTATATCGAGCTTGGCTTTGCAGCCAAACACGAAAATCATCCAAGCCAAAATGGTATAGATACCATAGTTCACATTTTCTTTGTCTTCATCAGTGAAGTGGGGGCTTTTGATATTGGGCAAATGGCGTATTTGTTGTTAGCCAGGTAGGCCACAAACGATGGGATTTTGGCTCTCCGGGTGCGGATGATCGCTAGATACGTCACATGGATCTGGGTCGGTGATGCTATGCCCTCGTCTGCAGCGGCATACCTGGTTACTGCTACCAGGTTTCCCTAAAGTGTTCGAACGACCCATCTATTCTGAGCGGCATTATGCTACGCTGAAGTACCAAAACTGGTCAACAACTGAAAGGTCTCACCCAGCATTGACGTCATCTCACGAGAATCACCACAGAAATTCCGAACGCCATGACCATGAAACGATGTTTCGTAACCGTTTCTGGGTTTGCCTCATCCTAACAGTACCGGTCTTGCTCTTCAGCCCTATGATTCAGGACTGGCTCGGCTTGGCTATGCCCGATGTTCCGGGTGATCGCTTCATTGGCGCCATATTCGCGGTTGCGATCTTCCTGTATGGTGGTATCCCCTTTTTACAGATGGCAGTGCCGGAGGTGCAGCGACGTCAGCCTGGCATGATGACGCTGATTTCACTGGCAATTTCTGTGTCTTTTGGTTATAGCCTGGCCGCCGTTGTATTTGATCCTGAAAGTGGCTTCTTCTGGGAGATGGCGACCCTTATTGACGTGATGCTGCTCGGCCATTGGTTCGAGATGCGGAGCATTCGACAGGCATCGGGTGCGCTGGATGAGCTCGCGAAGCTGATGCCGGATACGGCCTTGCGTATTGATGCAGAAGGGAACACCAGCGAGGTACCGGTATCCGAGCTTGAAAGTGGTGATCTTGTTCTGATTCGGCCGGGAGCAAGTGTGCCGGTTGATGCTGAAGTTGTCGAAGGTGACTCCCAGGTCAATGAAGCAATGGTCACAGGGGAATCAAAGCCGGTCCCCAAATCCCCTGGTGATGAGATTATCGGTGGGACGATCAATGGTGACAGCTCCTTGCGCGCTCGTGTAACTGCAACGGGCGACCACACGACTAAGGCCGGCATTCTGCGGCTGGTCAAGGAGGCTGAGGCGGATGAATCCAGGACACAGCGGCTCGCAGATCGTGCCGCGGGTTGGCTCTTTTACGTCGCGATAAGCGTGGCTCTCCTCACTGCTATTGCTTGGGTTGCGGTTGTGGGGCTGCAAGTACAGGTCTTGCAGCGAGTTATCACGGTTCTTGTGATTGCCTGTCCGCATGCACTTGGGTTGGCTATTCCTCTTGTTGTGGCCATTACGACCTCGTTGGCCGCCAATAACGGGATCTTGATCCGCAAACGTCTGGCCATGGAACAGGCACGCCAGGTTACTGCGGTTATATTTGACAAAACCGGTACCTTAACCAGCGGAGAACAGCGCGTTGTGGCAATGGCTACTGTAGCTGACTGGGACGATGACCGGGCATTAGCGCTTGCCAATGCTCTGGAGACCGATTCTGAGCATATGATCGCCGAAGGCATCCGGCGCGCAGCCGAGGAGCGTGACCTGCAGCACCAATACTCCATCAGCCAGTTTGAGGCCCTTAAAGGTCGAGGCGTGAAAGGCCAATATGAGGGCCATGCAGTTCACATCGGTGGACCTGGGCTTCTAGAGATGGTGGAACTCGAGCTACCAGAGCAACTTGAATCGTTTACCCAACATGCATATGAGCAAGGCCAAACTGTTGTCTATTTGTTTCATGATGACGCTCCGGTCGCGGCTTTTGCGCTGGCGGATAGAATCCGGCCTGAGAGCCGAGATGTTGTTCAATGGTTGCACCAGCACGATATTAAGGTTGCAATGCTAACGGGAGACACGGAAGCGGTAGCGCGCTCGGTGGCCAACGAGCTAAATATCGACCGCTACTTTGCGGAGGTATTGCCTGAAGATAAGGACCAGAAGGTAGTTGAGCTCCAAAAGGATCAATCTGTAATGATGGTGGGCGACGGTGTCAATGACGCCCCTGCATTAACGCGGGCCGACATCGGGGTGGCCACCGGTAGTGGCACGGATGTCGCAATTGAGTCGGCTGACATCATCCTCGTCAAGAGTAATCCGCTGGATGTCCTGAAAATCCTAGACCTGAGTCAGGCGAGTTACAGCAAGATGGTCCAGAATCTTTTCTGGGCTTCGGCCTACAATATTGTGGCGCTTCCACTGGCGGCGGGTATTCTGGCGCCAGTTGGCGTGGTGTTGTCACCAGCCATCGGTGCCCTGTTTATGTCCCTCAGCACCGTGATTGTTGCGATCAATGCGCAACTGCTACGTCGCTGGCAGCTATAACAGATGGCGATCGTAATCCACCTGGGTGCCCCGATTTACGCAACTTGAGGCCTAATAGAATAGAATGTAGCTGGCTTAACTTTGTGCTATACTACTGTGGACGCACAATAATCCTACACGTTTAAGCTGCCCCGAGAAACAGACAAAGATGGTCCCAGACAAACTTCTCGACACGCTTGTTGCGAATTTGCCAGGAACAGCAGCAATACTTTTCGATGATGATTTGCGTTGTGTGGTTGCACGGGGACCGCTGCTCGCTCGCCTTGGTATCATCTGTGATTCTGCAGATGGGCAGCTCGTTCACGAAAAGTTCCCGGCCGAGATGTTTGGTGACCTGGCACACCATTGTCGGGCTGCGCTTGATGGCACACCATTTGTGGCCAATCGTGTAGCGAAGGACACAAGCTTCAGGATCTCAATCTCAGCTGCCTCAATCCCCTCTACCGCTGCTCCTATGGGAGTGCTGCTTATCTACGAAATAGCGCCTTCGGGTGCCGGTCAGGTAGTGGGATATGTTCCGGATGATGCCTGGCGGGAGGTGCTCTTTGAGCGTCCCCCGGATTTGGCGCTGATTGTCGATCGTACTACAGGGAGGATTGAGGCTGCGAATCATACAGCCGCGACCTCACTGCTCTATCCCCGTTCTTCGCTGGTGGGTAAGTCGTTGGCCGCTCTTTTTCCGGCTGATCAAGGGGCCTTGTCCCAGTCAATACTACGTGTTGGTCCTGGCGACCGGTTCAACGGCAATGCCCATGCAATCGTCCGAGCAGACCAGACTACCCGGCTTGTGGACATCAGTGCCGAACTCGTTCCCTGGGCGGACGATAGCGCCGTTTTTATTCGCTTGCGCGACGTTACTGAGCGCCATCACACTGCCTATGCGCTGCAAAAGAGTGAACAAGCCCTGCGGCGCAAAATCGCTGAGCTCGAAGCGCTGTATCATGCGACATCAGTGTTGTTCAACGCTGAAAGCCTGGAAGAACTGGCCCAACAAATCGTCGAAGCGGTTGTCCGCGAATTTGACAATGTCTATTGTGGTTTGGTCCTGGTTGAAAAGGACGCCCATACCCTCCGGCGCGTCGCGCGTGCAGGTTCCTATGTCGTCCAGCCGAGTGTGCCGCTCAACATCAATGGCCCGGGCTTGATCCCGGTGGCGGTCCGTAGCGGCAATCTTATCTATGTGCCGCGCGTTGCTGACGATGGACGCTATGTGCCGGGCAATCTCCGTACCCAGTCGGAGTTGGTAGTGCCGCTGCACACTGGCCAGAAGATCGTTGGTGCCCTGGATCTCCAGAGTCCTGAGGTAGATGCATTCTCTCAGCAGGATCAATATGTTATCTGGGCTTTCGCCGAACGCTCGGCCGTGGCCATCGAGAACATTCGGCTGAATGACGAAGTCCGGCGCTATGCCGCCGATCTCGAGAATCTGGTCTCGCAGCGAACGGCCCAATTGCACCGCATTACCGAGCGCGTCCTGGCGATCCTCAACAATAGTAGTGATGGCATCGTATTGGCACGCACCGATGGCTCGATCCGGCAGGTTAACCCGGCTTTCGAAGAGATGTTCGGCTATCAGGATGATAAAGCGTTTGGTGAGTCGATCGGGATCCTTGCGGATAGTGCCTATCGGGGTGTGCTGGAAGCGGCGTGTGAGGCTACGGTTAACAGTAAACAACCAGAACGGCTGGAGCTGATCGCGCGTCGCGCCGACGGCACGACGTTCAACGCTGATGTCGCGCTCTCGTTTATCCCTGAGGATCATGCGACTGGTATTGTGGGCAGTTTTCGGGATGTAACGGAACACAAGAAAGCCGAGGAAGCGCTGCGCGCCACCCTTGCCAAAGAGCGAGAACTGAATGAGCTGAAGTCACTTTTTGTGTCGATGATCTCGCACGAGTTTCGGACGCCGCTGACGGCTATTCAGATGTCGACCAACACCCTGGAACGCTATATCGACCGTCTATCGCCGGAGAAGCGGGCCAAACGTTTCAATAGCATTAGCAAACAGATCAAACATATGGTTAATCTCCTGGAAGATGTGCTCTTGATTGGGCGAGCTGAAGCGGGGCGTGTGGTCTTTGAACCTGTTCCCGTCAACTTCTACCAGTTTTGCCAGGAGATCGTCGAAGATTTTCGCAACAACACCGATCAAGATAAATACCCGATTCTTTATCGCCGTGGCGAAGATGAGGTCACTATTCAGGCCGACGAAAAACTGCTGCGTCAGATCATCACCAATCTGTTGTCTAACGCCATCAAATACTCTCCTGAAGGTGGTCAGATTGTACTTGACGCCGGTGTGGCTGGCGACAATGCGGTACTGAGTGTGCGTGACCAGGGCTTGGGAATCCCGGACAAAGACCAGCAACGATTATTCATTGCTTTTCATCGCGCTGTAAACGTGGGATCAATTCCAGGGACGGGTTTGGGCTTGTTGATAGCCAAGCATGCTGTTGAGGCGCACAGTGGTTCCATTGAGTTCGAGAGTGAGCTTAATGTTGGAACGACCTTCGTCGTGAAATTACCTATTCGCCAATCCATAGAATTTGCGCCAGGGGACACCCTGCTTTAGTGGGGTGGGTAATGGCGCTTTCCTCCTTGTTTCTCGCGTGATAGAATCAAGCATTACATCGAGGCGCAGAAGGGGCAATCGCGGATGATCCGCACCTACCAGTACCGGCTGTATCCGAGCAAGGCCCAGGACCGCGC
>JAADYW010000060.1 GCA_010092845.1 Chloroflexota bacterium
GGCGAATAGCTCCCCAAACCACGGCCCGGTCACCCGGCTCGAGATAGTAGAACGTATCATTCAACTCGCGATCTTCAACCTTCGTTAGATCTGCGGGTGTCCCTAATGCCCAGCGCCACGGATACTGGTCAATAGCTGTTTCACAGGTGATCCCGATCCGAAATGTGCCGTCAGAGGGCAAATAGCCCAGCGTACTGGCAAGCTGGTCGAATTGGTAGACTGTGCCGGCAAAAGGCCCCATTGTCCGGACACGGGTGTCGCCGAAATTCCACACTGAGAGTTTGAAGACCAATAGATCGCCTTCTTCCAGGGTCAAGGTCGTCAGTTCAGAACAACTGCCTTCGGGCATCTCAACCGGATCACCTTGCACCTCGCCATCAGTATAGTACCGGTCATCCCAGGGCAATGTACTAAAGCAAACCGTGGCCCCCACATTCTGGGGCGCAATCTCAACCTGGGGTAGACCGCCGCCAACAATCGTCAAGGTTTCTTGCTGAACCACCCGCTGGCCGACATTGTCCTGCGCAATGGCGAAGAGCTTGTATTCACCGTCGGGTGGCGGTTCATAGCCATCATCCACCCCACCATCATAGTCATATTCATGATTACCTTCCTCGCCCGGCTCGCGCCCGAGTAGGCGTTCGCTGAGGAAGATCCGAGCACCTTGCTCATTCTCCAGGAAGACCTTTAGATCAGCCGGCTTGTTCAGATAGACATTGACGGCCACGCGGTCACGCACACCGTCCTGGTTGGGTGTAAAGCGATCTGCGCTCAGATCAAACGCGGTAATCCAGGGCATCGAAATGTCGGCATCCTCAATCGTGAGCGTCCCCGTCCGGGTCTCCACCTCATCGTCGTCATCGCGAGCCTCAAGCGTCCAGGTGTAGCGCCCATCCGGTAGCAGACGTCGCTCGATCGTCCCCGCGCCAGTCGGGTCAGTAGGTAGCGAAAAGCCATCCACAACGCCACTGAAATTCACGCTATAGTCACGTGGGCTGCGCCGGGCATTGCCACGAAACTCATAGACCTGTTGATCTTCGCTCGTAAACGTCAACGTGATGGTGGCGGGACGGGATAACCCGTACTCAAATACCGCGATGTCATTAACCCCATCCGCATTGGGAGAAATCGTATTGTCCGAGAAACCCGCATGAGTAATCAAATCCTGCGGTGGCTGCAAAATCAGCAGCCCAATACCGGCTACCACTGCCAGCGCCAGAAGCGCGCTCCCGAAAGTCACCAACTTGGGAATCGACATTGTAGTTCTCACTCCTTGCCCTCATACGCGCCAAGTGTAGCGGCTACATCGCCTCTCGCCAAGAGAAGAAAGGCTGTCGTTGCATAATCACCCGGGAGTTACGTGAGCCCATTCCACCATGACTCCTAAAAGCAGTTCTTCATAAAGAGCATTATCACCAAAGTACTAAAGAGAAAATATAGGTTCTCGAAAGTCATTAATAACCACCTTTTATTTTTTAAAAGGTAGTGGTATTATTAAAGGACGAAGACTTGTGAATCGTGCCGCTCCTCTGAGATAGTGCCTTGCATAGCCCATTATTATCGGTTAAAATTCTGTGTCAATAGTGAGAGAATGACACTAAGATATATTGGTGAAACATTCCAAGCTACCATGTTAGTCAACATAGTTAGCTTCACAAGATGTATACTTATTCTTCGGTAATATACCTTATTTATCAAATATACCTTAGCCTCAGAGGATTTCGGCAACCCTTAGATTTGTATTGCGACCACATCGGCGGTTAACCGTTGTCTTAACAGGAGAAACCGTAAAAATTACACAACTTGATTGAGAACCTTTTCATTCGCCAATCCTTCGTACTGGTTTGGTTGTGAATATTTCTAAGAAAGGAACCGCCGTAGCCGATGTCACAATTGACTTCTCCTGAGATTATCGCGGAGATACGATATGAGGACGTGGTTGAACGCGCAGTTGATACCCCTGTTCTGATTATCTATCCGCGACACCCCAGCCATACTGCTGTAATGGCGCTCGTACTACGCGAATATTCTGGTGATGTTTACTATTACCAGTTGCGTGACGAGGATGACTCTGTCCGCAAAATGGTAGAAAACCTGGTGGATGACTACCAGTTCCCCAGTGACTTCGGTGAGCAAACTCGTCAAGCCCTCAAGGGTTCGAGTAGCCCTGAAGAATGGGCAGTCGCCCTGGCTGGTGATCTGGCTGAGCTACGCAGTGATGCGTTTGTTATCGTCTTCAATGAGCTCGACCGCCTCAAAGCTGATCATGAAAACCTGCAACGCTTCTTCCGGGAGCTGCCACATCACCTACCCTCCCAAGCCCAAATCGTCGTCAACGGACGTGAACTCTACCGCCAGCCCTGGAATGACCTCATTCTAGAAAACCTGGCGACAGCCGTAGGCGATAACATGGCTGTCAAGAACGGGATCTTCAGCGAGCCTAGCGCGCGGGGCCAGGTTGAATTTCGATCCCTCTCCGGGCATTCGAGAATCCTGAGCGATGGGCGCTACATCCGCTCCTGGGATGGCTCCCTGCCCCGCAACCTGTGTTACTACTTCATCGACCATCCAATGGTCACCCGTGATGAGATCTTCGAGGTTTTCTGGCCCCACCTGGGGGTGAAGGAAGCCACGAATGTTTTCCATGTGACCAAGCGCAAGATTAGCGAAAAACTTGGCTACGAAATCACGGCCTACAGTAACGGGTTTTATGTCCCGTCACCGCGCGTCAATATTCTTTATGATGCGCGCGAATTCGAGCAGATGGTTGAGGAAGCGCTGGCCGGCCCCGAAGAACTGGCACCAGCCAAATGGTATCGCGCCATTCAACTCTACCGGCATCCCTACCTGGAAGGCCTGGATATGCCATGGGTAATCGAAAAGCGCGAGAAGCTTCGGGACAGCTTCGCCCAGGCCTTGATTGGTCTTGGGCGTCTGCATAACCAGCTCAATGAGCCAGAACGCGCCCTGGGCTATTTCCTACGTGCTGTCGCTGAAAAACCGGACCGTGAAGACGTGCAACGCAACATCATGACGCTTTTCTACGAGGCCGGCCGTGTTGACGATGCCCTAGCTCAGTACAAGACTCTTGAGCAAATGCTGAAGCGTAAGTTCAATATCACGCCCTCGCAAGAGACACGTGCCTTGTACGACCGGTATCGCTCCAGCCAGTAAACTATGCTGAAGCGCAACCGGATAGACCACCACACACATCGATACAAAAGCAAGGATACAAGCGCCTCTTTCTGAGGCGTTTTGTATTCTCAAACGCGCTTCCCGTTCGGTGATGCCTCATGGACTGGCCATGCGTTCTCTACCAAAACCGGCTTAGCCCAGGCTTGAAACCCACCCCCGAAGTCGCATATTATATACTTATTCACTATCAGGGCGTACCCTAGTAGTCTCAGACAAGACGTAACGAGAAATAGGCAGCATGCCGGTTGAACAACTTACGCCTGAGCACGAATTCTGGCCTGCACTTGTGGAACATCTGCTGCGCGTAGATATGGCCCGCTGGGTCATTGATACTAACGCGCACCCGTTACCAGCAGCATATTTTCTCGGCGCATTCGCAGGGGCCGAGATCATCGGGCATATCTCAATCCGGACCCAGATCGTTACCGTGCCCAAAACCGACTGGAGCGCAGGGTATAATCACCGTCTCACTGATGCGTTCAGTAAACCTTTGACCGAGACGTTTGTGCAAACCTTCGCTGTTGAGGAAGCCTATCGCCGCCAGGGTTACGGGCGCGCACTACAGCTAGCTGCCCTTCAGCTAACGCGCACACTGGGCGCCTACCAGTTGCGCTCATGGTCCTCACTTGACAAAAGTGAGAACTACATGCTCAAAATAAGCCTGGGGTTTGCCGCATACCCCGCGATCTTTGTCACTGAAGATGGCAAACAAATCAGTGGTGTCTATTTTGTCCAAGTTGTATAGGATCAATAGCGCTTAATCATGCACGAACTTCCCGTTACGCAAAGCATTCTGGATATCGCCCTGCGCCATGCCAACGAGGCCGGCGCAACCCGTATCAAAGACCTGTATCTGGTAATCGGGCAGCTGTCGTCGATTATTGACGACTCGGTGCAGTTTTACTGGGATATCATTAGCGAGGGGACCATCGCTGAAGGCGCAACCCTGCACTTCCAGCGCCTGAACGCTGAAATGCACTGCGCAGTCTGCGACCTGGATTACCGGCTCCAAGAAGACCAGTTCGCCTGCCCCCAATGCGGCAACACCCACGTTCAACTGGTTTCGGGTGATGAGTTTTATATCGAATCGCTAGAAGTTGAGACGGACGAGACACCATCTTCGGATAATGCATAAAGGAGTAGTGTTATGAGCAAAACAATTCCTGTTGTTGAGAAGATCCTGAGCGCCAATGACGAGCTTTCAGAAGTCAATCGCAGCCGCTTCGATGCGGCCCGAGTCTTCGCGATGAACTTCATGGCCTCGCCGGGAGCGGGCAAGACATCCGTGATCGAACAAACCCTTAAACGCCTTGGTGATGATTTGCGACTTGGCGTGATCGAGGGTGATATCGCCACCACCATCGACGCGGAGCGGGTCCAGGAGGCGGGGGCAATGGCTGTGCAGATCAATACCGGGGGTAACTGCCACCTCGAAGCCTATATGATCCGTGATGCGCTTTCCCAACTTTCGCTGGATGAACTCGATATGCTGGTCGTTGAAAACGTCGGCAATCTGGTCTGTCCAGCAAATTTCAAACTAGGCACTCACAAAAATGTGCTGATCGCGTCAGTTCCAGAAGGCGATGACAAGCCATACAAATACCCAGGGATGTACCGGGGTGTTGACGTGCTGATCCTCAACAAGACCGATCTACTCCCGTACATCAAGTTCAACATGGACTACTTCCGAGAAGGTGTGGAGATCCTCAACCCAGGTTTGACCACATTTCCGGTATCCTGCCATACAGGTGAAGGCTTCGATGCCTGGATCGCGTGGCTCAGGGAACAAGCGGAAGCCATGCGCAGCCAATCCTAACTCTTCGCAGCGACGCGGACTGAACGCCACGAGCCGGGCATGGTTAGCAATGCCCGGCTCATGGCCGGTTCTAGCACAGCCCGATCACCCACCGGGTTGTTGACAGTGTGAGTTAACAACCAGCCACAAACCCTTGAACCAGATATAATACAAATGCTCTGAACGACATTTCTGTGGAGCGATGTATGCTGCGTCTGCATGATTTCTATCATCTGCCGCCAGTTGCGGAGTATGTTCGCCAGTGGGTCGATGAACCGTCCAGTCTGGCGCTCATCTGTGGACTCGATCCGCAACCAACCCAAAGCCAACGAACAGTGCCATCCCAACGTTTCAGCGGTCGGGTAACAGTTTTTCGCCTGATGGTCAACGAGTTTCTCGCGGGCCATCCTGGCGCCGTCTGCATGATGATTACTGAGGATCGTCAACTCAGTCGCTTTGCGCGCCAATTCCGTGATCAGGCGGAAGTGCTTCTGGTTGATGGTTCAACGACATACGAGGACCACGTTGCCGCGGCGCTGGAGCAAGGGCCAGACCTGCTGGTCATCGATCCGCTGTCAGCGTTCACCTTGCCACCAATGATGATCGCTGTTGAGGCCGGTCTGAATGTCCTCTCCCAGATCGATGTGCCTTACCGGGGAAGCGCAGTCTTCCACCAGCTAGCCGAATGGGGCTTACCATCAGAAGGCCTCGGTCAAACACTCTCGTTGATTTCAGTTCAGCATGTGCATGGCCTATGCCCGCATTGCCGGCAGCCAGCGACAATCCAACCTGAACACTGGATGCAGCTTACCCGGCGCTATCCAGACCTTGACCAGAACCTGAAACACCTCACCCGTGCATCGGGCCCCACTGAATCCGGATTTTTCTTCGAATCGCGCGGATGCCCAACTTGCCAGGAGACTGGCTACATCGGGGAAAAACTGGTCTTCGATTTCCTAAGAGTAGAGACACCACTGCTGCCACCATATCAATACCGAAGCCAGCTCATGATGTCCGATTATCTTCTCCAGTTGGCCAAGGAGGGCGTTCTCTCGCTGACGGACTAGCTTGGCTTCGAAGAGGACTACTACCGCCATGTTCATCAAATCATGCAGCGCCGGGAAACCGAGCTCTTGCAAGCCAATGCTGATCTCCGGCGCCGTGTTGCTGAGCTGGAAGCCGGTCAGCGTGTCTTAGAGCAACGCACACGCGCCCTGATCTCATTGCAGGACATTAGCCAGGCCCTTATCGAGTCGAGCGATCCGGATTATCTGGCTGCTCGCGTTTGCCAGCGAACTCAGGAGATCTGCGGCGCTGATCATGTCATCCTCTATTTGCTGGATAACGCCGACACTGCCAAGATCCTGGCCGTTTCTGGCTGGCCGCCTGAACTCATTGATGACCAGGCCCGATTTGACGCCCAGCCCTTTCGTCGCGATCGCGTCGATCCAGAGCCGTTCGCTGGCTGGCCTCCCGGCGTACAAGTCCAGATGGCCCGGCGCCAACACTTAAGTTTGAAGGCTGGTCTGCTGGTACCATTGATTGCTGACAAGAGGCAGGTTGGCTTCATGATCGTGAACACCCTGAAGCGCGCGCGGTTTCACAAGGCGGAAATGGCGATGCTCCAGACCTTCGCCAGCTATGCCGCTCTGACTATCCAGCGCGCCATCCTCACCCGCCAGCTTCAGGAGAAGATTGCGGCGCTCGAAGATGCCCAGCGCGAGTTGCTGCAAAAAGAACGCCTGGAACGCGAGCTTGAGCTGGCACGTCAGGTACAGCAGAGCGTCGTTCCGCAGACATTTCCCGTGATCCCGGGCTTCGAATTCGCAGCCAGGTATGAGCCAGCGCGTCAAGTCGGTGGGGATTTCTATGACGTTATCCGTCTGGACAATGAGCGTGTTGGTCTCGTTATCGGTGATGTTTCGGACAAAGGCATGCCCGCTGCGCTCTTCATGGCCCTGACACGCAGCCTGATCCTGGCTGAAGCACGGCGCGAAGCATCACCCCAGCGAGTACTATACAATGTCAACCAGCTTCTGTGCGAGCTGGGCAAGGCGAACATGTTTGTCACCGTGTTTTATGGCGTGGTGGATATCCGGCGGCAATCGTTGGTCTATGCCCGAGCTGGGCATGATTTGCCGCTGCTGTTGCAAAACGGCAGCATCCACGCCCTGGGTGGCGAGGGAATTGTGCTGGGATTATTGGACCAGGAACACTTCTTTGTCTCCGAAGAAAATGTTGCCCTCTCGTCCGGGGATCGACTGGTCCTCTACACGGATGGTCTGACCGACGTCCAAAATGACAACCGCGAGATCTACGCGTATGAGCGCTTTCAGGAGCTGGTAGAACATCTCCGTGAACTGGCACCTCACGACTTCTGCGAAACAATCTTCGAGCATCTGGATCACTATCGCAACGGTGCCGAGCAGTTCGATGACATGACACTGCTCATCATGAGACTTCAATAGATACCGATACCCGCCGTTCAGATACGACGCCATTTCGTCGGAAAGGCGTATGGCCTCGGTTGGGCATCGAGTGTTACAATAACTCACCAACACGACCACAAAGGATTTTGCAGGGAAAGCACGATGCCCCGACGACGCTATAGCCACCCTGTCAGTCGCTACCAGGAGGATCGTTCTCCCTTTGGTTGCCTGTTGACACTGATCGTGATCGGGATGATCGCTGGGACAGGTGTTTACTTCTGGAGCACGCAACCAGACGATGACGCTGATAACATGGATGACACAATAGCAGCTCTCGAGACCTCATCCGCCCTGCTGGAAGGGGCCGGGAAGTCGGACGCTGTGCCAACGAGTGGCCCGGTCAACGCCGCCAACGATGCTGATATTGCCCAGAGCGCTACCGCTGATGTGGCATCTTCATTATCAAATGAATCCCGGTCAAGACGCATCTTCTTTCCGGCAACCGGCACGGTTGGGCGGATTGTAACGGCTCGCAAAGTGCCCGGTAGTTGGGATGTAGCGAATTTGCAGGACCTGGTCGGTCATCTTGAGGGCACTTCCTGGCTAGGTGAGACAGGCAATACCGTCCTGGCCGGCCATTTTGAGGATGAACTCGGCAATCCTGGGCCGTTTCGCTATCTTTACGATGCTGAAGTCGGCGATACGATCCTCATTCAGGACGGTGCGGGCGAACCGATGCAGATCTATGAGGTAACGCGAGTATTCAGCACTGATCCCGAGGATATTGAGATCCTGCGCACGACTGAGGAGCCGCAGCTCACGCTCATTACGTGCGATGACTGGAATCCATCTCGGGAAACCTATGACGAGCGGCGCGTCGTCGTCGCGAAGCCAACCGGGCAGCAAACAACCTCAAGCGATGGGTTCGATTAGCTCTGGGCCTTCGTGGCGTGGATTATTGACGCGAGTTGAAACTGGATGCGCTGTCATTGCCTCGGCCGGATAGGGCTGTAGCAGTGGTTGGAGCTGGCGCGTATCGGTAGTATTGCGATCGAGCCAGGTGTCGTAGTGCTCACGGGGTAGGATAACAGTCATGCGGTTATGGATTGGCTGTACAAGCTCATTGGGGCTGGTCGTGATGATGGTGCAGGTAGTGCGGACTTCCCCGGTCTGCTTATCGGTCCAGACCTCCCACAGACCCGACATGCCGAATAGACCACCATCCTTTAGACGGATGTAGTACGGCGTCTTGGAACCGTCATCGTTGCCCTTCCACTCATAGAAACCATCGGCAACGACCAGGCATCGTCGATACCGATAGGCAGCCCGAAAGCTCGGTTTCTCCGCCAGCGTTTCAGATCGAGCGTTAATCAGACGGTTACCAATCGCCGGATCCTTTGCCCAGAAAGGAATGAGCCCCCAGCGCATCCAGGCGAGACGGGTGTTGTTCTCCTCATCCTTGACAACCGTCATTACATCCTGGGTTGGCGCGATATTATAACGCGCCGGCAGCGAGGGTGTGTCCGGTGGGAGATCCAGATCAAATGCCTGGGCAATGATATCAGGGTCAACGACTGTACTTGTATATCTTCCGCACATGCGTTCTATTGTACCGCATTTCAAAAAGAAGACAAGCGGTGTTTAGCTGCGATTCTCGCTTGACGCTATTGGCCCCGTTGGTGCGAGATCGGCCAAGGGGACAGTCTCGTATTCGATCGGATGCACCATCCGCTCGGCTCGCTCACGGATGCCCTTCAGCCGAGCGTGCATCATCCAGACATCAAGCACTTCAAACGCACGATTATAGAGCCACCCCGCGAAGCCCTCAGTGAAAGTCCGCATCCGAATCACAAGGCGTGTTGTATCCGGCTCAGGGGAGGCCAGGCAGTAAGCATAAGTAATATCAGACCTGCCTCCCAGGTCGTTGGGCATATCAAAACCGCCAATGACGAGATACTGCTCGGCGACAAAGTCCAGCACCTTTAAGCCATTGTCGAGCATTGTGCCCAGCGCCAGCGCGGGAATATCCTGGCGAATATAGGTCACACTCGGGATTCGCCAATTCTCCAGCCGATCAATGCCGTAGAATCCGGTCCGTTCGCGGCCCATCTGTGCCAGCCATGGCCAGACCGCAGAGCGGGGCGCTGCTACGGAGATGGCGTGAGTAGCTTCGATGTGCACCTGAGGCAAATAGGAATCGCCAGGATACGACGTAGCAGCCTCTTGCGCAGATGCTCCCAGTCGCAGCAATTGGGGCCTGATGAGTAGCGCATAGGTCGCCACACTGATTCCAAACGTCAATTTTCGCCAGCCCATAGTTGTTGTCCCTTCCTAGCGTGTGCTGAAGCGTTTGATCTGGGCATCCAGCATATCAGAGCAATCAGTAAGCCCCGCCATGTCTGGCATAAAACTCTGCAAGAACGTCAGCCGAGCCACCACGCTATAGTATGTACTCACCGCTGCCGGCGTCAACTCGATCGCTTCCTTGAACGCCTGCTTTGCGCCGTCGGCTTCACTCCGTATCAGCCGGATCAGAGCGATATCATAGAGCGCCC
This sequence comes from Chloroflexota bacterium, assembly GCA_010092845.1. GTDB lineage: Bacteria > Chloroflexota > Anaerolineae > Aggregatilineales > J027 > J027. Next base: position 9,975 of record JAADYW010000060.1, read on the forward strand.
AGTAGTCCGTCGGGGTATCAGCCAGACGACGAGTAGCGTTTCGCTCAGCAATCAAGAGATTCTGATCGCGAAGCTGGTCTTCGCTCTGCTGCATATAGAGCATCGCCAGGTTGAGATAGGGGTACGACCGGCGCGGGGTTGCCTCCGCAGCCCGCCGATAGCTGTCCAGCGCATCCTCAATCCGCCCCTGGCGGCGGTACAGGCTCCCCAGGGTCCCATAATAGGACTCACCATCATGGGTCAGCAGCATCGGGTCCTTCTCCATGGCCTCAAGCAGGCGTGCCTCGGCAACATTGTAGTACTCATTGCGGCGACGGCGGTCATCCTGAAGATCCCCAGCACGCCGGTGAGCTAATCCCAGCGCGGCAATCGCTGCTGGGAAATTTGGCTCGATCTCCAGGGCTTCTTCCAGACGCGTAATAGCCGTATCATACTCACCTTTCTCCAGAAAGAGCATGCCATAGAGGTAGTTATTGGCATGATTGTGTGGATCGAGCTTATAGGCTTCTTCGCAGGCATGGAGTGCTGCATCAATATTCTTCTCGCGCAGGAGCTGCTCGGCCAGAGAATGGCGGGCCAGGGCGCGTGACTCGCGTCGGGCACTTTCTGTATCTTGATAGACACGCTCGAGCCGTTCCTCAATGAGCCGGTCGATCCGGGCCTCCGCCTCTGCCAGCAAATCCTCCATATTGGCTAACTGGCGTTCACGGGCCAGAAGACGCGCCTCCGCCTCCTCCACGCGTTTGAGAAGCTCATTTTCGGCGTCATCAACCGTCTCACGCAGCTCGCTGATACTGCTTAACCCCACGATAGCCGCAATCGCGATAACAATCGTAATAATAACCGAAGCCCCCTCAAGAAATGAGAGGACCAACTCGGCCGAATTCACCGCGTCATTGGCCCGGTCCAGCACAAGATTGGCCTGTGCCAGAACGGCATCTTCAGACTCAACGACTGGAACAGGCTCATGCGTTTCTTCACGGGTCTCGGTATACCATAGCCAAATCGCAAAAAGTGCCAAAACAATCGCAATTGCGGGCAACACGCCGGTTACAATCCGTTGGGTTAAGCCAAGGCGATGATTACGGTGATTGGATGGTCGTCCACCAGTTGTGTCATCCGGCGTTCGAACTTGATTCTCAGCAGGCGAGGGGGCGTCGCTCATCAGGTGTAATGTCTCCACATTTTTGACTGGCTGGACACACATTGCCAACTCCCGCAGGACGACTCCCCAGGGGGATGACAAACCGATTCTACAACTGTGGCGACAAAATAGAAAACTTCAGCTCATGACATGGTCAGGTTCAGAATGGGGTGCCAGGTCAGAAGAAGCCTGGGTTTCCGCGATGTACTGTTGCTCAAACTCTCCAATAATCCGCGCCACCTCTTCGATAGCGGCGCGCTGCTTACGGTAGAAATCGGACTGACTCATCGTCAGCCGCCGCGCCACATCACGCACTTTACGCCCCTGCAAGAAACGCATTTCGAGGATATTGTAGAGAATCCAATCAGTCCGGGTAAAATTCTGCTGGCCTTCAGGGCGTAGGCGCTCTATCGCACCATCCAGAACCCGCCGTAGCGCGTTGACACGATTGCCATCCATTTTGGCGGCTTCCTCATCAACCACGCCCAGATTGAGCAATTCGCTTTCCAGGAGCTTAGAACCACCCCAGTAATCGCGCAGGGCATCGCGCACCATTTCGGGAAAGTCCTCGCTCGCGATGATCGATCTACGCGACTTGATCAAGTCTGGTTGGGCATTCGTATCGCCTGTCACTGAAACCTGACCGAAGGGGCTGATGTTGGTACTATCCGCGCGAACCGGCGTCTCAGGGATCAGCCCCTCAATCATCGAAAAGATCTGGCCCTGCAGATAGATGTTGGTTAACACTTCCGAAGTGCGTTCGACCAGGACATCAAGAATATGCTCTTCCTCCTCGCTGAGGGCCGGCTCAGGGGAGCGTGCCCATATCCCGAGAAGACCCAATAGCGGTGATGGCGAATTCAGTCCGTTCCGCCGGTGCACCGGGACCAGCCAGAACGAACGCCAGAGAAAGAAACGTCCGTGTCGCTTCACCTTATCCGTTTCAAAATCATCGACTGTCGCGGTGCCATCGAAGCGACCGATTAACTCCTTCTCAGCGGCCTGTAATTCCTCTGAGGAGATGAAGCCGACGTATTGCTCAAGATGGGCCTCATCCTTTCGAATCGATGCAATGAATGCAGTTGGCACCCGCAGCTGGTCGCAAACCGCCGCCAGAATCGCTTCCTGCAGTTGGTTAGCGTCAGCCCGGGTGAACAGCCGCTGGCTGAACTCTTTAAACAAGCGCGCTTGCTGCTGATCCTGGGTATAGACGAGCCAGTTTTCTATCCGTGGCATGAAAACCGTTATGCCCCATTGCAAACAGAGCACCGCGCCGACGGTGGCAAAAGCAATGAATTCGTCGCTTCCCACGCCTAGGGTCGGACGCAAGCGCGTAAAGGTCTGGATAACAGCCACAACCACGACGCCAGTAAGCGGGCCCCGGACCATGAATTGGAGGAGCTCTGCTTTGACCAAACGGTCTGGCTTCTGCGCGCCAAAAAACGAGAGCGGATACGCCATAAAGGCCAGCATCGCCAGCACAGCAAGATTCGCGATATTGAACACCGTCCACAACACGAACTCAGGGATGGCATTCAGGCCAGAAGAGAGGGAAGACAACAGCAATGAATAGGGGAAAATGCCCCAAGCAGGCGTAATAAACGCAGCCATCAAATACGTCATACGCCGGCGGGTATAGGTGGTGAGACAACGCCGCCAGGCACGGATTACGTTGAAGAACGCAAAACCGCCGGCAACCAGAAAATAGGCCAGGTAAACGGCAAAAATAGGCCCGGCATTCATATGCCAAACAGGTTCGCGGACGAGCGCACGAACCAGAGAGTCGCTCATCAAGGCGGCCGCTGACAGCGCGGTCGCAACACCATACAGGGCGCGGACAGCCTTGCGGCGCCGGCCCCGCGAGACCAGACCTGTGGTTGCCAGCAATGCATCTGAAAGATGATACATCGCCGCCGGGACAAACGCGACACCAATCCATTGGAAGCGAAAACTGTTTTCAAGCGCCTGCTGATTTGGCTCCAGTGCTACGAAGACATCAGCCAAATAGGCGATTGATACACTGGCTAGCAATACACTCGAGGCGCGATTGACGCGATCTCGGTAGTTCCGCGTGAGATTGTAGAGTAACATTGAGACCGAGATAATGACGATCGCAATCGACAAGATCTCGTTGGAGAATTCAAGGAAATCGATAAGAGCTTGCTGATCCATCAATTTACTACCAGATCCATACCAGGCTTCGGCTACTGAAAATACACCAGGGCATTATAATTGGCGTATGGTAGCGTGTCGCATATCTTATGGCAAGAGCGCCTCGGCTTCTAAGCCAAGCCACCATCACGTCTCAACAACGAGATCGTGGACCGAACCGTTCGTGATCCTCACCATAGTATCTAAGGGTATAGGAAATATCGTGTTTGGTGAGCCGGCAGCAGCATATACGGTTTCGAAGCGCGACAAACTGCGATCTATCAGGATAGGCGCAGCGCTACGA
>JAADYW010000311.1 GCA_010092845.1 Chloroflexota bacterium
CGCACCATGAACACCGGCAGCGTACCATAGGCAAAGCTACGTTCCTGGTTGGTGCTTGGATCAGAAGAGATGTTAACCGGGTTCAGGGCAGTGCATCGGGTGTTGAAAAATCCATCCGGATTCTCGTCGTCAGTACAGCGTTCCTGCACCCTGGGCAGAAGCAAATCCTTGTTGCCCAGTTCCGAAGTTACACTGCCGACATAACGCTCATCAGGGTGATTGAGACCATAGCGATCCCAGTTGATGCCGACGAACCGCCAAGCACCGGCCAGCACGACCGTGGCAATCAGGATAAGGTAAATCTGAATTCTACGACTCATGGCTATGTTTTGGCGGCCGGATATGGCATACTGCAACTATGTAATCGACCGGGATAACTTTCGACGGCAAGCTGATGCGTTCTCTTATTGCAGCACGATTATCTGGCTGGGTCAATAATCTCTTAGAGCGTCGGCAACGTCTCGAACAAAATCATTACTTTCGGTTCTTCCTCAAGCATCAAGCTACGCTACGGTTCCTGACACTCATCCCTATCCTGGCCCTAGGCTATAGCGCTCACCAGAATTTCACCAGCGAGAACAGCATGACCGGCTTCATCCTGGCGGCAATAGCGACCGCGCTCCTGGCCGTCGTCGCCTGGCCCGCGCCCATAACCGAGGTGCCATCTCCTGCAATACGAGCCCGGCCACAAATCCGGAGCGACTGGCGGCGTATGCTGGGCGCAACCTGGCTGGTCGGCAGCGCCATCATGCTGGCTCAGGCATTTGAAATCTTCTACGGCCTGCAAATCGGCGAAATCCCTAGCCGGTTGCCGTGGGATTACTTCGCGATCGGCTGGTTGATGCTGGCGTTGGGGGCGTGGACTCTGTTGCGTGGAGCACCAATTCACTGGCGGAGCCGCCCGTGGCACCTTATCCTGCTCGGCGGGATTGTACTTCTGGCACTCTATTTCCGGCTCACCGAGTTCGACAGCATTCCTTTCGGGCTGTGGTACGATGAGGCCATCAACGGCCTCGAAGCCCGACGCATGCTCCAAAACACCACCTACCGGCCAACCTTTGTCGCCAACATGACTCAGATTCATCTCTGGCTGTACAAGACAGCGCTGGACATCTTTGGCGAGACCAGCATCGAAGCGCTGCGTGTGACCAGCGTTGCATTTGGGGTCCTGTCAGTGATTGTGGGTTACATGGTTGGCAGCCAGATGCGAGGCCCATGGTTCGGGATCCTGCTGGCATTCTTCCTGGCAGTTATGCGCTGGGCAGTGAATTTCAGCCGGATCGCGATGACCGGCATTGAGACGGCATTTTTTACGCTGCTGGCTTTCTATTTTCTGGTCCGGGTGCTGCGCTATCATCGCTGGCAAGATGCAGCCTGGCTCGGAATGAGCATCGGCCTGGGGCTATGGTTCTACTCCGCCTTTCGGTTTATGATCCTGGCACTGGCTGGTTATGCCATACTCAAGTCGCCTTTCTGGCGGCCCAGAATCATAGGGCTGGGCGTCCTCGTCGTGGCAGTGGCCCTGGCTACGACGTTTCCCTTGCTCATCTTCATCAACACGGACACCGATGCGTTCATGGCCCGTAGCCGCCAGGTTAACATCCTGGACCCAGCGAACCGCACCTCAGAGAGCCTCGACGCGGCCCTGTGGCATAACATCGAGCACCACGCCTTGATGTTCCACGTGAGTGGGGACCGGAATGGACGACATAACCTTCCTGGCGAGCCCATGCTGGATCCAGTCATGGGCATACTGATGCTGATGGGTCTGGGGCTAGCGCTGCGGGGATTGCATCAGCCGGAAAACAGCTTCTTCGTGCTGGTGCTTCTCTTCGGCTTGCTGCCGGGCATCCTGACACTGGAATTCGAAGCACCACAGGGCTTGCGAACGATCGGCGTGCTCCCCGCCATCGGCTATTTCTGCGCGCTGAGTACGTACGCGATTGCCCGGATACTGACACAAAGCCGGTATTCACGCAGCCTGTTAGGCATCCTGGTGGCAGTGCTCCTGCTGAGCGCACAACGGAATTACGATACGTACTTCGAAGAACAAGCGCGTGATTTCGACGCATGGCACAGCTTCTCAGCAGTGCCAACCATCATGGGGCAATACGCCAGAACACACGCCGACAACGCGCAGTTCTATTTCTCACCGTTAATTTCCTACGACCCCTCGACACGCTTTGTCGCACCAGAAATCAGCAATCGCCAGCAAACCCTGAGGCTACCCGACGCCTTCCCGCTGCGCGTTGAACCCGAAACGCCCGTGGTCGTATATCTGGACACCTCCGATAGATGGCTCTGGCAAGAAGCAAATCGCCTCTATCCCTCGGCGCGTTTCAGCGCCATCACAGCACAAGATTATGGCTTTTTGCACGACGATATACTGTTCTACGAGATCGTACTTCAGCCAGAAGATCTGCGTAGCCTGCAGGGGCTAGGCACAGACGGCAGAGGTGTATTGTATATCCCAGAATACGGGGAATACCGCCTGAGCACGGATTTTGGAGCGAGTCTCTACCTTAATGGTCGCCGCATCTCGGCCCGCGATTCACTCCTGCTGGCTCAGGGCGATCACCTGCTGCGGGTAGAGCCACCCAACAGCGCCCTCGAGTGGCGCACACCAGACGACTACAGCTTCTCCCCCGTTCCGGCGCACTACCTCTACCACGATCCGGTAAGCCCCGCTGGCCTGGCCAGCCGCTTCTACGAGTTCTCAACCCGGGAGCTTGATGCTGGCACCCTGCCCGCCGATCCTGCCGCCCTGCTGAAAGATCTGGCAGACAGTACAACAGTTGCCGATCTCGAGCGAATTGACCCTACACTCGACAGTTACTTTCACGAGTTGCCGATGGCAAGACCCTATGGCGTCGTCTGGCGGGGTTGGCTACGAATTGAGCAGACAGGTGACTATGGATTTAGTCTTCGCGCAATTGAATGGGCAGAGCTACGGATTGATGGCGACATACTATTGACGACATCAGAGCCCAACCAGACTATCTATACACGCCAGGAATTGGTACGGGGAAGACATTTCGTCGAGGTCCTGTATCTGGACACAACCAGCCATTCTCGGATCCACCTACTGTGGCAACCACCCGGCGAACCCCACTTCACGACTATCCCGCCGGGGTCCTGGACACCCTTTCAGGTCGTGGTCCAATCCCCATAAACGGGCGCTAGCGCTGGCCGGAGCCCGCCTCGAGCGAGAAGGTGAGGAGCGTGGTGGTTCCCAGACAAATGCGACTGTTATGCGCGAGCTTCACAGGCTGGTAAGGCTGGATCTCGAGTTCATCAACCGTGGTACGTAGCGTGCTGCCTTGATCCTCGATGAAAAACTCCCCGCTTTCATTGCAGGTGATCTGGGCATGATTGCGTGACACATTCCGATCGCCGTTGAAATTGAGGTCGCGGTTGAGACGGCCAATCTGGAAGGGGAAAGTATCGAGGTGCATGACTTTGCCTATTGTCTCGTGGTCGCGAGACTGCTCGACCCTTATCATGGCAACAGGATTAGCGCGCTTCGGCGGGCCAGGATGCAAGGTACGCTCTGGATCAGATAGCCCAGGCGACTGGACCGCGCTCACTGGTTCCGCTAGCGCAGCCTGAAATGCTTCGGCAAAATCCATCACCCGCGCAAAGCGGTCGCCAGGGTCTTTCGCCATGGCCCGCAGGAGGGCTTTGCTCATTGCTTCAGAGACGTCGTGACGTTTGGTATTCGGCGGGGTTGGTTCGGCGTAGCAATGCAACCGCATGAGTTCATAGGGGTTGGCATTAGGGTTGAAGGGTATTTCGCCAGTAATCAGCAAGTATATGAGCATGGCGAGAGCATACTGATCAACAGCGCCGGTTAGTGGTTGATCACGCCATTGTTCGGGCGCCATAAACGCTGGTGTCCCAAGAATGATGCCGTCGCTGGTGAGCGCACTGTCTGTAGCGTTGACCAGCTTGACCAGACCAAAGTCGACCAGAAACGCGTTGCCGTAATCGTCAAACATCACATTGCTGGGCTTGACATCGCGGTGGATCACACCCCGTTCATGGGCGTAGTCGAGCGCACCCGCAATCTGCCGCAACAGCAATGCAATGTCCGATAACGCTATCGGAGATTTTTTGTCTTTTATCCAGCGGTCGAGCGTTTCAGCCAGGCTCCCTCCAGTGAGCATCCGCATAACAACATATTTCATCTCTCTTTCGGTGCCGTAGTCATAAATCGGAACGATATGTGGATGTTCAAGGGAAGCTGCCGTCTCAGCCTCGCGATGAAAGCGCCGCACCTGATCGGGATTATTTCCATATGTCCTGGAGAGGATTTTGATCGCGACATTGCGGTTTAGCTTTGGCTGGAACGCACGATAGACGATGCCCATGCCGCCCTTACCTAGAAGCTTTTCCAATCGATACTGCCCCAATGTCTGGCCTACCAGTTCCAGCATATTCCCTCCACGGCAACCTCCGCCCACAGGTATTTGCTTTCAACCTAACTATAAACCTGCTGGCACAAAAATCAAACCACTTTCTATCCATCCGGAACATCGTCACGCATTTCGAGCCAGGGGACGCCATAGCCAAAAAGCAAACGGCCCGCATCGGCCAATGCCTGAGGCAGATCGTTTTCGCCGCGAAACACCCACCAGTGGTCATCGGCGGGCAATATCCGTGCCTCGAAGATGTGCCAGATGATCCAGGAGAGCGTGCGTTCCGCGCGCTCAGGATACGACGTCACCGCGCGGGCATCGTGCCCCTGATTGCGGAGGAGTGTAATCTGAAAACGTGCCAGCGTGCTTTGCTCAAACGCCAGCAACTGCCACTCGATAAATCCGTAGATCGGCACAACGCCTTCGAGTCGCTTGGAATAGCGCAGCAATCCCCGTGCCTGCTGCAAGGGACTATCTTCGAGCGTATAGCCAGCCGCGTCCAGAGCCTGGCCGACAACGGTCACCAGCATTTCCTTGAAATAGGCCGTTTTACGCGGATCATAAAACATCCAGCGATACCTTTCACCATAGTAACGCTTGCCGTGTGCTGACATTTCTTCCTACCCAAGTTGTGAGTTTATACACTATATGCTTCTGCGAGAACATGCTAATTTAAGCTAAACGATGACCCAAAGTGGTTTACCCTGATACTCAGGAAAGAAACAGCAAGGTACCGGCGGCGGAACACAAGAGTGCGAGAAGGGCTTCTACCCTGCGCACACGCCAATTCTCGTGGCCGTAATCATGGACGATTCAGCAACGAACGCTTTAACCCATTCCACAGCCGATGTCCCCATGATGAGAACCCGGGAACTTGGCTAATTGGACCTAGGTCTGTACTGTATAACATCAGGCCAAGGGGCTTCATGTGGTTTACAGGAGGTACTTCATGCGAAAGATCGTTTTTGTCTTTGCGATGGCCCTGCTGGCTATCGTATTGTTACCGCAACCCGCGCTGGCCGAACCAGCAGCAGAACCAGTAGTCCATGGGGTTCTTTTCCATAGCCCATCCTGCCCGCACTGCCGGGAGTACATTGAAAACGACTATCCCCTCTATAAAGAAGAGTTCGGCGACCAGTTCCAACTCCTCATGATCGACACCAGTACCACTGACGGGGGCGAGTGCTTCACCGAGGCCAACGATACGCTCGATTTCCGGCGAGCCGTGGTTCCGACAATGATCCTGGGCGACGTTGTGATGCATGGCAAGGATGAAATCAACGCTCAGGCACCTGACATTATTCGTGAGCATCTCGCGACAGGAGACGGTTTGGCACTGCCCCCCCTCACTTGCCTGGAGTCCTACGAAGGCGTGGAATCAGAGAGCTTTCTGTCCAGTGACAACATCGCCAACATTGCGGCGGTCTTCATCCTGATCGGCCTTGTGGGGAGTTTTGGCTTCACGGCAACAATGGCCTACCAGAGCCGCCAGGACGATAACCGTCTCTATGAATGGGCTACCGGGCCCAACGGCCGGGTCCTGACCTGGAGCGTTGCTGTTGTGGCCCTGATCATCAGCATTACGCTGGTCTTCCACGAAACAGACGATACCCTTGCGCGTGTAATGTCACTGGCGAGCACACTGGCCTTGATCGTCATCGTGATTGCAATGGGTAATCCGATTTACCGCTATATTGAAAACCGTTCCAAAGTTCAGCAGAAGGGTCGTAAGCACAGCCGCCGGCTGAAGAAAGCCACGATCCGCTTCCCCAACTGGGTTTTGCCAGTGATTGTACTCGCTGGCCTAGCTGTGGCAATCTACCTGTCATACGTTGAAACCCAGGGCGAAGAGGCCGCGTGTGGCTTTATGGGCGATTGCAACGCTGTCCAACAGAGTGAATATGCCGAGCTGTTTGGCCTTATTCCCATCGGGGTGCTGGGCGTTGTCGGGTACGCTTTGATACTCGTGCTCTGGCTCGGTACACAGGTTTCAAATAGCCAGGTCGTCCAGTGGTCCCATATAGGGTTATTGGGGGCCAGCCTCTTTGGTGTCGTTTTCTCCAGTTACCTGACCTTCCTGGAACCGTTCGTCATCGAAGCGACGTGTACCTGGTGCCTGACATCAGCGGTTGTGATGTTATTGCTCCTCTGGCTAACATTGCCTGAGGGGTGGAAAGCGCTAGAGAACTATCTCGATGGATCACAATCAAGCGCCGATAGCCAGTTGACCAAAGCCCGGGCCCAGAAGAACTAGGGCACTGGCAGGCTACCTAACGCGCATTCATTGAGAGCGCTGACGTATGGTCTACCAGGCCAGCACCGTTTTGGCCTGGTAGTTTGTCTATAGATAGCCCATGGATATTGGTTGAAATGTTAATTTTAAAGCAACTTTAGCTAAAGAGTTGCGCAATCAATATTGAAAATGCTACACTCAAGACTGTTACAGACAACTATCCTTCAAAGCAGAAGGGAGCGTCGTACGGATGAAACGCATTCTCGTAGTTGATGATGAAATCGGCGCATTGACGTTAATTGGCATCATGTTGGAACGTGGCGGCTTTGAGGTTCTCAAAGCCCATCACGCGAATGAAGCGCTATCTATTCTAAATCAATCCGGGCCACCAGATATGTTTATTCTGGATGTAATGATGCCGGATATTGACGGTATCGAATTGTGCCGGATGCTGCGCGAGCGCGGCGATACCAAAGAGACCCCCATCATGATCCTGTCAGCACGCGGCGATGCGAAGAGCGTCATCCAGGGAATGGAAGCCGGCGCAACAGACTACATTTTGAAACCGATTTTTCACCACAATCTGGTTGAAAAAGTCCATAATCTGTTGAATATGGGGGCTACCGCCGAGTAGTCGAGCAAACTCGCAGCACGACTGCTGCTCATACTCACCACAACATCTCGTTGGGCAGGAATCATCACCGGGATTACCCAGAATCACACATCCATAATCTTAGCGATCCGAACGGCTGGTGATTAATGAGCAAGATTGCGGTACATCTAATTGACATGGCTGGCCACCAGTCAAGTTTGCCACTTCCCTCGGAAAAGCCGCTCGCTGTACTGATTCCGGCGATAGTCACGCTTCTCGATCTTACTGAGGTTGATTTTCGGGGCGAGCCATTGAGCTACCGACTCTTCTCGCCGCGTCTACAGCGCGTCCTATCGAGCAATGGCACCCTGTATACCAACGGTATCCTGGAGCAGGACAGCTTGCGTGTGGTCCCGGCGCCAGCCAGCGACGACCTAGAGCTGGAGCTGCTCGATAGCCCCGAACCGGGAACCCATCTACCCCTGCCCCGTCAGCCGCGCATCACCGTCGGCAGGGGATCAGATAATGACATCGTGATCCGCCATCCATCCATCAGCCGATATCACGGAGAATTCATCTGGCAAGAGGGCATACACATCTATCATGATCTGAATTCTGCCAACGGCAGCTATATCAATAATCAGTTCGTATCCGAGCCAATGCCGATCTCAACTGGCTCGATCATCTACCTGGGCGAGAGCATCCGGCTCATTTATCAAGAAGCCCCTGAAACGATTGATTCAGAACCCGGGGCGAGGTTGGAAGGTCCTACGGGCCTGGATAGCAAGATGATCACCAGCCTGAACCCGCTACCCAGGGGAATCGTCTTCATCAGCCACGATCACGACCAAACCCCCGTAGTCAGCAAGCTCGTTGATCAACTCCATGATGCCAACTACCACATCTTCTGGGAAAAGGAGATCCCCACCGGCAGCAACCCGACCGAGGCCGTTAACAACGCCCTGCAGCTTGCAGATGCGATGGTCGCCATCCTCACCCCAGAAGCGGTCGAAAGCCCTCACCTGATGGAGCAGTGGCACACGTTTATCTTGCTTCGCAAACCGATGGTCACCGTGCTCTACACACCCTGCGCTATTCCGGCGCTGTTCGACAATTTCCCCCTCGTCGAGTTCCAGGGTGATTTTCACCGGCTAGCGAAGGATATCGCGGACGCTCTCAACCTCATACTAGGCTAACGGCCGGATCGGCCGCAATAAACGTTTGCGCCTGCGCGAGCATCTCTGAGACAGCATCCTCTGCCGTCGCTTCGGCATAGAGTCGCAGCACCGGCTCGGTCCCACTGGGTCGAATCAGGAGCCAACTCTCGTCGGCCAAAACATACTTAATACCATCCGTCGTCTGTACATCCTGGACACGCTGTCCCGCCATTTGACCCGGCGCCGACTCGCTCAGGCGTTGCGCAAGTTCTTTCTTGGCAACGGGCGACTTCAGATGAAGATCAAGGCGCTTGTAGTGTGTCGGGCCATACTTCGCCTGCAAATCGGCGAGAATCTCACTCAAGGGAGTGCCACGGCCAGCATCAGCCATAATCTCCAGAAGCAATAAGCCCATCAAGACACCATCTCCTTCGGGGAGATGCCCTTGAATGCTAATTCCTCCGGACTCTTCGCCCCCAATGAGTACCGAGCCATTCATCATATGGTCCGCAATATAGCTGAAGCCGACCGGGGTTTCAAAGACGGTGAGATTATGCTGGGCAGCAATCCGGTTGATCATCGCCGTCGTGCTGACGGTCTTGACTACCTGCCCCGACATGCCACGTTTTTCAACCAGATGGCGCAGCGCGAGCGCCATAATCTGGTGCGGGCTGACGAATTCTCCCTGGTTGTCCATTGCACCAATACGGTCCGCATCGCCATCAGTTGCGATGCCAACGTCTGCATGGTCTTGCTGGATTGCCGCGGCAAGCAGATCCAGGTGTTTGCGAATCGGCTCGGGGTGGATTCCCTCAAAACCCGGGTTCATATAGCCCCGAATCTCGCGTACATGACACCGCGTCCGCCCCAAAAACTCACGGATCGCACCACGCCCCGAACCAAACATCGGATCAGCAATTATGCGTAGCTCCCCCTGAGAGATAACATCTAGATCGACCAGGGTGCTCAAATGCTCATAGTAGCTCCACGAGGGATCAAAGCGCCGGATCGTCTCGTTATCGAGCCCTCGCTGCAAATCAATCATATTCGGGCCACGCACTTCATTCTGTAAGCGCTCTAGATAATGCTCGACGCGACGCGACGCTTCTGAAGATGCAGCCCCCCCGTATGATGCTTTGAGTTTGAACCCGTTGTACCGGGGGGGGTTGTGGCTGGCGGTGATCATTACTCCAGCCGTCGCGGCCTTGGCCTTTACATTATAGGAGAGTGCCGGGGTCGGTGTATCTGTCCGCGTCAACCAGGCGATGATCCCATTGCCGGCCATAACACGTGCCACTTCGGCTGCAAACCGGTCCGATAGAAACCGGGTATCATAGCCGATGACAACCTCGGGGGTCTGGCCATTATCAATCAGGTCGTTGTTGACGTAATCTGCAACAGCCTGAGCTACCAAACGCAAATTGGAAAACGTGAAGGTCTCTGCGATGACCGCACGCCAGCCGTCAGTTCCAAAACGGATTGTCATGTGCTTTTCTTGCTCCTTGTTGGATCAGAAGTCTGATAACCAAAGCGCCACCGCAGTGGCGTCATCGTGAAGTTTGAAACGAGGATACCGCTCACGATTGGAATCTGCGCGTTCTTCGGCTCGCAAGGCGGCCAGATAGCCAGACAGCCCTTCCTGGCGTATCTGCGCCCACATGCGTTCGTAACGCGCCTGTTGTGCCCGTGGCGTCTCGTGCAAAGGTGCTGGCCAAATAGCGCCATCACTGACGACGATAATTGCCGCCAACCCATCCAGCGTGATCATTCCAGTGCGGATATAGTCGGCGAGTTGGGGAAGACCATCAATCACGCCCACCCCCCGGGCCGGGTTGGTAGCGCCATTTTTATCCACGAAATTGTGGTAGATACGGTGATCACGATCGAGGTTACGGATAAAGGGGTCGTTCACGGCGTCAAGCATCGAAGCACCCTGTTTCGCCACGGTACGGCCGGCCAATACCAACGCTGACTCGTAATTCATGTCTGTGCGATCATCTTGTGTGGGAACGATAACATGTCCATCATGATAGCACAGCAACAAGGCTGTATCCCCAGCATGGGCAAAACGCACCAGACCGGCATGGGTGTCCACACTGACCAGAGTAATGACTGCCGCTGGCAGAAACAGCCTGATCTTGCGCGGATCATCGAGCAGATGTGACAGCTCAGGCTGAATTGCGGCAATCGCATCAGCATTAAAGATCTGAGGGGCGACATCATCCAGCAAACGCCGGAGCCTATCATTCGCCGCCAGGATCAGCCTGCTGGGATCGATATCCTCGTTGGAATCGGCGGAACCCAGTTGCGCGAGTATGGCGTCGCGCGTTACGGATGCGGCCAGCGCTGCCGGGGTGATATGATTCCGGTGTTCAGCGAGATACTGGTGCAGGGGGCCAAAGCTGGTGACAGACGTCGCCCCGTCTATCGCGGCCAGCACGTACCTCGGCTGGCCATCATCACGCTGGTAGGCGACAAACGCATCCTCATTGACACGATCAGTGTTATCAGGGATCCCCTGGCAGATGATCTCTAGTCTCATGTCTCTACTAGAAGTTTACGATCAACCAATAAATACAGTGAAAACCAGGTGCTAAAAATCTTCAACATCAGGATAGACCTGCTTCACCAGGCCGACAATCCGCTCTTTGTAAGCCCAGGCATCGGCCTCGCTACGGGCCTCGAAGCGCAGGCTCAGAACCGGCTCGGTGCCAGAAGGACGCAGCAGCCCCCAGCCATCCGGAAATAGAACCCGTAGACCATCAACGTCAACCATCGGGACATCGCCCAGCAGAGCCTTCACTCCCTCAATTACGCGGGTCTTCTGCTCCTCAGGGCAGTGAGGGCGGTACTCCGGCGTGGTGAACATCGCGGGCAAATCAGCGAGATGGGCCGATAACGGTTGTTGCCCTTCGGCGAGCAACTCGACAACGCGACCCGCCGAATAAACCCCATCATCGAAACCAAAATAGCGATCGCCAAAGAACATATGGCCGCTGCTTTCACCCCCCAGAATCGCGCCTTCGGCCTGCATTTTGCTCTTGACGCGTGCGTGGCCCGATTGCCAGAGGATCGACTGACCACCATGCTGTTCGACAACATCAAACACCACCTGGCTGCTGAGTACATCACCGACAAACTTCATTCCAGGATTGCGCGGAACGATGTCGCGGGCCAGCCAGGCCATGATCTTGTCCGCACTGATGAGCTGCCCGGTCTCATCGACCACGCCCACACGATCGGCATCACCATCAAAGGCTAGCCCAACATCCGCCCCGATTTCGCGTACCTTCGACGCCAGATCAGCAACATTGGCTGGTTTTTCCGGGTTTGGATGATGGTTAGGAAAGCTGCCATCGGGGTCACAATAGAGCGCCTCGACTTCATGGCCGAGCCGGTGCAGCAAGTCCGGCGCATAGATGCCCCCCATCCCGTTGCCGGCATCGACGACAACCTTCAGCTTTCGCACAGGGCGGAAGCAGTTGGCCAGATAAGAAAGATAGGACGCATTGACGTCAAGGATTTCGTAGCTTTTGCCTGGTCCAGTCTCAAAATCACCAACCTCAATCCGTTCACGGATCGCCTGGATTTCCTGGCCGAAAATCGCCCGGCGGCCCACCACCATCTTGAAGCCGTTGAATTCCTTCCCCAGATGGCTGGCGGTAATCATCACACCGGCCATGCCCGTTCGATACGCGCTCCAGTAGAGGACGGGGGTCGCAACCAACCCGATATTATACGTAGCGCAGCCCGTACTGTGCAGGCCCTCCAGCAGCTTATTGAGCAGATCCTGTGAGCTGTCACGCATATCATAACCGACCAGCACCTCGGAGAGATCGTACTGGCGCTGCAAATGCGTACCCAAGGCCCGGCCAATCGTCATCGCGGATTGAGCTGTGAGATCATCGCCCACCTTGCCACGGATATCATACGTCTTGAAGATTTTCGGATTGATGCTCATCAGTCCTCCTCACTTACGCGCCCAGTGGCAAAGACCTTACGGGACTGCTGTTCACCAAATAACCGCTCGCCAGCCATCAAATCGCTCGTGACATTGGTAAAAGCGCCGACCTCGGCCCCGGCGCCGATTTTCACCCCCGGCATCGTCCCAGATTGGATCCCGATAAAGGCGCCCACCCCGATCATCGCCCCGAGTTTACTCCGCCCGGATACCAGGCGTTCGCCTTTGACGGTACTCTTCACCGGACCTTGGTCGATACGCAGGTTTGCCGTGATACATCCTGCCGAGAAGTTAACATCATCCTCAAAAACCGAGTCGAGGACGACAGCGCGATGCAGATTGACACGACGGCCAATATAGCTACGCGCGACTTCGCTGACATGCCCTACGACACTCTCCGCACCAATCATGCTTTCGCGCACCAGGGCACCATTCCCAATGATCGCCCCGGGGCCAATATAGGCTGGGCCGACAACAGAAGCCCCATGAAATAGACGCGCACCAGCCTCGATAACTACGTTTCCAGAGATGGAAACATCCCCAACGATCTTGGCATCGGGATGTATCTGTTGGCCATCGATCTGCCCCAGATAGAAGCTGGTGACATCCAGAACATGCCACGGGA
>JAADYW010000061.1 GCA_010092845.1 Chloroflexota bacterium
CCATAAGTCACTCCTCAAATTAAGTGCTATTGAACGGCCCTAGTGTACCGCAGGTTTTAAGCCAAAGAT
Organism: Chloroflexota bacterium; assembly: GCA_010092845.1. Lineage (GTDB taxonomy): Bacteria > Chloroflexota > Anaerolineae > Aggregatilineales > J027 > J027. Next base: position 70 of record JAADYW010000061.1, read on the forward strand.
ACCTTAGATCACTTCATCGCAGCGAAGCGGTCGATCAGCACGGCCATAAAACGTATCGCCGCAAAATAGTCTTCTTCGAAGATGTTTTCATTGGGGGCGTGTGCCCGCCCTCCCGGGTGCCAGGTCGCCCCCGCAGAGATCACGGGAATCCCGAGCTGGGTACTAAGCGGATACATCGGGCCACTGCCCGCAAACCAGGGAACGATCACCGGGTCCTGGCCAAACACGGCCTGGCTGGCCGCGATTGCTGCACGACGCACCTGACTGTCCTGCATGTCCATCGCAGGATGTTCGCCAGCCAAGGGTACAAGCTCAATATCTTCGAAGCCGCGAGCATCGAGGTGTTTACGAATGAGGTCCTGTACAATCTCTGGCGTTAGATCAGGCACCAGACGGCAGTCGATCTTGGCCATCGCCTGGGCTGGCAGCACCGTCTTGGTACCGGCATCAGTGTAGCCGCTCTCCAAGCCACAGATGGTCATCGTTGGGGCAAGATAGTATTGACGCAACGCCGTTTCATCTTCCATGGCATTGAGCCATTGCGACAGGCCGAAGTTCGCCCGCATCCGCTCACTCTCGAAGGGCAGGGCATCAATTCGATCAATCGTCGGCTGCGGCATCGGCCGTATATGGTCTATAAAGCCATCAACTGTAATGCGGTCCTGCGAATCCTTCATTGTGTTGAGGGCCCATACCAATCGCCAGGCAGGGTTGACGATCATCGGCGCGAGGGATGAATGGAGATCATAGGCCGCACCGCGACACCGTAGTTCGAAATATGCGATACCTTTGCAACCTTCTGCCATGATGATTCGATCAGCTTCATCATAGCCGCCGCCTTCCCACAGCAAACCATCGCCCTGCAGCAATTCCTGCTGAGATTCGGCCCAGCCTGGGAGATTTACGCTCCCGATCTCCTCTTCGCCCTCAAAGATGAACTTGATCCTCAAGGGCAATTCTCCGTAGGTTTCGCGCCAGGCTTCAACTGCCTGAATGCGGGCCAGCAATTCCCCTTTGTCATCGTTGGTGCCGCGGCCAAAGAGCTTACCATCACGCCGGGTCAGTTCGAAGGGCGGAGAATCCCATAGGTCCAACGGCGCCTCGGGCTGAACATCATAGTGATTGTAGACGAGCAGTACCCGCTCACCTGCGCCGATTTCCCCAACGATCACCGGACTACCGTCATTCGGCAGCGCGAACTGCTGCACTTCGGCCCCCAATTGCCTTAAGCGCCCCATGACCCAATCTGCACATTCGTGGATCCCTCTTTTTTGGGCCGCGACGCTAGGAATAGCAATGAGCTGGCGGAACTCGTCAAGAAACCGTTCGCGATTCGATTCCAGATAATCATTAATGGGGTCAATATCAAAATGCATCAGCTAGAACTCCTGTCAACAAAAAGAAAAATATCTGCAACTGCGGCATCCCTGCACGCCTAGAGACGAAATAGCACAACAAACAGTATGACGCCACCATAGATGATCCACATCGTCACGTTAATGATGAAAGCCAGAAACGGTAAGCGCATCGTGATCGGGACGAAGTAGACGATCATCGTGTAGGTAGGGATGTAGGGAACAAAGAACATCCAGGCTAGCAAACTCAGGATGACGGACCGTTGTTTGAATGCATGCCACCCAATCCAGGCACCGATGGCGAGCGAAATTGGGACCGGCAACAATGCGATCGGTGCGAGGTTGAACTGATCATAATACTCGTCAGTGAGTGTCCACCGCTGCAGGCTGTCCCACATCGCTTCAGGCCAGTTATCCCAGAGGATAAATGACACCGCCAGCAATGCCAGGGTAACATTTGCTGCACGGATAAGCTGTTTCCGGCTGTAGCTCAGCCATACGCCTAGCGCCACCTGCGGTTTTGTCAGCAGCAGCGGGCCGCTCAGGAAGGCAGGAACCAGAATACCCAGCACGGGTAGCCAATCAATATTGAGTTCCAGACCGTTGTCAAAAGCCCAATATGAGGTCACAACGAGGATGACATGGCCTGTATTGCCACCGTAACGGTGAATCAAAACCGCCAGGAGGACGAAAAACACGCATATCTGAATCAAGACTGCCAGCGGTAAGGGCATAAAACTAAACGGAATCAGCAATACGGCTGTCCAGGGCGGATACACATAGCGCGGCGTTTCATAGGGATTATCAAGATTCTTGGGGGCCTGGGTGAAATCCACTTCCTGATCGTGCCAGATGGGTGCAATGCCGAGGGGACCGATGACCAGCGCAGCGACTGACCACCAGACGACGGCCATCGCCAATGCCCAGAAGATGGATGCCAGCAACCCGGATTGCGACCAACGTGTGATTTTCACCAGGATCTTGTAGCGCGTTTCTTCGAGATGGCGCTCATTGCCACACATAGACACTTCACCGGCAGGTCACGGCTGGTGCAAAAACAAGCCTTTCTAATCTCTGATTATCGCACTGCTTCGTAGGATTGCGCAAAGCAGCCAGTCCCGATAGCATACGGGGATGATACAGAACGCATACGGAAAGACCTGCCATGCAACTGCCCCAATTCCTCGATGTCCTGAACGCACAACGGCGCCTAAGGCCTTATCTTTCACCGTCGACACTGGAAGAAACCCCGGCGCTAGGCCAGGGAATCGCCTTCAAGCTGGAGAATACCAATCCAACCCACGCTTTCAAGATCCGTGGGGCCCTCAATGCGATCATCGCTCAGGCCGATATTGCCCAGCAGCGTGGTATTGTCGCGGCCTCCGCTGGAAATCACGCGATTGGCGTGGCCTATGGTGCCGCCCTGGCGGGCGCCCAGGCTACCATCGTCATGCCACTCGATACGCCCCAGCGCAAGGTCAATGGTGCACGCCAGCATGGCGCCCATACCGTGCTGCATGGCGCCATTTATGATGACGCTGAAATCCATGCTCACCAACTTGAGCAAGAGCATGGCTGGCTCTATATCTCGCCGTATAACGATCCCTATGTGGTAGCGGGCCAGGGCACGATTGCGCTCGAGATTTTCGACCAGCGCCCTCAGGTCCAGCGCCTGGTTGTACCGACTAGTGGTGGAGGGCTGCTCGCGGGAATAGCACTCGCCGCCAAGCACATCAATCCAGGAATTGAAGTCATCGGGGTCCAGTCGATCGCTACGCCGGCGATGTACAACATTTTCTATGACACAGATTTCCCCCAACAGCCAACGATTGCGGACGGTTTGGCCGGTGATATTGAACCAGGTGCCATCACCGTTCCCATCTGCCAGAAATATGCCGACAAGATTGTACTGGTAGAGGAGGCCAGCATCATTGAGGCCATTCGCTGGGCATTTCAGCAGCATGGATGGGTGCTGGAGGGCGCGGCCGCGGTAGGGATTGCGGCCTTCTTAAGCGATAGAATTCCGCGTCAAGATCCTGAGAACACAGTGATCATCCTCTCGGGTGGCAATATCGACGCCGACAAGTTTCTCAAGTTGATCCAGGCGCAGTCTGGCACTTCGCGTAATGGTGCGTAACCGTTTTCTCCTCGCGCTGAGCGGGCTAGCCTTGATAGGAATCGGTGGCCTCTGCGTCGTGGCTGGCATTGGTCTGACAATCCTGCGGCTTGTCGAGCCTGACCGCAGTGCTGTCCAAATCCCATCAACCGCCACAGCAACACTGGTCGTGCCCACCACCATGTCGTTGCTACCCACGCCCCTTCAGCCCCCGGAGGTGCGCGTCGACTCAATCCCACTGATGCCCGAGATGCCTGTTGTCGTGACCGCTATACCCACGCCCACGCAAACCTCTTCACCCACCGAACCCCCTGCGACACCGACACCAGACCCTATACCAACCCAAACGCCACGCCGACCGGCGAATACCCAGCAATCTACCAGGGCTTCTACGGCTGAATCGCGCACACCACAGCCAAGTATGACGCATACAGCACGGCCTACCTCATCGCTGACGCCAACCGCAACCGTTTCACCGACGGCCACGCTGAACCGGCATCAGGCTCAGGAAGTCGAGCCGGCCCTGGGTATCCAGCTCCCAGAAGGACGGCTCACCCCAACGCCCCGGCCCCGGGCCCTGATACCAGACCGCATCCGCATCCCCGCGATCTTACTCAACGCCCCGGTGGTTCCGGTTAGCTGGGAGGCCATAACCATTCAGGGGCAGGTATACAGCCGCTGGCAAGCGCCTAACAGCTATGCTGGCGGCTGGCATGACACCAGTGCACCACTCAGCGCGGGTAGCAATATAGTCCTGAATGGCCACCACAATGCCTGGGGGCAGGTCTTCGGCCAGTTGGTCAAAGTACAGCCGGGGGACCAGGTGTTCCTCTATTCGCAAGGCACTGAATTCGCCTATACGGTTGTCCAGTCAATGGTTCTGCCAGAACGCGATCAACCGCTTTCGGTTCGCGTGGACAACGCAAGGTGGCTATTGCCCACCCCTAGTGAACGTGTTACTCTGATAACGTGTTGGCCAGAAAACGACAATTCACACCGGCTCGTCGTTATTGCCATACCGAATGAAGAGCTGGAGATTAACCCCACGCCTTCGCTATTACCGACGCCCCCGAACTGGCAACGACCCTAGCGAGGCGATTCGTATTGGAATCAGGAGAACACGATATGATACGCGCGATTGCGTTGTTGCTTAGCCCGATTCTGTCATTCAGCCCGATCCGGCGTATTCGCCGCAACCACGGGCTAGAGCATGCCACTATTCACGTTATGAGTCGGCGGGTACGGAACCTGAAAATTCTCGGTGGGAGAGCTGTTGTCGATGGATTCTTCATTTATGGTACTGCAGAAACCGAACAAATCCGGAGTGCGGTTGAAGAGGCACTGAAACGGATGCGCAAGGGGGAACATGGGCTAGCCGTACACCCCAATTGCGGCACAGGAATTGTCACCACAGGGCTGATGACCAGTGTTGCTGCTATGCTGGGCACGCTGGGGGCGGATAAGGACTGGCAGGATCGCATCAGCCGGCTGCCGATGATGATCTTCCTTTCTGTACTGGCCATCATCTTGTCCCAGCCGACCGGTTTATCCTTGCAGCGCCATATCACCACGCTGGGCGACCCGGGCAACCTTGAAGTTGTCCAGATCTCCCGTCATGAAATTAAAGCGCCGATGTCCCAAAATGCCCTGACGGTACACCGTATCTGGACCCGCGCTGGCTAGTAGGTAGGTGAAAGGGGCATAGGCCAACGGTGCCCCGCTACCCAATATTCCATCGGAAAGGCCAATTCTGATGAACGTATTCGAGGCACTGCAATACCCATTTCAGGACAAAGAATGGGTAGGCAAGACACTCACTGCTGCACTATTGGCGTTTATTCCGGTCGTGGGCTGGATCATATTGCTTGGCTACGGACTTCGCGTGACGCGCCAGATAACGGCAGGCAATACACGTCTTCCTCGATGGGTTAACTTTGGGCGTGATTTCAGCGTTGGTGTGATGGTGGCAACGGGTGTGGTGATCTATCTGCTACCCTTGATTATCTTTGCTTGCCTGACGACTATTGTCTGGTCGATAGGCGGGGGTGAGATTCTACTGCTCTTCTGTTGCTGTGTGGGATTGCCACTTCTGATCTACATCCTAATCGCGCTTCCACTGTTCTACTCGGCTACCGCCACCTATGCAGTCACCAACGATTTCAGCGCCTTCTTTGATCTCGGGGACCGAATTAACGACATCACCACCCCGCCGCCCGGTAGAGTAGCCGAGCTCGTGCTCAGTGCCATCTTCTTGCTCGCTCTGACGGCTATTCCCGGGTCGTTAGGGGGTGCGGTTGCGCTGTTGCTCTTTTCGGACCCGGTATTGGCATGCCTATGCCTGCTAGTACTGCTTGTCCCCGCACCGTATCTAACGGGAATCTTGAATATGGCCAATTTTCATCTGATCGGCCAGTGGGGCAAGATTATTGAGGTGCGGCGCTAGGCCCCGCTTCAGGTACCTGATTGCGTAGAATCGAAAACCATTGGTCGACGTAACGTCCCTGAGTATCTAGGTACTCGCTATTGGTATACGAGCCGTCTGGGGACAGAGTATACATCCCGATCCGCAACTCCTGAGCAGCAGCCCCGACCAGATCGACGCTAAGCCAAACCCGATCCTCCGCCTGCCAATAGCCTTCCCACCAGAACGGAATATCATGCTGCACGACGCGCTCGTTAGTAGCATCCACGCCATGGACAAACACAATAAACTGGCGCGCGCGCTGGGCGGCTGGCAGGCGCCATACCAGCCACAAGATGTCTTCATCACGCCAGATATTCGCCAGAACCACCCCATTGGCAAAATGGGCTTGCGGGCTAAGCGTGTTGTCAGGCGCTTGCTGATGAACCTGCCACCAGGCGCGATAGTGGCCTTCTCCAGGCCGCAAATCAAAGACACGATCAGGCGCGTTGCGCCCGTAAGTCGGGATGGGCCGGTTGGATGATGGCGCAACCAATGCGGCCGCCGGCTCGGCCGGCACAATCCACAGATGGGTTCCATCCACAAACAGGACGTTGTCAAGATCATCCAGCAGGATATCCCAGACGGCGGGCGCTTCATCAAATTCGGGCGAGCTTCCCTCGGCATACACAACCAGCCGCTCAGGATTCTCATCCAAGACCGTTTGGCGAATGTCGAGCAGATAGTGCAACGGCGTGCCAAAAGCACCACTGGTGTCATGAGTACCCAGGAAAGCCAGCAGCGCCAACCACAACCATACCTGCAACACAATAACAAGCGTCAGCAGTGTTGCCAGCGCATAGCGCAGCAACGGCGCATGGTGCGATAGCCACTGCCACACTGTGACCAGGCCCAGAGCGATCATCAGAAACGCCGCCGGCATCATTGGAATCATGTAGTGAGGTTGCGGTGCAGCCCAGGTGAAGCTAAAGGTGACGACAGGCAACACCAACCAGATGAGTAGCGTTGTCTGAATCACGGCAGGTCGCCGCCAGGCACGATAGGCCAGCCAGACGCCCGTGAGGGCTGCAGCCAACGGCAAGAGCGCAAACAGCGGGTAGGCTGGCGGCACCTGTTCAAGATAGCGTTCGTACTGATCTTCTCCCGCCAGCGAATGAATATCCGTACCGGCAACTGTGAACCAGGCGTGCTCAAATGCGGTCGTGCTCAACTGACGTAATTCTGCGTCCGCACCAGTCTCATCGCTGTCCAGGCTATCGCTGACAGCGGTTAGGCTCACATAATCGGCATCATATAATCCGTACAGGTAGGGCAGGCATACCAATCCGGCAATGCCAACTCCTATCCACATTGCAGTTGTCAATTGCCTGCGGCCAAGCCACAGAAGCCACACCGTAAGGGGGATCAGTGAGATTGCCCCGAGATGGATCTGGACCGTGATCGCCAACAGCGGCAAATGGGACATCTGGGCCCAGCGCTTCGGAAGCCGGTCAATAAATCCTAGAAGACCGGTGAATACCACCAGAATCACAAACGGCGGCAGCATATCCTGCGCCCAGATCTTACGCGAATAGATCGCAGCCCAGGGGCTAGCTGCCAACAGGAGTGCAGCAACAACTGCAACCTGCGCGCCAAAATAACGCCGGGCAAGCTTCCATAGCAGCGCAATCGCCAGAATATTCAGGAATCCGATAAAGATATTGGCAGTCAGAGGGTTGCTACTGATCCAATACGGCAAAGCGAGGATGTATACATTGATCGGCGCGTTCGGAAAACCGACGGATGAGCCAATCCCCAACCAGGGGAAAGCCTCTCCTTTAGCCAGATCTAGCGCCAACCGCGACAGGGCAGCCTCGTCACGCTTGAATTCGACAACACCCGGGGCCCAAAAACGCATAACCGCCGCCAGGAAAAGGATCCCGATCAGGGCAAGCCATTCCCAGCGGCGGAGCGTTGCTCGCGTAGCGCGCGGCATCGAAAGCCCCTCAGGCAAACGCGCTATCCCTCACTTAGCTCGCCCATGTTAGCGAAGATCTGCCATGCGTCGTGCAGACCTTCTTCGGTGACGCCGTAGTAGACACGAATACCACCGTTATCGTACTGAGCAAGATCCAGGCGGATGTCGTTACCCCGTTGGTAGCGTTTGATCAGCCCAATTTCCCCATGCCACTGAATCGCGTCCGGGTTGAGTGTCCGGCTTTCGTGCTCGATAATGGCGTAGTGCCACAACCGGCGCGCTGATGACCGTGTCACATTCCGGACCGTGCTGCCATTCCGCAGATCACGAACCGTATGATACAGACGCCCCTTGCGATCTTCAGTCGCGATGATTTCAACACCGGTTCGGGGCGGTGCCAGTTTGCTGGTATCCTCGGAGGGTGTTGCCTCTTCCTCGTCTAGCTCTGGTTGATAAGCCCGGAGCTTCTCAGACCGTACCACCATCTGCACAATCTCATCGCGCACAGCCAGGCTAGTCTCGGTATCGTCGCGCACGTAGATCTTATTCTCATCAATAGCATACGGGACATCAGGGCCACGTGGGACCTGGATCCGAATGACGGTTTTCCCCTGGCTCTCCTGAGCGTCAATTTCTAGTTCAAGCTTGGGCGTTACCTTGCTGTCGATCTCAGCATACAGTTGGTCAATAGCAGTGCTGACCTTTTCCACACCGACTGGCGGCTTCTTGGGATTGTCATCTACACCAACGAAGATGGTGCCGCCATTCGTATTGGCCATCGCGCACGTATCAGCAACGATGCTGTACAAATGCCCGTTACGGCGCGTCATCACCTCATGAAATGCCTGGACAATATTGGCGCCTTCTTCCCGCGCTGCCTGGATGTGGTCATAGGGATCACGCGAACTGCGGTAGGGGCGTGTCCGGGCAAAATCAGTACCCTGGAACATCTCGATCAGCGCCACAAACGAACGCTCCGGGAGCGATACCTCCGTGACGCGATCGCCAATACCCAGATTGTTTGAGTGGCGGGGATCGGCCGTCAAGCGGTGCGCATCGGAGCCTTGAATACACCGCATCCGGCGCGGGTATTCTGGCTTAGAACCATCAAAGAAGCGCTGGGTAGTATAGCGGCCGCGTTTTTCGAGGTCAGTGACCTCGAGGGCATGCAGATAGGGGTCTTGTGTATAGGCGATTTTCGTCTGGCCCCCGAAGTCGAAGCCGCGCATCGCGACACCGTGGGTGGAATTGGCGTGCGCTGCCAGGACAATCCCGCCCGCCTCGTTGATGAGACGGTACGCCGTAAGCACATCCGAGGTTGCCCCGGCCGCGGGGTTGCCTTCATCCATGACTTCCGGCGATACACGCAGGCTCATCAAGATGTGCTCGATCTGCCGAATAGGAGCTTCTGGCGAGAATATGCCGAGTATGTGGAAACCAAAGGTTGCCGTGAACTCGAACCCAGGCAACACAAGGATCTTCTTGAGTAGGCGACGGTATTCAGACAAGCGACGTGCCTCATCAGCCTCAGCACGTCCCAGACGATCAAGAAATTCGAGTTGCTCGATTTCCCTCATCATCGCGGCATAGCCGCGCACAGTGTTATGATCAGTGAATGCAATAATATCCAGGTTGCGTAGTTCTGCTTTACGAAGGATGTCAAGATACGATGTTGCAGGCTCCTGATAGTCCAGCGAACCGGGGGTGTGTAGGTGCAGATCCATTCGATACCATTGCATTCGTGAGCGGTTTGATTTTGCGGTCACAAATGCTTCTCTCCGTTTCACGGTAAGCCAGCGGCACCTTGAGTTAGTGCCAGCCTATGGTCTCGCTTACCGGGTAGCTTGCTATTCTATTAAATTCATCAACTGCTCGGACAACTGCCCGGGGTCATAGGGCTTGACCAAGAACATATTTGCCCCAGCAGCTTGTGCTTCCTTACTCACATCGCGCCCAGATGCCATCACAATCGGTGTGCCAGCAAAACTGTTTGAATTCCGTAGTTGTTGGATCAACTCTACGCCCGAAATGTCATTCAGGTGATAATCCACCAAAAAAACATCAGGATGAAACATTTGTGCCTGGTCAACCGCCTCGAGCCCGCGCGAAACGATCAACACGTCGAAACCATCCATCTCGAGCAAGGTCTTCAGCAGGCCTGTTGAGGTTTGATCATCATCTACGATCATTATTCGAGGCAAGGTCGTTTCTCACTTTCGCTTACCGATTCAAGGATGCGAGAAAAGATTACCATGTTGCAGATACTGTCGGTGGTCTTTCGCGTCATAGGACATGGTTTCCAACGCCGCATCAAGCACATCATCGATTGTTTTCACCATGATGAAGCGCATTGACTCACGGACTTCTTCCGGGACTTTTTCCAGCTCGGGTTCATTACGTAGGGGCAAGATAACAGTATCAAGGCCCAAGCGGTGCGCGGCGAGCACCTTATCCTTGATACCCCCTACCGGCAATACCTGGCCATGTAGCGTTATCTCGCCAGTCATCGCCACGTTTTGCTGAGTCAGGCGCCCTGTGAAAAGGGACGAGAGAGCCGCGGCAATCGCAACGCCAGCTGAAGGGCCATCTTTGGGAATTGCGCCAGCCGGCACATGGAGATGGAAATCATGCTTTTCGAAATAGCCAGCAGCCAGCCCAAATTCAGCACCTTTGGAACGCAGATAACTAAAGGCCGCACGGGCGCTTTCCTGCATTACCGAGCCGAGATGGCCCGTAAGCTGTAAGCTGCCTTTGCCATCCATCTGAGTTGCTTCAATGAATAGTATATCACCGCCTACCGGTGTCCACGCCAGGCCAGTTGCTACCCCCGGTCTTTTGACCCGTTCATGGATTTCGGTGCGATACCCATAGGGTGGATGGCGCAGCATTTCGCGCACCTCGGATGGCGTTACCGACACCTGTTCCTGCTTGCCTTCGGCGATACGAGTAACGATCTTGCGTGCCAGCTTGCCGATCTGACGCTCCAGATTCCGCACCCCTGCTTCACGCGTATAATCCCGGATCAGGGCCAGGAGCGCCTCGTCCGAAAACTTCACCTCATCTGGAAAGAGCCCATTCTCTTCTATCTGTCGTGGCACCAGATATTGCTGGGCAATATGCATTTTCTCTTGCTCGGTGTAGCCGCTGAGTTCGATAAGCTCCATGCGGTCGAGCAGAGGACGAGGGATCGGATCAAGCTCGTTGGCCGTAGTTATGAAGATCGTCTCGGAAAGGTCAAATGCCACATCGAGATAGTGGTCACGAAATTCATTGTTCTGCTCAGGATCGAGAACTTCCAGCAACGCTGATGCCGGATCACCACGAAAATCGCGCCCGAGTTTGTCAATCTCATCCAGCATCATCGCTGGATTGTGGCTTTCAACGCGGCGCATCGCCTGGATAATGCGCCCTGGCATGGCGCCCACATAAGTGCGCCGAAAACCACGGATCTCAGCCTCGTCCCGCACGCCCCCCAGACTCATTCGCATGAACTTGCGGCCCATCGCGCGGGCGATCGACGCGCCGAGTGAGGTCTTGCCCACCCCTGGCGGACCAACAAAGCATAGGATCGCGCCTTCACGCCGCCGGCGGACAAAGTCCTCGACGCGGGATTCATTTAGCTGCTCTGCGCGCTCCTGGCGTAGCTTCCGGACAGCGAGAAACTCCAGGATCCGCTCTTTTACATCCTCCAGATCATAGTGATCCTCATCCAGAACCCCACGGGCGTGGCTGATGTCGAGGTTATCCTCGGTGCGAACATCCCACGGCAGATTGACCATCCAGTCCAGATAGGTACGGATCACGCCATATTCGGCCGCGGCTGCAGGGAGTTTTGCCAGCCGGTCCAACTCACGCAGGGCCTCGCGTTCGGCTTCTTCTGGCATGTTGGCGCGCGCAATCTTCTCGCGGAAATTCTCAATCTCAACGATCTGCTCGTCGCCCTCGCCCAGTTCGCGCTGAATCGCTTTGAGCTGCTCTCGCAAGAAATACTCACGTTGGACTTTTTCCATTTCTGACTGGGCTTCGCTCTGGATCTTATGACCGAGTTCAAGCACTTCCAGCTCTTTGCCCAGAATGCCCATCAATGCCCGGAGCTTCTCATCAATCTGGTTGATCTCTAGCAGGCGTTGCTGATCCTCCAGATCGATGCGGACATAGGTGGCAATGGTATAGACCAGTTGTAGGGGATCATCAAGGTTAAGTGCCGAAGAGATCAGCTCAGTGGGCAGATTGGGCATCAAATCCGACAGACGTGTGAACTGGTCAATCACGTTCCGCGTCAGGGCCTCAACTTCTAGTGATTCTTCCAGCGATTCAGGGATCGGGGTTACTGTAGCCCGCAAATAGGGTTCCGTATGCGTGTACTCGTTGATGACCAGGCGCGCAAGCCCCTGCACCAGCAAGCGGATCGTCCCGTCTGGGGCGCGAAACAGACGGTGAATCTGCGCCAGGGTTCCAACAGTGTAGATCTCATCTGGTCCCGGAGTCTCCAGAGAGGGATCCTTGGCCGCAAACAACCCGACCAGCCGGTCCGTGGTGGCAACTTCATCAACCAGACGAATTGAGCGAGGTTGTCCGACAGTTAGGGGAATGGCCGCATGAGGATAGACCACCGTCCCCCGCAGTGGCAATATGGGAAGCTCTTCCGGGATTTCCAGCCCTTCTTCATCGTCTTCTGGCTCAGTAGAGAATGTCAACACTGTTCCGGTAGAGGAGGAAGTTTCATCGGCATCATCAGTAGGGGATAGCGCCGCATCAGTCGGTAACGTGTCGCGATGCTTCTTTTTCGAAGTTGGCAATTTTGCAGTCATAAGCGAGATTCGTCTGTCCTTCGGTACCTGATTGGGAAAAGTACTACTCCTCGATCATCTGTAGTATCCGTGGTGAAAGGATTTCCCCTGTACAACCGTCAAAGACGTAGAAAGGCTCAAATCATCATACCACAGCGCTCATAGTGACTCAATATCAGTTGCGTAAGAAACCATCCTCTGGACCATTTCCTGACCAATTGCAGATTATTTCCTTAACACGCGCGACTATCGCGTGAAACTGATCGCCAGCCAGCGGCGCCAAGTACCATTGATGAAAGCAATCAGGGTATGGTAAAAAGAAAAATATGACGACCTTCGGTGGCAATCTGCCGCAATACCGGTCACTTGTCAGCCTGCCTGAACTGTAGCACCTTTTCTTTTTAGCCTTACGATAGTTGACATTGTATACTCAAGATATATAGTCATATAACGACACCAACGCAAGATGACATTCAGGGACAAGGTCATAGCCAGACCAGCGATCCGTAATGGCCATGCTTTGATTTCGTTCGCCAATAGAATAGTCGGGAAACCATTCAACACGATTGGATGAGATCAGCCCGAGAAAGCTGTTTGATAAGAAAGAAGGCATATGATGGTAGAAGTAGTGATCGACTGCATTCGAATGAGTTTAATGACGCAAAATCGCGTTGTTATTCTGAAGGACAACGCCCAGGAACGATACTTGCCAATCTGGATCGGACACTTTGAGGCTGATGCTATTACCTACGAGTTACAGGAAATTGTCCACAAACGCCCGTTAACGCACGATCTCCTCAAGTCCACAATTAGTAACCTTGGCGGCGAAGTGCAACGGATCGTCGTCACGGAGTTGCGGCGCCCGGATGATATCTTCTATGCAAAAATCGTCGTCAAAGTTGATGATCGCGATGTTGAGATCGACTCCCGTCCCAGTGATGCCATCGCGCTCGCGGTCCGTGTTAAGGTACCGATCTTCGTCGATGAGAGCGTTATGGAAGTCGCAGCTGTAGTACCTGAGAAGGACGTTGAAGAAACCGGTGAAGAGCCTGAAGCCGTTGATGGGTCGGATGACCGTTTGCAGATCTTTAAGGACTTCGTCGAAACCCTCGATCTAGATAACCTCAATGACGATGAGTAGGCGATTGCCTGTTTCACCATCCAGCTACTTAGCATGCCAGGTAGTTCGTCGAGCTACCTGGCATTTTTTCATGACTAGCTGAAGAGGGTTTCCAGATAAATAGGATTGCTGAGAATCCAGCAACGCTCTATGCCTTCGTATGCTCTCCATACTTCAACCCGGTAGGCACCCGGTTGTGATGTCACGTGAGTTAGGTTCTCAACATTCATTTCCTCAGCAATGATCTCCCCCTGGTGAATAAGCTTGATATGTGCGCGTTGTGCCACAATCACCTGAAGCGTTACCCCTGACCCCATGCGGATTGTCTCCCCCATGATGGCACTTGCACCGGAGTCACCCTGCGCAGTAAACCGGAACCCCCGCGCTGAACCAACCATCCCGTAGCTAATGAAGGCATTGCCATGCCGCAACGCCCCGTAGATAAGTGCTGCATCCTCTGTTGCGTTGCCCGAAAAAGGGGCCCGCGTCAATATATGTGTGTTGACACAGTTAAACAAGTAATCATAGGGGAGGATGGTATGCCGGAGCAAGCCGATACGGTAGCGTGTACCGTGCGCATCCGCATTGCCAATGCCAACAACATAATGGCCATCCGTGAGGAGTTCATCCCACTTAGCCAGGGTGTCCTTTCGCGGGCCAATTACGGCTTTTTCAGGCTCAAAAACACGGCGTAGCGTTTTCCAGGGCGTAACCAGAATGTCTTTAAAACACGACATGTAGTTCCAGATTTCGAGCCCCGTGAATCTCTGGACTTGCCAATCAACCCAGGGAATTGTCTCGCTTTCCGGTTGCCAGACGATTTTTCGGTCGAATGGGTGGGCCAGAAAACTCAAGCCACCCTGTTCACCCACCGCATCGACCAAAGCTTGAGGATCACTGGCATAGTGGCTCATCTCTTGGTTGGCACCATAAACCAGACAATGATTGACTTGCGGATGGCGCGTCCGATCGTGAATCTCCTCCCCGACCAACAGAAGCACATATCCAGATCCATCGTCTCCGTAGTAGCCCTCGACCCCTTTTACCCAAATATTGTGGTCGGTTACGATGACAAAATCGAGGCCAGCTAGCTGTGCGGCGGATGCAATCTCACGATGTGAGGCTTCGCCATCGGAATAGGGCGTATGCATATGCATATTGCCAAGATATTCGTAGAATGCCATTGGTGTTCCATTTCAAGTTGCCAGCTAAAAAATGAATCCTATCTATGGTAGCGTATCATTAACAGGTATGCTGGTGTTCTGGTATTGATGTGTCGTTGCTCAACGCAAGCCCACAGGAGTCAGGAATCTATATTTTCATGTAAATATTGTAGTAGTCGTAGTAGGGCTGTTGAAACCTGTTGATAACTCTGTTGAAAACTCCCCTCCACGGCTTGTTTATGCGGTATATTGTTCACGATGAACCTGTTGATAACTTGTGGAAAACCTGTTGATAACTCACGAGTTATCAACAGGGGGGTGTTCAAAACTGGTGAGTTATCAACAGTTATCAACAGATTTCAACAGGGGGGAGCCGAGTTATGAACAGATGCTTCCTTAAGGGTGAGTCTCCAGCGAGAGAATCCCCTGTCCAGAAAGTCCATTTCGCGCTAATGTTAAGAAAATGAACCTGTTGATAACTCGGCAAAAACCTGTTGATAACTCATTTATAACGGATTGTAAACTTTTGAGATTATCCTTTCTCAATGCAATGATGTGAACTGGCGTTCTATTTCGAAAGCTGACAGCTTTATGGTCCAATTGCTGAGGTTGCTTCTAGCGAGTTGGTTACTCGTCTTCGGTCTGGTAGCTTGTGGGGCGACAACTGCCGAGAATGATGGTCCCGAACTGGTCGAACGCTCAACACTGATTCCGCCGAGTCAAACGCAGACGGTAACAGTCGCGCCTGCCATGGCCTCAGCTACCGATATACCCTTCAGAGCACCGACAACTATGGTTGCCGGCGTGAATAGGCTCACTGTATCACCGTCATCGACGCCGCTATTTACTACCAATACGCCGCCACCAACTCGAACTCCGACACCTTCTCCGACCAATACTGCAACATTGACCACTACCCCAACCTCAACGCTCACGCCCACACAAACGCCGACGCCCTCGGAGACTTCCCTGCCGACTATGACCTACACGATCGCGCCACTCCCAACACAGAATCCGGCGGCGACACCGTTACCAGCGTTCGTGTGCTCGACTACGTGGTTCTTCACTCCTGTGCCAACTGGCTGCCCAAGCGCTTCTCCCCAGCTTTCCAATATGGCCTATCAGCGCTTTGAAGGCGGATTCATGATCTGGATCGGAAATCAGCAGCGCATCATCATCGCGTTTGAACCACCAACCGCTGTATTTCCGGCCTGGCAAATGCAACCGGATACTTTTGTGGAAGGCACTGTACTCGATGAGTCCGCCTATAACCCTCCGAATGACCGATTCATCCCCGTGCGTGGTTTCGGACTGGTATGGCGCAATGATACAATTTTGCAAGATCAACTGGGCTGGGCACGCCAACCAGAACGGGGCTACCAGGGCTACGCCCAGTTGGATATATTAAGTGGCACGCGCTACATCCAGGGTCCTGATGGCGAGGTCTATGTATTGCCTGCTGATCAAACGACCTGGTGGCAAATTAATTGATGCTGGCGGTCAGGATCACCGAGATCAGGAGCAAGAGGAAACCATGAAGAGCCGGCTTCATCATTCCATCATGGCTGCACACAGAACATTATGGCAACGCCGCCGGTGGTGGCAGCGAATAGGTCTTGTGGGCTTCGTCTTGTTGTTTGGCGTGTCGATTTTCGGCTATTTCTGGCTTTTTGCAGGATTACCGAGTATTGACGATCTCGAGGCCGGGACGGCGCTGCCCAGCACAAGGATCTACGATCGCAACGGAAAGCTGCTCTATGAGATCGTCGATCTTTATGGTGGTAGCCACCGGAGTGTTCCGGTGGAGGATATGGCCTGGTGTATTGCGCCAGCCACTATCGCCACCGAAGACGCCAATTTCTATAGCCACCCCGGGGTCGATATTGAGGGCATCGCGCGCGCGATGTGGATCAATATCCGGGGCGGCGAAGTCAAGGCTGGTGGCAGCACGATTACCCAGCAGGTGGCCCGCAATCTGCTGTTGACCAAGCACCCCGCGGAGGACCGTAGCTTACGACGCAAACTGCAGGAAAGCATTCTGGCAGTGCAACTCAATACCCGCTATTCAAGAGACGAAATCCTGGAACTCTACCTGAACCAGACATATTATGGCAACCTGGCCTATGGAATCGACGCGGCTTCGCGGACATATTTCGGCAAAGCGCCTTCCGGCCTGAGCCTGGCAGAGTGTGCAATGCTGGCCGGTTTGCCCCAGGCTCCCGGGCAGTATAACCCCCTGGTTAACCCCGAATTGGCCAAGCAGCGTCAGGAGATCGTACTGGACCTGATGGTTCGCCATGACAAGATCTCACCCCAGCAGGCCGAACAAGCCAAGCAGGAGGTGCTGGTTTACCAGTCCGCCTCGTTCGAAATCCAGGCCCCGCATTTTGTGGCGGCCGTCTGGACCCAACTGGAGCGAGAATACGGCGACGAACTGTATTCAGGAGGTTTGGAGGTCTACACAACCATCGATCTCGACTGGCATAATGCCGCCCAGCGGATTGCTGTCCGTCATCTGGACCTTCTTAACAACCCTCCTGATGGCTCTAGCTCGAAAAATGCCCATAATGCCGCCTTGGTCGCAATTGACCCCTATACCGGGCAGATCCTGACGATGCTGGGTAGCCCCGACTATTTTGATGAGACGACTGCCGGAAATGTCAATGCAGCCCTGGCGCCACGCCAGCCAGGCTCGGCACTGAAGCCATTTACGTATGCGGTATCTTTCGATCCAGCCCGTGAGTATCCCTGGACCCCAGCCACTATGATTATGGATGTCCGGACCCCGTTTGTAACCCGTCGCCTGGAGAGCTATACGCCGTCGAATTTTGGGCTGGTCGAGCATGGCCCGGTGCTTGTCCGCGAGGCCTTGGCATCATCGTACAACATCCCCGCCGTGGTGGCGCTGGAAGACATCGGTGTAGAACAGTTGGTGGCGCTTTCTACGCGGTTGGGTATCAGCACGTTGACCGACACCAGCCGCTTTGATCTCTCCTTGACCCTTGGGGGGGGCGAGGTCCGCCTGGTCGAGCTGACAGCGGCCTATTCGGCGTTTACCAATGGTGGACAGCGTGTCGATCCTGTCTACATCCTCGAAATCCGCAACAAAGATGGTGACACGATCTATGAGTGGGAGCCGCCAGATCCAGGTACACCAGAGCTGGATCCACGCGTTGCTTATCTCATCACTAGCATCCTGGCCGATAACAATGCCCGGATCCCGTCGTTCGGCACGACCAGCGCCCTGAATATCGGGCGGCCCGCCGCGGCTAAGACTGGCACCACCACAGATTTCCGCGATAACTGGACGGTCGGCTATACACCGAATCTGGTTGTGGGGGTGTGGGTCGGCAATGCCGACAATACACCGATGGTCGATGTGAGTGGGATCAGTGGCGCTGGCCCAATCTGGAACGAGTTCATGCGGGCTGTTCTGCTTGGTCAGCCAGCATATGATTTCGCGATCCCTGATGGTTTGGTGCGTGCCGAGGTCTGTGCGGTTTCAGGTCTGCTACCGACAGACGCCTGTACTCAGCGCGTGTGGGAGTGGTTTATCGAAGGAACCGTACCTACTGAGGAGGACAACCTATTCCAGGTCTATGAGATTGATAGCCGTACCGGCCAGCTTGCGACAGACGACACACCTGAGGTGTTCCGTATTGAGGAAACCTATCTGGTTTTGCCGCCAGAAGCCCGTGATTGGGCCTCTCGACAGGGGATCCCTCCGCCACCAGATGGCGTCGTTCAACTGAATACTGAGGACGAACTGCCTGTCAAGTTGTTGGCGCCGGATCCCTACACGATTTTCCAGATTTCGCCGATTACGCCACGTGAGACGCAGCGTATCCGTCTGTCGGTTTCAGTTCCGCTAGAGACGGTCCGGGTTAACTACTGGCTCGATGAAGAGCTTGTGGCCACAATCGAAGAGGAACCGTTCGAATATTGGTGGCCGCTCGAACCGGGCCAGCACGAACTTGTAGCCATCGCTGAGTTGAAAAATGGGGAAACCCTCGAGAGCCAGGTGATACCGTTTACGGTGGATGCCTATGCCCCCCGTACGGAGCAAGTTTCGTCCACCCGATGATCTTTTCGCTGGCGCGTCGCGATACTAAATCCCAATGTAAAAGGTGGCCTCAATTGGAGGGCCACCTTTGTTCTTGCTACTTGCGTGAGGTTTGCTGCTAGCTTTGCTCGGCATTGAGCAAACCGTAGTTCCCGTCCTCACGTTTGTAGAGCACGTTTACGTTG
Source organism: Chloroflexota bacterium (assembly GCA_010092845.1). Lineage (GTDB taxonomy): Bacteria > Chloroflexota > Anaerolineae > Aggregatilineales > J027 > J027. Next base: position 19,241 of record JAADYW010000061.1, read on the forward strand.
CCCGTTTCGCCGTTTAGAAAGACGAAGAAGTCATGTCCTAGCATATCGAATTGCTCGAGCGCCTCGTCCTCTAGCATGGGGGCCAGGATAATACTCTTGCGGCGGACGACCTGTGCTTCTGCTACCTCTTCCTCGGTGGGGCTGGGTGCCTCTTCTTCCTCGGGGATGGCGAATGCGGCGGCATCTACCTCCGACCAGCGGCTCCCGCCTTTCTTGTTCCGACGCCGCTTATCTTTGTGGCGTCTAAGTTGGCGGTACATCTTATCAACTACCGTATCGATAGCGGCATAAATGTCGGCCTGCTTCTTGTCTTCAACCCGGAAGATCAAGCCCCGCTCGTTGCGGATCGTGAGCTGGGCTATCGGTTGTTCTGTGCGCCCCTCTTTGCGCAACTCCAGATTGGCCTCGGTGATGTTGTTGAGGTAACGGTCCAGTCGCTCGACCTTCTTATCGATGTAGCTTTCTAGTCTTGGGGTCAGATTCAGGTTACGGGTGTGAACCTTAATCTCCATAAAGCGAACTCCTTATGCTGTTTTCTCAGGGGAGAAAAATAGAATCTGTGGCAGTTCCTGGGGAGCTGTCAGTATATTGGGCCTGGCTGGCGGTTGCGGTATAGACCGTATGAGCGCCGGCCTGCAACAAGGCATCTGCACAGGCCTCAAGTGTGGCGCCGGTTGTGCACACATCATCGACCAGGAGAATCGAGCTCTGGTCGAGAATTGGCGCGATTGCTGGGTTGACAGAAAAGGCGCTTTCAACGTTGGTGCGGCGTTGTTGAGCAGATTTGCCGACCTGTGTTTCTGTGGCGAGGATTTTCTGTAAGCCGTCAGCCACGACGCTGGTCTCCAGGTGTGATGCCAGGGCTTCGGCGATAAGCTTAGCTTGATTATACCCTCTTTCTTTGAGCCGCTTAACATGCAAAGGTACCGGAATAACAATGTCAAATGGCCACTCTTGGGGGATAACCCGTTCGGATAGGAGCTTCCCGAGTATGACTGCGGCCTGCCGATTCTTCTCGTATTTCAGGGCATGGATGGTGGCGCGCAGTGGCCCGTCATGGACCCCGATACTGACAAGTGCTTTGATCGACTTAACAGGTGCGGTTGTTCCTTTAATCGGGGTTATTTCTGCCTGGCAGTATTGGCATAGCACAAAGCCAACGCGCCCACAATTGACGCACACTGGAGGATATACCAGGTTCTTCGCAGTTCGGTATGCCGTGTGCACCACATAGCGCCACGTGGGAAGGAATTGAGTGGAAATCAAGCGCGCCACTGTGGACGCGCTTGACGTTCTGGATACTGGTACGTTTTGGTCATTCACAAAGCTGCTCTGAGCTGCTTAGAAGGCCCCTGATTCTAAGATCAAGACCAAGGCAGGTCCCATCAGTACGATCCAGATCGCTGGGAAGATCAGGAACACCAACGGGATCATCATTTTTACCGGCGCCTGCTGCGCTTTTTCCTGGGCACGCTGACGCCGTTTGACACGCATCTGGTCTGACTGCACGCGGAGGATCTTGCCGATACTCACACCGAGCTGGTCGGCCTGAATGATAGCGGCGGCAAAAGTGGTGAAGTCTGGCACATCCAGACGATCGGACATATCGCGCAATGCTTCGCGCCGGAGTTTGCCCAGTTGGATTTCCTGGAGAACACGGCCAAAAGCGTTGGATAGATCGTTATCCCACTTTTCGTAGACTTTGCCCATAGCGGTGTCGAAGCCCAGACCGGCCTCAACGCAAATCGTCAGCAGGTCCAGTGCATCGGGCAAGTCGCGGATGATACCGTCCTGGCGTCGTTTGATTTCGCTGTTGATTTGGAGGACGGGTAGGTAGAATCCAAGGAGAGAACCGAGGATGGTCCCAATGAAGACCCGGCTGATTGGCCATTCGGCAACCATCAGAAACAGCGCGAAGGCCCCGCCACCAAAGAGAACCATCAGCAGGATACGTTGCACGAAGAACACGGCCGGGTCGGTGTCAGGCTTGTTGGCGCGCTCTAGTTTCTTGCGGATAGTTTCAATTTGTTGTTCGGGAGTGAACTGGGTGACAAAGCCAGATAATGCCTCAAACATCGGCATTAAGATGCGGTCTCTTTGACTGAGCGACATCTCCAGTTCTTCTAGCGAGGTTGGCATTTCGTCATCGCGCTCGCCTAACTCTGCCAGACGCGCTTGCAGTGGATCGACCTCTTCCCGATTGCGCATCCCGGTGATGATGAGACCTGCGATCAGGCCAATGCCTAATAGTAATAAAAGGAGTATACCAATTAGCTGCATGGCGACCTCCTTTGCCCCTTTACCATACTAGATGTCGATATCAACGATTTTTCGGATAGCAGCAAAACCAAGTCCGATTAAGATAGCACCACAACCCAACATCGGCCAGCCACAAAGCCGGTTTTCAACCATCCCACGCATGTAGTCACCACTGACGAAGAACAAGAAAACCGCCAGCATAATAGGCAGGCCACCGATGATATAGCCAGTGATACGTCCTTGAGAGGTAAGTACGCGGACCTCACCTTTGAGCTTGATGCGCTCGCGGATTGTATGGCTAATCACGTCAAGGATTTCGGCGAGATTACCGCCGACCTCTTGCTGGATATTCACTGCCACGATAATCAAGTCGAGGTCTTCACTCGGCATGCGTTGGAGCATATGTTCCAACGCGTCCTCGCGGGTGATACCGAATTGGATCTCGGTGACCACTCGCCGGAACTCGGATGCGGTGGGCTCTGGGGCTTCCTTGGCGATTGCTTCCATAGCTTGCATCACGGAATAACCAGACCGTAGACCGTTGACCCACATACCCAAAGTGTCGGGCAATTGTTGCTCGAACTGGCGGAAGCGCCTGCCTTTGCGCTGCCCTACCCAGATACGGGGGGCAAAAAAGCCAGCTGCTCCGGCGATCAATGCCGCAATGATATTGCCTGGCGAAAGGATCACAAACGTTATTGCGGAAAAGGCGAGAACCGAGGCAACATGCGCCAGCATGAATTCGCCGGGGGTTAATCTGAGGTCCGCCCGCGCCAACTCTTCGCGCCATTTATTGGCGAATTTTCCATCTTCTATAGCTTTGTCAAGCGCTTGAACAACGGCATTCTCGCGCCGCTGGCGCTCTGCCTCTTCTTCTTCTGCCTCGAGGGCTTCAATCGCAGCATCAACGTTACTGGTATAGCGCCCTAACACTTCCTCGATATCTTCTTCGCGGCTTTGACGCATGCTGATAATGCCGAAAGCAAGAACGCCAACCGCAACCAGTAATGCAGCACCGATAATCAATAATTCCATGGGCAACAGCGCACTGCAGAGTCATCAATTAAGTGTGCGCCTCTTTAATCCTTTCACTATATTCCTCAGGATTGATGCAGTTATGCTTTTTACGGTTAGTGAACCCAGGTCGATGTTGAAGGCTTGGCAAACCACTGAACAAGATTATCAATTTCTCAAACAGCCTATTTCAAACACCATAGCATCTTGCTTCTTACTGAGTCAATAGTCCCCACCCGGTCAGTTTGAGCCCCACCGGATGGGAACCTGATCGCATTGCCCTTAGTAGCGCACCCGCCCAATACCAAACACCGATGGCGGCAGATGGATACCGCTTTGCTCGATCTTGTCGATGAATTTGGGGCGTAGGCCCGTGGGGCGGATACGCCCGATGACCTTCCCGGCTTCAATGCCCGTTTGCTCAAATTCGAAGATGTCAGACATTGTGATGACATCGCCTTCCATGCCCTGGATTTCGGTGATCTTCACGATCTTACGCGAACCATCGCGGAGGCGGCTCTGGTGGCAAATCATGTCAACCGCGGATGCGATCTGTTCGCGAATTGCTCGCTGAGGCAGGTCCATACCAGCCATAAGGCACATGACCTCCAGACGGGCAATGGTATCACGGGGGCTATTGGAGTGAGCGGTGGTGAGTGACCCCTCGTGACCAGTATTCATCGCCTGAAGCATGTCCAGCGCTTCGGCGCCACGACACTCACCAACCACAATGCGATCCGGGCGCATACGCAAGGTGTTGATAACCAGATCTCGAATGCTTACCTGGCCCTTGCCCTCGATATTGGGTGGGCGGGACTCCAATGTGATCACATGCTCCTGTTGGAGCTGGAGTTCAGCGGCGTTTTCAACAGTAATGATGCGCTCATCACTCGGGATGAAGTTTGACATGACGTTCAGCAACGTCGTCTTACCAGAACCTGTACCCCCGGATACGACAATGTTGGTTGCCGCTATCACGGTGGCTCGCATAAATTCAGCAATCTCAGGAGTCATGGATCCAAAGCGAATCAGGTCTTCGATGGTAAGGGGCGTCTTGGAGAACTTACGGATGGTAATTGTTGGTCCGTTGAGCGCCAGGGGCGGGATGATGACGTTAACACGGGACCCGTCAGATAGACGGGCGTCCTCATAGGGATGCGATTCGTCAACACGGCGGCCCAGTGGCGACACAATGCGGTCAATCACACGAAGCACATGATCATTGTTCTCGAACATGACATTGGCGCGTACGAGATTACCTTTGCGCTCCACGAAGATATTCTTCGGACCGTTGACCATCACCTCAGTGATCGTTTCATCGCTGAGGAGTTTCTCGAGAGGTCCCAGGCCAAGGATCTCGTGGATGATCGCGTTGAAGAGCTCCTGGCGGTCGCGTTTACCGAGGACCATTTGCTCCTCAGCCAGGATGGTTTCGAACAATTCCTGGATCTGCGCCCGCACATCTGGCGAATTCGGGTCTGTCTTGGGATCAATTTCATTGAGCAGTTTATTCTGTACGCGGGACTTGATGTCTTTTAGCGCTCCGGGAGACTGCTGTGGAACGGCCTGACGCCTGACACGCATTTCATCCAGACGGGACCCCTGCTCATCATCGCCACCGCCGCCGGCACCACCTTGTTCGATACGCTTTAAAAGAGACATTGTAATCACTCCTTGTTTTCAGCTTGTTGCTTGATCGGTTGGTCAGCCCTGGAACTGGTTTCCGAACGTCTGTTGTCGAGAGCGCCAGCAAAGATGGCGGATAGCTTACGGGTGGGGTGGCGCATTGCCTCAGTCGTTCAATCCCCCGCTCAGGAATGCGTTACCCGCTTTGAACACTTCGGATGCATGCTACAGCGTGGAGGTGCTCAAACAGTTTCTAGGTGAGCGTCAGCCTGTGTAGCATCATCATCGCAGGCTTGGGTGTGATACAAAGCGTGCGCCTCTCCGTAAGCAGAGACGCACGGTAACCGCCTAAGTCGCCAGTGCTTACTAATTGCTTTCGACGATGATCGCGCCAGTACGGCTATAGTCGATGAATTCCGACAGATTGAACAGATCGAAACGCCGGATATCGGTGATGGCCGGCTCGAGTGCTAAGGGGAGCTTGGGCGGCGCCTCAATCTCGAATTCCCTTAGCAGATATTCCAGGGTGACGGGTTCGGTTATGTCATTCAACTCATCGGCCGGAATTGCGGGCCGCAGGGCATATGAAATCGGGATGTTGGAGTCGATGGCCCATGTCAGTACCAGGGCATCCTGGGGCCGTACGGCAATGGTCATGATAACCGGGATATACTCGGTACCGAAGAGCGCATCGAGCGTTTCCAGCACGGCAACTGGGCCGACTTCAGCCGCAACGGTGGGGTCAACCACCAGCGCTTCCTCATCTTCCTCAAAGGGTGTTGGTGTGGCGCCATAGATGACACCGTCCTCTGGGAACCACCCGACATGGATAACCACAGCGTCCTGGATGGTTCGCTGGGTAACCAAACGCGGCCGCTGTTGAATCTCGCTGGGGCCAACGATTACACCCTCAAAGATTTCGCTCGGTTCCTCGCGTCCTACACGGCCCTGGGTGAACTCGAATGTGCCATCCGGGTTCCGGGTGATGACTGTAATGGTATTAGGCATACGAGTCTGGAACTCTTCGTCCACATCGATGAACAGGAAGGACATAAGGACATCCACCCGGTCGCCCTGTTTCAAGCCATAAGCCACCTGACCATAACCCGTGGGGTTGAGCGGTACTGAAATCGCTAGGCGGTCACTAGGTACAAATAGAGCAGCATCAGAGCCTGTTTGTCCAAGCGCCGGGTTAGCGGCGCGGCACGCCCCGCCAACCACGTCTGCGTTGAGTGCATTGGCCAGCGACGGATCGGGAACAACCTCGGCGACGACGATCGCGGACTCGCGTGGCACCGTAGTGCGGGTCCGGCAGCCAATCAGGTCCTCAGGATTCTCGACTGCGGTTTCAGGGGCGTATTCCAGCGGGAAAAACCGGATATCCACCAATGCGGCGGCCGGGTCTTGGGCGAATGAAGCAATGTCTTCGCGTGTAATCAATGTCCCACGGGGCAAGTCTTGCAGGGCAATGCTTACAGGCACAAACTGGGTCTCACCTTCAGTCGGAGTTGGCTGCTCTTGAATGATGTCTCGTTCTGCCGATGTCGGGACTACATCAACTTCTGTCTCGGCAACTTCATCAGGTTCGTCATCACCGCCAGTGCCTAAAAGGAATACGGCTGCGACTAGTACCGCACCCAGAATGATCAATCCTATCAGAATAAGTACTCGGCCTCGCATTGGGTTTACTCCAGAGAGCCTCTTTGCTGGGTAAAGAGTGTCACGTTATGTCGTACTATGTCTCAAGTGTATTGCGAAAACAGGATAATGCAAACAGGATATTGGTCCTAGAAGGTCGCGATGTCGTTATAGTTCAGCTTCACAATCGTTTAAAATTGTGGCTCCTGCTCAAAAATCGGCAGTCGGATGACGAACCGGCTGCCTTCGTCGACAGCGCTATAGATATCCAATTCGCCGCCAACCAGTTCAATTCGGTCTCGCAATCCGTTCAAGCTCTGAACATTGGTATCTCCTTGAGTTGGGTCGAGATCGACTTCGGGATCAAATCCTTTGCCATCATCCTCTATCCGGCCCCGAACTTCCTCTACACCAACATCAACCTGAATACGAATATTCTGGGCTGACAAATAGGTACGACCAAGGTTCAGTATCATCTGGATACTGCGAAACATCATTACTTCAGTATGTTGTGGAATCTGTGCCTGTTCTTCGCCGGTGAAGCTGAAATCAATCGTCAAGCTATCATGTTTCTGGGCGATACTCTCCGTATAACGGCGTAGCGTGGGGATCAAGCCCAGATCGTCCAACATCATTGGGCGTAAGTCAAAGATGAAGTCGCGGACTTTCTGAAAGCTGGAACTGGCCGCAGCCTTGAGGTTGTTTAGCTCAACACTGGCTCGGTCAGGGTCCCGGTTAAACAGCCGCTGGCAGACTTCGGCTTGCAAGATGAAGTTCGTCAGCGATTGGGCGGGGCCATCGTGGAGATTCTTGGCCAGGATCTGACGCTCATCTTCCTGCGCCTGTACGATGCGGATCAAGGTCTCGCCCGCTGACGAAAGCGTGGCCCGCGGTGTCGTTGAGGCACTGCCGCCGCTGGATTGAAGTTGCAGCCCATCCAGATTCAGGGCCTGGAGCAAACGTTCGAAAATGCCGAGGTAGTGTTTGAGTTCTTCCTGGCTTTGCTGGAGTTTCTCAAGCTGCCCGCGCATTGTGAGCAGACGGCTCTTGGCTTCCAGAAGGGTGTCGTGGGCTACCCGGATGTCAGGGCGCGGTACAGTGTCAAAATTGTCGTCGATCTGCTTCCACTGATAATTCGCCCGAACATTCTCCTGTTCCCATTTCTCTACTTCAGCGGTGCTCTGTTTCAGGAGGCCCTCGTTTTCACGAATACGCTTCTGAATCAGTTCGTATTCTTCCTGTATTTCGGCCAGAATATCGGTGTTATCGTCAAGATTGATGCTGTTCATGAGAACACGTCCTCCATTTCTCGTTAGGGTCTAGGGGGTTGGAGTGGCTGGTGCTATGTTTTGATAAGTGCTTGAACCTGGCTATTAATGGGACTCCGGGTTGTCACGTGTTTCGTCGATACGAACCCATCCCCTTCGCATAGCGTAGATGGCTGCCTGGGTACGATCTTCAACATCAAGTTTGGTCAGGATTGAGCTAACGTGATTCTTCACGGTCTGGTGGCTTATGCCCAGGTTTTGGGCGATCTGCTTGTTGGTTTTGCCCTGGGTCACATAGCGCAGGATTTCCATTTCGCGTGGGCTCAGCGGAACGAAATGCTCGTCAGGATCTACGAGGTAGGGGCCCGTTGCTGCCTCGATGTGCTGGTTGAGCCATGCCTGGATACCCTCTTTGTCGTACTCCTGGTCTTTGATCACATACGAGCCAGCCACAACCTTGCGGATCACGTCGACCAGCTTATGCGGTGCCACATCTTTGACGCAATAGGCGACACACCCAGCACGGATGGCATGCAAAGCCTGTTCCTCGGTATCGTAGCCGGTTAACATAACTACTGCTGCGGCATTCCGCTCGGCCTGCAATCGGCTGGCGATTTGAAGCCCGTTCATTTTGGGAAGATTGACATCCAGCAAGATAACATCAGGCCGTTGCTCGCGGGCCATATCCAGTGCTGCTTCGCCATCCTGGCACTCAGCGACCACCTCAATATTATATTCAGTCAGAACATCTTTCAAGCCGCGACGCCACACCGGATGGTCATCTACGATCATCACTGTGATCTTATCCAGAATAGGGTCTTTACCTTCCGGTGTCCCTGTCATACATTCCTCCACACGTCTGTATCGCTTTCGAGCCCATACCTATCTCATTATATATCCGAATCAAGTTTAAACCATAATGGAGCCGTTTGCTGGCTGGGTGAAGTTGCTGTACGATTCACTCCAATAGAATTGCACTTAATAGCTTGTTGATGGGAGAGCAAACCATTAACGCTAAAACGGTTTCCATCATTATTCTACTTATCACGGCCATCATCATGGTTGCTTGCGGTGGCGATAACGGGGAAGATTCATCATCCGAGCCCGAGGCACCGGATAATGTGTCGTCAACAGAAACCCCGTCCCCGACGTCGCTGCCCGAGATTGCGACCCCCGTCTATCTGGGAACCTCGGAACAACCGGTCCAGATGCTGGTTGTTCTACCTGAAGTTGATAGTGACACCCAGCGCGCTGCCCGCGATCTAGGCGAAATTCTGACCGAGCAAGCCCAGAACGATCGACTGGAACTCTTCGACCTTGAAATGGCCATCGAGGTTGATAGCCTCAATGGCATGGACGAAGCGCTGGTGACATTATGTGAGGGCGAGCCTGGATTGGTGTGGGTGGATGCATTTACTTATATTGCTGCGGAACGACAATGTGGCGCCATACCCTTAATGCAGGTCCAGCAGGGACGGCGCTTCTCAGTTGAGGGTCTGCCCCGTACGGCGCACACGGAGGCGGAGGCTGGCCTGGCCTTCAGTATCGTTTTCCGCAGTGGTTTGCGGCCGTTCCCCGCGGCTGTCACCGACCTTGCGGGGGCAAATGTCTGCCGTTTGGGGCCAGATGACCGCATCAGTTGGGTGTATTTCAGCCTGGCACTGCGCGCTGAGGGGATCAATCCGGTGTCTGATCTCGGGACTGTGACTGACGTCGAGGACTATGTGGAGATGGTCCGCGAGATCAACGATCCTGACGGCGCCTGTGACGTTGGTGCGATTCCACGCGGGACTCTTCCCGACATCGTCGATGTCCTAGCTGAAGACGAAGATGATCCGGTCGAAATTGATCTTGAAGCCAACTCACCCTCAGTGCTTCTGCTGCTTGACGGCGAGGAAACCTGGCCGGCCATCCCACACATGGTTTTAGTGGCCGCGCCGCCGCCGGCGTTGGCAGATGATTTGCGTGAGTCTACCCAGATAGCGCTAGAGCGTGTGCTGGATGATGGCACCAATGATGACCTGCAGGTGCTGCTCCCCCATGAGGAAATCGTGGCAGTGACGCCGTCGGATTTTGACGATTTTCGGGAGTGGCTGGATGCTGCGGGCTGGTCGATGGCGCGCTAAACTCCATCTTGAATTTGCTGTTCTTGCCGGGTAAGGTCATATTTTGATCATCCGGCATTTTTTCTTGGAAAGACGGTGTGTAGCTTATTATGGCCGATCTAGCGGTCATCATCGTTAACTGGAATACCCGGCAACTCACCCTGGATGCGCTGCGGACACTCTACGATGATATTCAGGAGAATGGCCCGGCGGCAACCGAAATATGGGTGGTTGACAACGCCTCATCAGACAACAGCGCTGCGGCGATCAAAGCGGATTTTCCCCAGGTAAATCTTATCGAGAGCGCGACGAATCTCGGCTTTGCCGCCGCTAATAACCTGGCCATGCGCGAGATGGGCTTCCAGAACGGTAAGCCTGTGGGGGAACTGCCACGAGCTGTTTACTTGCTCAATTCGGATACTCTTACCCATTCCGGCGCGACCAATATCCTGTACCAGACCCTCCTCTCTAGGCCGGAAGCCGGTGTTGTTGGCGCGCGTCTGACCTACGGCGATGGGCGTTTCCAGCATAGTGCGTTTGCTTTTCCAGGATTAATTCAACTCTGGATTGATCTGTTGCCAGCGCCGGGCCGCCTCTACGAATCGCGACTGAATGGCCGCTATCCACAGCGATACTATCGGGGCTTGGCGCCTTTTCCGGTCGGGCATACCCTGGGGGCTACCATGATGCCCCGACGTGAGGTAATCCAGCAAGTCGGGATGTTCGACGAACGTTTCTTCATGTACGCCGAAGAAGTTGACTGGTGTTGGATGATCCAGAAAGCCGGCTGGAAGATACTCTGTGTGCCCGCAGCACATGTTACCCACCTGGAGGGGCAGAGCACGCGCCAGGTGAAACCCCACAGCATTGTCAATCTGTGGAAGAGCCGGCTGCGCCTCTATGAGAAACACTATAGCCGCCCCAAGCGGTGGCTGGCCCGGCTTCTGGTCCGCCTGGGGATGCGCTGGCAAATACGCCAGACACTGCAGGCCTATGCCCAGCGCCGCATCTCTGCCAAAGAACGCGATGCGCTTATCGAGGCTTATCGTCAGGTGATGGCACTATGACGGTTCAACTGGCCGGCGTCATCCTGGCCCGTGATGAAGCCGATTTCATTGGCGAATGCATCGCCAGCCTGGCATGGACTGACGAGGTGGTCGTTTTTGAATGGGGCAGCACGGACGCAACGGTACGCATTGCCCAAGATGCAGGGGCAACCGTTATCGAGCACCGCTTTGAGAATTTCGCCCAGCAGCGCAATGCGGCTCTGGAACAGGTTGATGCTGAATGGATACTCTTTGTCGATGCGGACGAGCGTATCCCGCCGGAGCTGGCGAGTGAAATCCGCACGTGTTTGGAGGCCCCCACCCAGCCAGGTTATTACATCCCCCGTCATAACTACATTTTCGGGAAACTGACCCGCCACGCGGGGTGGTATCCGGATTACCAGTTGCGGTTGTTGAAACGGGAGGCTGTTCACTACGATCCTGAGCGCCGCGTCCATGAACGGGTTGTGCTACCTGATGGTGCTGAAGCCGGCTATCTGAATCCCCCGATGATCCATTTCAACTACCAGAATGTGCGCGAGTTCGTCCGCAAGCAGCGTCATTATGCAGGCTTTGACGCCGAGATCTGGTACCGCGAGGGGCGCCGACCTAAATTGCGCAACTTCATCTTGCAACCGTGGCGGCAGTTTGCCTGGCGTTTCTGGACGTTGAAAGGCTACAAGGATGGCTTACACGGTCTGGGGCTCAGCCTTTTGATGGCCTGGAACGAGTTTGACAAGTACTGGCAACTGCGTCGTCTGTGGCGGCAAGACAGCGCTGCGGATCTCAGTTAGCGCCGTCGGCTTCCAATAGGATTTCGCTGATGACGTGAAGCCCCCCAGCAACGATGCTGTGTCCGCCAAGCAGAACGGGCAGTGGCGCGTTAGCGGCAGCGGTAGTGAAGTCGTGTAGCCAGGGATTTTTGATGGCACTGGTCATCAATAAATCTGACGCAAAACGGTCCGCGTCATCGGGATAAGCGCCGAAGTGGGCCATCAAGACCCGGCTATCAATCAAGGCGATGTCTACGATCTGGCTCATTGTTTCGAAGAAAGCCGCTGGTCCCTGAAGCTCCAGTAGCTTCCCCAGGAGCGAACGTACCTGGCCCCGCTGGTGGCGTTCGCTGGCGACCATGCCCCGCTCTTCAGAGAAAACACGAATCCAGCACTGGGTAGCCCGACTGAGTGCCTCCCAGGCGCGGGGTGCCACCCGGCCAATCAGGGCGACACGCGTCCCGGGTTCACGTAGGCGTGCCAGAATCGGCGGCAGCGGTACTGGGTCGAGTAAGCGGCTTTCTTCCAACTCCTGGCGTAGTCGGGGGCGGCATCCAGGGTGATGCCGGATAGTGGCCAGGTCGCTGGGCGTATCAAGATCAAAGGCGGTCGCTGGACGATCCGGGCTCGTCACCTGAACCGAATAGCTTCCCTCCTCACGCAGGCGCCAGGCCAGGCTGTTGTCACGCTGGCTACCCCGAATAATCGACAGGGATGCATCCACATCGGTCATCGCGAGCCAATCACTTGAATGCAGGTTGTTTGTCAGTACTCTCCTATGGGCGTGAGAGGTCTGCAGAAGCCTGCCGATCTGGGTGAGCGTCGCGGAATCGATCAGCGGGGCGCTGGCCCCCCCAAAGTAGGCGACACGCTTCCAGCCGAGGTCAGTCAGTAAGTCAGCTAGCTGGGTCCCGAAGTGGAAGGCTGTCTTAGAGGGCGAAAGGATGACATTCGCTGGTGGCGGCCAGTCATCTGGCGTCGATGAATAAACAACGATGGGGCCAATACCATGGTCACGCAGCAAAGTGATCAGGTCAAGCGTAGCTGCCTGTCGGGCAGCGGCCATCAGTTGCTCTGGAGAGGTGGACCCGGCAGGCCCCAACATAATGATCACACCAGCTTCAGTCATGGTCAGATACTCCAATGTGGCCCTCGGTCGCTGATTGTAGCGCATTGTGCCGTGACTGTTGCTCCATTATCTGAGGACGGCTACAATCGGGCTCATGATGACACAACAGGAAGACTCCGGGCTACATACCGTGCCGGTGATGGCGCTCATCACTGATTTTGGCCTGACTGACATCTATGTTGGGGTTATGAAGGGGGTGATCCTGTCGATCTCCCCTGATACCCGGTTGATTGACCTGACGCATGAGATACAACCCCAGAATGTCCGGCAGGGGGCCTTCGCGCTCTATAGCGCCTATGCCTATATGCCCACTAAGACAGTATTCCTGGGTGTTGTTGATCCTGGTGTTGGCTCTGCCCGCAAACCAATTGCTATCGAGACCAATCATGGAGTTTTTGTTGGACCAGACAACGGTCTGTTCACATATGTCCTCAAGCATGTGAAGGTGCGGCGTGCAGTTGTGCTACAGAACCAGAAATATCTCCGTCGCCAGATTAGCTCGACTTTTCACGGCCGCGACATCTTCAGCGCAGCGGCGGCGCATATTGCTGCCGGAGTCCCGGTCGAGGCGCTTGGTCCTGCGCTGTCACAGCCAGCGAGCTTGCCTGCGCCCCGCTTTGAGGTCAGAGATAAGGTGATTGACGGCGAAATCCTGTATATTGATCATTTCGGTAATCTGGTGACCAGTATTGGTGCGCTGCAATGGGGTGCCGATGATATGCTTCTGGTGACGCCGTTTTTCGACCCTCATTCAATCCCTGAGATGAAATCAATCCGGCCCGAAGCCTGCGCAGTCCAGTTTTACGATCGGGTTATCGAGCCATTGTGCTTGCACTATGCGGCTGTGCCTCCCGGCGAGCTTCTGACGCTCATCAATAGCGCGGGGCAAGTCGAAATCGCAGTCAATCAAGGAAACGCAGCCCAGTATCTTGGGGCTGAAGTCGGCGACCCAGTAACACTCCGTATTGCCTAGCCCATGTTTTGTCGAAGGAAGCGGTAAATTGACACGAACGCCCGAGCAGTTTGTAATCCGTGGTGGTACGCCGCTACAGGGTGAGATCAAAGCGAGCGGCAATAAGAATGCAGCGCTCCCGTTGCTGCCTGCCTGTTTGCTTACTGACCAGCCCGTGATCCTGAATAACATGCCGGATATTGGTGATGTGCATGTGATGTGTGGCCTATTACAGAGCCTGGGGGCTGAGGTCGAGTGGCTGGCCCCGGACAAAGTGCAGGTTCATGCCGCCAATATCACAACCTATCATGCTGACCCGGAGCTGGCCAAACGCATTCGCCCCAGCACGCTGCTGGCAGGAGCGATGCTCGCGCGCGTCGGGCAGCTTGTGATCCCACCACCGGGAGGTGATGTCATTGGCCGGCGCCGTCTGGACACGCACATCATGGCATTGGAAAAGCTCGGTGCGAACATCAGCTTTGACGGTGTCTTCAAGATGCAAGCGGAGCGATTGCAGGGTGCCGATATCCTGCTCGATGAGGCCAGCGTTACAGCCACAGAAAACACGATCCTGGCGGCTGCTTTGGCAAAAGGCACGACGATCATCCGCAATGCGGCTTCGGAGCCACATGTGCAGCAATTGTGCCATTTTCTGAACCAGCTTGGCGCCCAAATAGAAGGAATTGGCTCCAACCGCCTGATTATTGAGGGTGTCGAACGGCTAGCGGGTGGTGAGTTCAGGGTTGGCGCAGATTACCTGGAAGTGGGGAGCTACATCGGGGCCGCGGTTGTAACCGGGGGCGAACTGCTGATTCGCCAGGCCGATCCCCAGTACTTATCAATGATCCAGCAGATCTTCCAGCGGCTCGGGGTAACCTGGGAAACACGTGGCGAGGACGTGTTTGTGCCGCGTAAGCAGGCGCTTAGCATCAAGATGGACTTTGGGGGCAACCTGCCAGAGATCAAACCCCAGGTATGGCCTGGTTTTCCCACTGATATGATGAGCATTGCCATCCTAATTGCTACTCAATCGTCGGGGGCGGCACTTTTCCACGAATGGATGTTTGAGGGACGGCTGTTTTTCACGGACCGGTTATCGAGTATGGGAGCCAATATTATCCTGTGCGATCCCCACCGGGTCTTAGTCCAGGGGCCGACTGCTCTACATGGCGATCAGGTTATCACCAGCCCCGATATCCGGGCCGGGATGGCGATGGTGCTGGCGGCCCTGGCGGCTAGCGGGGAGACAATCATTCGAAATATCGTCCAGATCGATCGTGGCTATACCCGGCTGGATGAGCGGCTGCGCCAATTAGGGGCCGATATTCAGCGTGAGCCAATCGGATCATCATGATGACCAATGCTGAAGACGATCCCGCAGCACCGGCCAATGCCGGCAGTGAGCCCGATCGATCCCGTGCGTTGGCGCCCTTTGGCTTGCGCCTGGGGCTGATGTGGACCTTTATGCTGCTGGGGGTGGCCCCCTTGATTAAGGTCTACGTATCGTTTCGGCTCAACGCCGGCGAAGATGATATCTCGTGGTACGTCCCGTTCGATTTCTGGATGCAAGCGCTGGGCATCGCCAGTATTGCGGCGCTGGTCAGCACAGTCATCGCCTGGCGAGGACGTCCGGGCCGGATTTACTGGGTATTTCAGCTCATCCTGGTATTGACGATGGTGATCATATCGGTGGAGACGGCCGTGCGCTACTACGGAGATTGCCCGGAATGTCTGGTAGATCAAGACATTCTGAACCCTGTATTCCGGATCCTCTATCCATTCCAGCTCTTCACGACGGTATATATGTTATGGTATATCAATAGAGAGCCTGCTCGGATCTTCTATGGCTATTCGTCGTCAACTTCACAGGAGACTTGATCCCATGAGCCGTATCATTAACACCGAGAACCCCGGCAAAATCCGCAACCAGGAGATGCGCACCTGTGCTGAGATCCTGCGTCGCCTCAGCACCAAGCCTGACCTGGACCGCGAAGCCAAAGACATGATTGCCCAGCTTGTATTCAGCTTGCGCGTTATCAACGACACCATCGAGCATTCAGCCGAGGTGTGGGAGAACCGCGACTACTGGATGAAAGCGGAAGAACTCCGCGAGAGCTGGCGCTGGGTCAATAAGATGATTGGTGAGATCAAGCATCTGGTGCGTGAGGATGACTGGGCCAGTTTCCCCATCATTCTGGCAGGGTTATTCCAACACGTTGGTCATATCAAGATCAAAAAATTTACCCGCGCAGCCGATACCTGGCAGGGAGCATATGCCAGGCTCCAAGAACACCTGGCAGAGAGCTAGACGTTGGCTGGTGGCGGATTCCCGGTGTTTCCACTATCGCCATTGGTTGTACCTGCCGTCCCACCCCCAGCGACAACGCTGCTTGGTGCCAGTACATGGTAGTCCATCATGAGGGACTTGTAGCCCTCAAGATAAAGATTGGCGCGCGCCTCCTCAAGTTTCCAGAGACGATCCAGTGAGTTCTGCAGAGGGGTAATCCGATCGCGGGCTTCGTCAACAGTTTTGCGGAAGGCGGCCATCTCTTGCTCGTGGCTGCGCCAGGCCTCGTCGTTAGTCAGTGTAAATTGCTTCCACCGACGCTGATCATCTTTGATCCAGTCGTTCCATTCTTCCCGGAAGCGCTCCTCAGACAGGCGCTGCATCTCTGAAACTTCATTGATGCGACGCTCCAGGCGTTCACCGATACGCTCGAAATCCCCGACGATCTTCTTCATCTGGCGATAGGTGTCGCTCCACGACTCAAGCCGTTCCAGGCTGCGCCGGATTTCCTCATCGTAGGCACCCACGCTCCGGCTCAACTCCTTGATCTGCTGATCGCGCTGTTGCATGATCAGGCTTTGCTGGTCAGTAAAGGCTTGTAGTTCCTCGCGGCGGGCCCGTTCGGCATTTTGCGTCTCGATGACACGTTTTTCATTGGCCAGCGACAGCGCTTCAATGCGTTCTGCCTTGAGCTTGATGTTATCAATGGCTTTCTGAAGCTCTGGTAGCCCCGCCTGCAGATCAGAGATGCGGCGGTTATCCTGGCGGCGTTGCTCCTCCAGCAGGGTGACGCGGCGCTCGGGGTCTTCCGATTTTTTCGATACGTCATCGAGGCGTTGTTGCACAAGCGAGAGCGCGGTCGCAACCCGGTCACGTTCGGCCCGTGCAGCAGCCAGATCCTCCATGTTTTGCTCGATCTTGTCGATACGCTCAACAATCTCGCGTAGGGGACGTGTCGCCATTTCTCGCTGGTATTCCTGACGACGTTCTGTTTCGCGCTCGGCAGCCAGGCGCTTGGCTTCGATGCTCTCGACTAACTGGTGCATCTCGGTGCGCATCTGCTCGATTATCTCGGTACTGCGCTCAGCCGGCATGAATTGGGAGCGCATTGTTGCCTGCTGATTCTCCATGCCGTTCAGGTTGCGGGTGAGTTGCTCGATCAATTCCTGTTGCTGCAGCAGTCGTTCTTCGAGTTTGGCGATGGTGTTTTTGTCGCGTCGCCGTTCTTCATCCAGCCATTCGATCATCCTGAAGGCTTGCTGTAATTCCATTGACTACTGCTCCTTAATTCAAGACTTGCTTCTTCCGGTGCCCGGCAGTCAACCAGGCTATTTTGCGCTATTATACAACAGATCGCGTTGGATTCAGGCTTGAAGGCCGCTATACTTTTACCATGTTCTCTACAACTACGGTACCCCGTATCGGGATTGATGCGCGTTTGTTAGCCTATCGTAAGGGTGGCATCGCTGAATATACCCGTCAATTGATCTTCGCCCTGGCAGAGCTTGATCATGAAAGCAACTATACGATCATCCACCGCTTGGGTGACAAACAATCCTACCTCCCAGCGGCGAATTTCCAGCGTGTTGATGCCCTGACGCCCGCGCACCATCGCCTTGAGCGGACGGCACTATCATTAGAGTTGCTGCCGCGACGATTGGATCTAATGCATAGCCCGGATTTTATCCCGCCGCGCCGCGCGGCGCGCCGCCATGTTATTAACATACACGATCTAAATTTATTTGATTTTACCCATTTACAGACGCGGGCAAGCCTGGGCTACTAAAGTGATCAGATATCCGCGGCGGTACGTCGGGCTGATCACATCTTTGCCCAGACTGAAGGCACTCGCCAGGAGATCATGGCATCGCTCGACGTTCCACCTGAGAAAATCACAGTTCACCTGCTCGGGGTGCATGCAACTTTCCAACCCCTTCCCACAGAGCGAGTAGACCAGATTCTCGCTCC
>JAADYW010000312.1 GCA_010092845.1 Chloroflexota bacterium
GCGCTCAATTGCTCCTCGTAGAACTGCGTGAGATAGTCAATTGAACGATTGGTGCGAAAATAGCCGTTGTTCTGCTGGACCTGCCATTCGGCACTCGGCGTGAAGATTGGCACGCCTTGTACATTCGGGTTCTGGCAGGCAAGGGGGACTTCAAAAGCATAGGGCGGTTGGTCCGGGATCATCTGGAAGGTGTAACTCAGGCTACCCTTCACCGTCGTTTCGCCAGCAACAAAATCACCCTGTCCCTCGAAGTGAAAATAAACCAGACGCCCTTCATCGGGGAGGTAGTGGATTTCAGCGCTGCCGTCTTCAATGGAGGAATTGCTGAAGCCCGACAGCGTGTAACGTGCCGCAACTTGATCCCCAAATGAAACGTCGGGCAATGCGCGCGGTATCTCGGGGAAGGCGAGAAACGTCTCAGCCGGCAACGGAACATGTGCATCGAGCTGGTTCGCGGCGGGGGTTGCACCCAGGATGCTCATTCCACACGCGTCGCGGTCCTCGGCGGCTAAGTCGGCATGAATATAGAGGCCGCTACGGAGGTAAGCCATCTCATTGGTGATGCTGCGCTGTACGGCGTCATCGGGTACTAGATCGAAAATGGCGAGATGACCTGTCGCCTCAGTTTTCCCATAAAACGCAGCCGGTTCGGGGCGGAGGGCAACCGTGTTGGCGAGCTCGATGCTGGCATTATTGTTATCCGGACCGGTGCCTTCCAGCGAGAATGTCACCTGGAATTGAGTCTCCTCGGTCTGCGAGAATCCTACCAGGTCAAGTGTGTAAACTTCCGGTGCTTCAATCGGGGTGGGGCCCTCCTGAGCATACCCAGGAGGGAGTGGCGGGAACCAGATCGCCAGGCCCAAGATCAGTGCTAGAACCATTCCTATACTGCGGTGCACGTGTGCTACTGTCCTTTCGACTTCGATGTGGCACGATGTGGTAAGCCAGCTTAGAGACGGAGCCAACTGCAAGAAAATTACGGACCCCTGAGGGAGCGGTTCTTTGTTTTGATCGGTGAGATGACTGGTTTGCGGCTATCTAGAACGCAAAAAGGGCGATTGCACTGCGGGCGCAGGCTGCCCTTTTTTGCGTTGATAACACTGTGGAGCGGCCAATACAGCCAGGTAACTAGTTGCCAGAGGCTTTCATCTTGTCTTCAACAAACTGAATCTCCTCGCCAACGGTGGTTATAGACTGCGCTTCTTCGACGGAGATTTCGCCACCGAACTCTTCTTCGAAGCGCATAATGAGCTCAACGAGATCGAGCGAGTCAGCCTCGAGATCATCCCGGAAACTGGCGTCAGGTGTCACTTTGTCCTCATCGACACCCAGTAGTTCAGCGATAATCGACACGACCCGTTCCTTGGTATCGGACATGGTTTCCTCCAATGCAGGTTCTAAAAAGTTGTGATCAGATTATTAGATGCACGTGTATGGCATTTTCCCACTGTTGCAAAGGAATCGCTACCCTTTATCAGGACCTATGCGCATGTAAAATTGCCGTGTGCCAGCGCGACGACCAGTCAATTGCATCGCCAACGCAGGTATCCTACCTACAACTGCGATGAACGGCAAGGGTATAGTCTGGTTTTGTGGTGCAAACCCAATACCATGATACGAAATTGCATCGTTGGATTGCCTAACAATCTCATGAGGCGGCGGCAATCTTTTGCTCAAGCCGTAGCTCGCGTGGCACAATGGTGTCCACGTGAATACATGTCAAGGAACACACAGTGATGACGAAAGTTACGCCTGATTCTCCGACAACCGAACGGCGCAAGGAAGAGCATATCCGTATCAACCTGGAAGAGCATGTGCAGTTTCCCCGTTTAACAACTGGGCTTGAGCGCTATGCCTTTATGCATCAGGCCGTCCCAAATCTTGATCTTGCAGCTATCGATACAACCGCGACCTTATTCACCAAGCAGCTAACGACACCTGTTTTTGTCTCGTCAATGACAGGAGGAACCGAACTGGCCAGGACGATTAACACCAACCTGGCAACGGCTGCCCAGGAGCGTGGCCTGGCCATGGGTGTTGGTTCACAGCGGGCGGCAATTGAAGACCCAGAACTGGCGAGCACGTTTCAGGTGCGGCACGTTGCGCCGGACATCTTGTTGTTCGCCAATCTCGGTGCGGTTCAGCTCAACTATGGATACGGTCTCGATGAGTGCCGGCGTGCCGTGGAGATGATTGAAGCTGATGCTCTGATTTTGCACTTCAATGTGCTTCAAGAGGCCGTCCAGCCGGAAGGTGATAGTAACTTCGCTGGTCTGCTGGATAAGGTGGCGGCTGTGTGCGCCCGGCTTGATGTACCGGTCATCGCCAAGGAGGTTGGCTGGGGATTCTCTAAAGAAATGGCGACACAATTGGCCAAGGCGGGTGTGCGGGCGATAGACGTCGCGGGTTCAGGCGGTACGTCGTGGAGCGAGGTTGAGTATCATCGTGCCCCGGATGCATTCCATGCCCAGGTGGCGCGCAGTTTTGCCGACTGGGGAATCCCAACGGCAGATAGTATTCAGTATGTGCGCGAGGGTGCTCCCGATACCTTTGTCCTGGCAAGTGGGGGCCTACGGGATGGCATTGATGTTGCGAAGAGCATTGCGCTGGGAGCGCGAGCGGCCGGTATCGCCAGCCCTTTCCTGAAGGCCGCGGCTCAATCGGTTGAAGCTATCCTGGATTATGCGAGGGAGATCACGACCCAACTCAGGATCGCCATGTTGTGCGCCGGCGCAAAGGATCTGAACTCTTTATCCCAGACCCCACTCTATAAGCGTTAAGGTGAAAGTGCGTCTCGGGCCCGTCCCAGGGCGGTCTCAGCAGCCAAGGCCTTTTGCAGACCGGCGTTGATGATGTGGTTAGGCGGCTGCGGGCGTTGGTGCTGGCATTCGGCTTGCCACATCGCAAC
>JAADYW010000006.1 GCA_010092845.1 Chloroflexota bacterium
GGTCATTCTTGGCCAGTGCAGTGAAGTAGGCATGATAACCTGTCTCCGCCAGCATGCCTTCGACGATCATATTATATGTTACCGATGCGCGCGCCTGCGCCAACGGTGAAGCATCTTCCTTGAGACTTTGCAGGGCGTTG
This sequence comes from Chloroflexota bacterium, assembly GCA_010092845.1. Lineage (GTDB taxonomy): Bacteria > Chloroflexota > Anaerolineae > Aggregatilineales > J027 > J027. The sequence continues at coordinate 141 of JAADYW010000006.1, forward strand.
GGCAAGGCATGATAGAAGATCTGGCGATAGTTGTCAGTCAAATAGTGGCTGAGATCGCTCGAGGTGCCCGCTACCTCATCCAGAAAACGGCGGAAGAAATCCGTGTGCTTTGCTTCCTCGAACAGGAACGTTGTCAGGTACAGTTCTTCTTCCAGCCGGCCCTCCTGGGCAATGACCATCACCAAAGGCAGAAGGTCCAAAGTGACGGCTTCTTCCCCGGCCTGAAACAACGACGTCAAACGCAGTACCAGGTCTTTTTCGTCTTCAGCCATCCCTTTCCAGTCTTCAATATCCTGGCTGAAATCGATGTCGCTGGGGTTCCAGACCCCGAATTTCTTGGCTTTCTCGAACAGGCGCATCGGTGGGATATCACGGCGCAGGCCAACGGTCGTGGTGAGATAAGAATCACGCATAAGATTTGCTCCTCAGTAGAACTAGCTCTCTTTATCCTTTGGCGGTGGATCATAATAACGGTTGCCCTTGAGTTTATCGGGCAGCAGATCAGCACTGGTATACGCTTGGTAGCCCTGGCCATAGCCTTGCTCGCGCATTAAGGCCGTGGGCGCGTTGAGGATTGATAGCGGCGGTGTCAGGTTCCCGTAGCGCTTGACGTCCTCCACCGCCCGGAAATAGGCTGTATAGGCACGGCGATCCTTTTTGCACAGCGCCAGGTAGGCTGTACCGTGCGCCAGATTGATGGCGCACTCAGGATAGCCAATCGTCTCTACGGCCCGAAAGACCTCGTTCGCCACGACCAGGGCCGTCGGCTGGGCCATGCCAACATCCTCCGAGGCAAAGATCACCATGCGGCGCGCGATGAATTTGGGGTCTTCACCGGATTCAACCATGCGTGCCAGGTAGTACAGAGCTGCATCGACATTGCTGGCGCGCATACTCTTGATATAGGCGCTGATGACATTATAGTGCTCGTCGCCCGCTTTATCGAAATTGAGATACATCGATTGCAGCGCCTGCTTGAGGGTCTCGACGGTTAGCTCGCCGTACAACGAAGCCGTGTTCTCCACGACATTGATGGCCCGGCGCGCATCCCCATTTGCCAGCTCTACCAGAAAGTGGCCGACATCCTCATCAACCCTGTTCGACGCGAGAAGCCCATCTCGGACCACCATATCAACAGCACGCTCGACCACCTGCAGGATCTCGTCTTCTTCTAAGCGGTTCAGTACGAATACCCGACATCGTGACAGAAGCGGGGCAATCACCTCAAAGCTCGGGTTCTCTGTCGTCGCGCCGATAAGGGTGATAATACCCTGTTCCACCGAGGGTAGCAGGAAATCCTGCTGAGCCTTATTAAAGCGATGAATTTCGTCCAGGAAGAGCACCGTTGGTACATCCTGGCCTGCGGCCATCTCAACGACATCCCGGACATCGCGTTTTCCCGCCGCCACCGCCGAAAGCTCAACGAAATGGGCGCCCACGCCGGCGGCATAAATCCGGGCCAGGGTGGTTTTGCCCACGCCGGGCGGACCCCATAGGAGCATCGAGAACAGCCGGCCTTGTTGGATTGCCACATAAATCGGCTTACCAGGGCTAACTAGATGGGATTGCCCAATATAGTCTTCCAGTGTAGCGGGCCGGATGCGAGAGGCAAGGGGTTCAACTGCCATCGAGTGGCCTTTCATAATCGCGAAAAATCAGCAGAGATACCATTATAGCGTCTCGAGGAAGACCTGGCCCGTGTCAAGATGCCGGGCACGCCGCTTGTCATCCATCCGGTCGAGGTGGCTGACCATCAGCGCCAGACGTGGGTTGTCGCGGAAGAACCCCTCATGTTTCACCACAAATCGCCAGTAGAGGCCATCCCAGATCTCGGCCCACTGGCCACGGCCATAGTCGCTCAATTTGCGGATGTAATTCGAGGAACTGATATAGGGCTTAGTCGTCATTAGCCCACCATCAGCATACTGGCTCATGCCATAGACATTGGGCACCATCACCCAGTCGTAGGCGTCGATGAACATCTCCATGAACCAGCGATAGACCTCGTCCGGATTAATCTCGCACAGCAGCATGAAGTTGCCCAGCACCATCAGGCGCTCAATGTGATGCGCGTAGGCATATCGGTTCAGGCGTTGGATAATAGTATCGACCGGTGGAATGCCGGTTTCTCCCCTATACCACCGCTGATCGAGGGTGCGCGTGTGGCCGAAGAAATTACGCGTGCGCTGGAACGAGCCTTCACGAATATAGATCGCCCGGATGAACTCCCGCCAACCGACGATCTGGCGGATAAAGCCTTCGAGTGAGGACAGCGGGATATCTTGTTCGGTGGCGAAGTTTAGCGCGGCGTCAATCACCTGGCGCGGGCTAAGCAAGCCACTATTCAGCGCCGCGCTCAGCAGCGAATGGAATACAAACGGTTCTTCGGCCACAATCGCATCCTGATAGGGTCCGAAATACCGAAACTTTTCGCGTAGAAACGTATCTAGAATCTCAGACGCCTCAGCATGTGATGTAGGGTGAATGAACGTCGTGGTTTCGCCAGGATTTCCGGGGAAAAGTCGTTCGACATACTGCTGTGCTTCACGGACGTAAGGGTTGTCCCGCGTGGTGGGGCGCGCCGCCAATGGCACCTCGCCCTTGTAGCGTTGGCGATTGTCAGTATCGTATGTCCAGCGGCCACCGATGGGTTTGTTGTCGCTTCCGACGAGAATAGCAAGGCGGCGGCGTTGGTGGACATAGAAATCAGTCTGGAAGTAGCCATCGCGCCCACTGAAATACTGGTCGATCTCCTCCCGGCTCGTCAGGAAGTTCGGGCTGGGATGAATCTGCAACGTCAGCCCATAGCGCTGGCTATAGCGCCGAAGCCGTCGCTCGAGCACATCATCTGTCGGATCAATGACATGCACTACCTGAATACCATCAGCAGCGATGGCTTGCATAACCTCCGCTGTGCGGGCATGCTGGTAATCGATGTAACGGCTGACATAGCCCTTCGCCTGGATGATCTCTGCTTGAAAGCGCTTCATCGCGGCGCGGTGCATCACCAACTTCTGTTTGTGGAAACGCGCTGGATAGTGGTCATCGCCAAAAAATAGCGGATCTTCGATCAGAATGTGCTGTCGATCCGGTGCGAACCCTGGATGCTCAGCGTAAAGCTGGTGAGGAAAGATCAACACCGCAGTGTGCATGCTTGCTCCTTAATCTAGTGCAGCCATCCCAGGTGATAATCATAATTTAGCGCTAAAATGGAACTGTACCAGATGACATTTAGGAGGACCTTAACACATATGAACTGCACCGGACACCGCTCAGGAAGCACAGCTTTTGTGCTGTTAACCGCTATACTATTTGGCGCATTTCTTTTCGGCGTTTCAGTTACTTCCCGGTCGCCCGCCGTGGCCTCGACTTCCGCTCAGGAACTGCCAGAAGGCGAATGGTGGGCCTGGACTTATGTCCCGGCAACGGACATGCTGTACCTCATCAATGACAGCGGCGAGCAAGCTGCTATCCCACGGCCGCGCCTACCCGATGAGATCGCGCCCGAGATCAGTTCGCCCCAGATCAGCATTTCGCCAGACAGCCGGTTTATGACCATTGCCGCGGAGCTAGAGAATGGCAATACTGGCCTCGGATTCTTCGACATTCAGGCCCGCGAGTTTCTCCAGATCCACCAGGCTGCGCCCGGCGAGGATGTGATCCTGGCTACTGAACGGCCATTCGCTGGATCGCGGAATGCCTATGACGCTGATGGCGAACGGCTGGCGATTGGCTTTGCTACAGCCAGCGATCAGTCCTGGCGCGTAATCATCTTCGAGGTGGCAACGGGGGATTCACTGAATGTGTTTGACTATACCAATCCCTCCCTGGAAGCTCTGGACTTCTCCGAACTGATTCCACCCGTGTATCCTAAGATCGTCTACTTCGCCGACGACACTGTCCACACCCAATTCATCGAATACGGCCAGCCACTCGGCGCCGAGAACCCTGCCTTTGCGTGGGATCTGGATGATGATGTCGCGGCTGATAGCCCCTATACCCGCAGCCGGCTTGATGTCCTCCCGGATGAAGGCACGATGGTCTTCACATACGTTGATCCTGAAACAGATACCGTCGAACTAGCCGCGGGGGCCCCGGTCACAGCTTTCAATGCGATAGGGACCGGGCTCGACAGCGTTGATGTGCCGCTGCGCCAGTCGGCAGACCAAATCCACTGGCAGGTGGAATGGGCCGCTGGTGGCACGCTGGTGTTATTCTCAGCCAGTCCCACGCCCCTTGATCCTCCACAGTGGCATGCGCTGAACCTCGAGACGGGCGCTGAAAGCGGCTTAGATCCCACAATTACGACTGCAGCCGGCCTTCCTGAAGGCTTTATCAGCCTGGACCAGTCCGGTGTATTAGCCTTTCATCCTCTGGACGATCCGGTAGAGAGCACCGTTATCTGGGAAGCACCTGGCGGGAATGAACCCGTCATCCTCTGGAGTAGCCCGGCTGAAACCGCCTTCGGGCTGGAAGAAATCCCGCCCACACCAGATGCCGTCGTCAGCGTGGAACAGCTTGAAATCAGGCGTGATCCGGGATATGGGAGCCAGGTCGTGGTGACCGTTCCCTTCAACACCGGTTTGCGCCTCACGGGGCGGCTGGCTGACAACACCTGGGTCCAGGTGGAGGCACCCGACGGCGAGCTGGGTTGGGTCTTTGCCCGCAGCGTACGGTTGCACGAGGCCCTCGATGAGGTGCCCGTAATCAACACGGCGATTATTGCGCCACCGTCGCCAACACCGTTGCCCCCAACCGCTCAGCCGCTGCCGACGATCGCGTTTTTTGTCGCCGATACCTACCAGGTGCGGCCAGCAGAGTGCGTCACGATAAGCTGGTCGGTTGCGAATGCTGAACGTGTTGTCCTGCGGACAACCAGCGCCTCGACCAGTACGCTTGAAGAAGTCCCTCTGACCGGCAGTGCGCTCAAGTGCCCACCGGATAACCCGACAAACTATACCCTTGAGGCAACGTCGAACTCAGGGACCATCAGCCAGGTCATCCTGGTTCTGGTAGATCCCAGCTACTAGATGTTGACTAACACGCGTTGACTCCCGCCGAGTGACCTGACCGTGCCGCGCTTCGCTGGTCTTAAGAGCTGGTTGGATAGCCCCTATCGATTCCCGTGGCTGCTGTGGGGGCTACTATTTATCCTGATTCCGCTGGCCTACAATCCCTACAGCCGGTGGCAATATGAACCGGACAAAGCAGCCCTACTGGTGCTCATGTCGGGCCTTCTGTGGGGGTGGAGCCTTGCGCGCACAAGTATCCAGCAGCAGCCACCGGATCGTATTGAGCAGTGCATGGCGATTCTCATGGTGGTGATGCTCGCTTCGACAGCGGCCTCCGTACTGCCACATTGGAGCTTGTGGGGTGATCCAGCCTGGCGCAATGGTCTATTGATTACGGGAATTGGCTTCGGATTGTTCTGGCTCGCGCGCCGGCAGATCATGACCCTGCACCGACAGCTTTTCACATTGGATGCCATCATTCTCGGCAGTGTGCCAGTTGTGGTGTGCGCGATATGTGAATGGGCCGGGATCGAGGTTCTTGTACCGGATGAGGATCCTGCGCGGTTGGCGGGGACGCTGGCCCACCCGAATCTGTTGGCCGCATACCTGGCGATGGTGTTGCCGCTTGGCCTCGCGCGGTCCTGGATGCTGCGCCGGCACTGGTGGACAAGCTGCGTTATCCTTCTGATCACACTGCAGATGCTGAGCCTCGTGCTAACTTACTCCCGGGCAGGGTGGCTGGCCGCGCTAACCGGCCTTGCCGTTACACTCGTTGGCTTCCTCTGGGTCTATCAGCAGAAGGCCCTAGCACGGTTGCTGCTGGTTGCGGTATGTGCTGGACTACTAATGCTCGTCATGCTGAGTGTTGTCATCCCACCGTTGCCCAACGACGCCCCACATCCTTTGCAAACCGCCACGTCGCTGTTCCGCTGGTCTGGTGCGACAGCCCAAATCCGGATTTCGGCCTGGGTCGCCACCCTTGACGCCATCGGTGACCGGCCCTGGCTTGGCTACGGTCCTGGGACCTATCGTATCGTGCTACAGCAGTATACGCCCCCAGAACTGGCCCGTTTCGGCGGTCCTGAGGCAATGGGTGGCCGGCCGCATAATCTTATCCTGCGTGTTGCCGTCGAGAGCGGTGTGGTAGCCCTGGGCATCTACCTTGCATTCCTCGCGCTCGTCCTTCAAGCGCTTGTCAGAACCATTCGCGCGCCTGGCAAATCCCAACAAGAACAGCTCATTATAGCCGCAGTCGGCGGGAGCTTGGCTGCCAATCTGGTGGCCAATACCTTCTCCTTCGAGTCGGTCACAAGTGGTCTGCTGTTCTGGGTCCTGCTGGGCATGGCATTGAGCAAACCGGGGCCGCGCCCTGTAGTCCCGCATCGTACGCGGCCCATAGCTGGCAAGATAGTGGCATTAGCTGGCCTGGGGCTTGCGTTGTGGATGCTTGTACCCGATGTACTCGGCTATTACGGGGAGACACGATGCCAGGAGGAGCAGTGCGACCAGGTGGCCTTGAGAGGTATCGAGACGGCAGGTCGTGTGGCCCCGACGCCTGAGATCTACCATCAGATCGAAGCACGCCTCCATGCCCAGATCGCAACGCAGACGGGCGCGGAGGATCATTGGGCAAGCGGCGGGGTTATCCTGGCGTCGCTTACTGGCGAACAGCCACAGATCGTTGCCTACTGGCGCGAACGCGGTATGTACTTGCGCCGCTGGTTCCGGGCCACAGACCGGCAGGAATTGGCCGATGAGTCCATTATCGCCTATAGCCACGCGGTGGCACTGAGCCCCCGTGACCCCGATTTGCGCATCGACCGGGCCCTGACCTATCTTGATGGCGGTGACATCGACGCTGCCTTAGCAGACCTGGCCGTGGCAGAGGCGCTGCTGGCTGACTACCCACGTTACTACGGCGCCATGTCGATCGTTGCTGCGCACCAGGGCGACATCACAGCGACCAATGCGTGGCAGGCACGGGCTCGGGAAGCCCAGCAAGCATGGGATGACTACAAATGGCGGCGATAAAGACCGTTGGCCGGCCACGAACGCAATGGGGCTCTCGCAGCCGCATCCTTGCCGGCCTACAGGCACTACAAACCCTCAGTGGATTGGCAGGCCAGTTCTTCCTTCTGGCGCGGTGGTCACCTCATCCACACACCGATTTCTTTCTGGTGGTCAGCAGTGTACCCTGGTTCATCACCTCCGGGCTACTCTTGAGCGGGCTGGAGATGGCATTGCCCGCCTTCTATCATCAGGCACACCAGCAAGGCAACAAAACACGGGACGGCTTCGTCAGCGGGATCACCATAATCGTGACACTGCTCAGCATCCTGGGTGGTCTGCTGAGCATGGCCATCGTCAGCATATGGGCAGCGTGGTCCGGGCTATCGCTAGCTTTGAGCTTATGGTTGGGGCTTGCCCTGGGAGCACAGATTATCCCGGCAGCGCTCGGCGGTCTCTGGCGCGGCATTCTCATGGCTGAAGATCAACTTGTGCAGATCCGCCTGGCCCTTCTTGGGGGGAGTACCCTGACCACGGCTGGTTATGCACTGCTGCCTGGATCACCCGGGACTGTCTTGCCATTGGTCACGCTAGTCGCAGCAACACTGGTCGCCTTCCAATGTGCGGTCTTTGCCCACAACCTCAAGATCTGGCCATCATCGGCCACGGTGTCGCAGCCATCGACGAATATCAAGCCACTCTTTGGCGCGCTGGCGACCTTGAGCTTGGCCGCAGGCGTCAACCATCTCCAGATTCTGGTGGAACGCGCCGCCATGGTTCAATTCGGTACCGGCCAGGTCACTGCTTTCGCAGTCGCTAGCCGCGGTTGGGAAGCACTGCTGGCGATTATCGTGGCGGCGGCGGTGCTGCCTGTCTATCCACAGTGGTCAACTGGCACAGATGACCACTCCGGGCCACTGCTGCGGTGGTCGCACGTGCGGGCAACAGGGTATGGTCTTGTGGCGGGGATGATCGTCGGCACCCTTGCCGCCGGTGTGCTGCGCGGCGATCTACTTGACTGGAAATCCGGAAAGGAAACGCTGAGCATGACCATCGTCTTGTTGCCGCGCTTCGTCTTGCTAGTTAGCCTACAGCCGCTAGTCTTGATGCACTATGCCGAAGGGAAGCCGGCCTGGCCATTACTTGGTGCCGCCACCGGCCTCTTGCTGACAGCACTAGGCGCCCTGTTCCTGATCCCCCATCTGGGGCATATTGGTGTCGCACTCACGACTTCCGTGAGCGTTTTACCGGGATGGGTCATCCTGGCCTGGCGCATTCGAAAGCGATTCCCCTGATGCGTATTCTGATCGTTTCGCCCTGGCTGCCGCATCAGAATAGCTTCCATGCCGGTGGCCAGCACATCCACCAGATCGTCAGGTGGTTGTCGGCTCGGTATGAGGTCTATGTGCTTGGCTATGGATGGGATGAGGACGCTGCCGAGCTGGCATCACTCCGCGAGTTGTGCGAGGGCGTGACAGTCGTGTGGCCTGCCTATCGCCTTGGGCAAAAGTTCAACCAACTCATACAGGGTGGCTGGTTGCATCCCTGGCGTCTGGGAAGACGCACCCACCATGAAGTTACCCGGCATATCCATGCCTATTGCCAGAACCACGCGATTGATGTCGTGCATCTGGCATGGACCGAGATGGGACGTTACCATCAGTACATCCCGCAGCAAGTGGCGACCGTACTCGGCACCCTGGACGTTGAGCACCAGGTCCGGCCCCGCGAAGTTGACCTGTATCCGCCGGGGCGCCAGAAGCGGCAGGCCCGCCGCCGTGCGCACACGCTAACCCAAATCGAAGCCGCCAGCGTTCGCGTAGCTGACGCGATTCTGGCCTGCTCAGCGCATGATGCCAGCAGCCTGGCCCACCTCGCCGGACATGATCGCGTGTTCATTGTTCCACCCTGGATCAACGCTGAACGGATGAAGCGATATGCAGACAGGCCGCCATCCCCCGGAAGAATAACGTTTGTAGGTGCGATGGACCGGATAGCAAACAGCAATGCTGCCAGCTTCCTGATCGATGCTGTCTGGCCTGGCGTGATTGCCCACCATCCTGGTGCTAAGCTGGTAATCGGTGGTGCTTACCCGCCGGATTGGCTACTTGAGAAGGCAGCCAGCGTCCAAAACGTCGAAGTTACAGGACTTCGTGACGACATAGCAGCGCTGTGGCCAGAGACCGATATCGCAGTCTCGCCCAGTTTCATCGGGGGCGGGATGCTGGTGAAGGTTGCCCAGCCAATGGCCGCCAAACGCCCGGTTGTGACCACGTCGCTGGGTAACCAAGGGGTTGGCGCACCGCCAGGCGAAGCCGCCTACATCGCCGATGATGCGCCCAGCTTTCGCGCGGCGGTCAATCATCTCCTGGCCAACCGCCAGGAACGAGATCGCCTCGCGGTGGCTGGCTTCGAATACATCCATCACCAGTTGAATTGGGAGCGAAGCATGGCACGCTTGCTGGCGGCTTATGACTGTGCCATCAAACAGCAGCGACTTCGTACTCCAGGAGTATGCCCGTGACTCTTAAGACCAAAAATCCGAGCGTTGCCATCGTTATTATTAGCTGGAATGGCCTGGAGGATACGCTCAACTGTCTGGCCTCACTTCAGCGTCTCGATTATCCCAACTGGCGGGCCGTCTTGGTAGACAACGGCTCGCAGGATGACACCGTCCGGATCGTACGCGAGCACTTTCCGGCTATCCACACCATCGCCAACCCCAGCAATCATGGCTATGCTCGGGGCAATAACCAGGGGATCCGCTGGGCACTTGATGCCGGTGCCGACTGGATCATGTTGTTGAACAACGACGTGATCCTGGCGTCGGATGCGTTGTCGGAGATGATCCGGATCACAGAAAGCGATCCTACCATCGGCATTGTTGGTCCCGTGATGCAACGCACCCTACGCGCCGATATTCAGGATCTGGGGGGCGATCTCGATTTTCGGTGGGGCCGCGTGCTCCTGCGCCGGCGCGAGGATGCATCTACAGATAAGGATTACCACCTGATTGACTACGTGTGGGGCTGCACATTGATGGCCAAACGCGATATCTTCGCTAGAACTGGCGGCCTGCGAACATTTTATACGGCCTATTTTGAGGATGCTGAACTCTGCCTGGCAGCGCGGCGTTTCGGCTTCAAGACAGCCGTCGCCCTACGAGCCAAGGTGCTGCATCACGTCGGGCGCTCGGGGGAGAAACGCTTTATCTGGCAGACGTATCTGCGCACCCGCAATCACGCGCTGTTCTTCTTGCGATTTGCGCGTCCGACCCACTGGCCAACCCTCCTTCCTTCACTCCTATTGGCGCAGCTACCGATGATCCTGCTGCGCGCGACATTGCTCTATTTGGCACGCAAGTTCAGGCGCCGCAAATACCAGGGGCGCGAGATCAAGCTTTGGGGCTACTCGCGGCAGGTTGCGCCACCATCCGCCGAACAGATCGATCAGTGGCTCGAAGCGGCCAAGCAGAGACCCTACCGCCCATGACAACGTTTTCCGTCATCATAACCACTCACAATCGGCCGCGCTGGCTTACTGAATGTCTCGACAGCATCCTGGCGCAATGGCACCCGCCCGACGAAGTGATTGTCGTTGACGATGGCAGCCGCACATCGACCCATAGAGCGTTGCATCCATATCTTCGATCACACTGGATAACACACCTGCGCCAACAGCAACAAGGGTGGGGAGCAGCACGACTCAACGGCGCCCGACTGGCCACCGGGGAGGTTCTCGTCTTCCTCGATGATGATTGCATCGCGCCATCGCATTGGCTGTCTGCCTACGCGAACGCCTATGCAGCCCACCCGGACGCAGATGGAATCGCCGGGAGCCTGGCCCCTGCCGCACGCCAGAATCTGGCTGGCGCGAAGCAGTATCGAGGGCATATCGCGTATTTCGAAACGATGAACACGCAGTGGAACAGCCGCTTCGGGCACGCAGGGCAAGTTTGGTTCTCTTTTGGCGGGAATCGTTCATTTCGCCGCGCGGTCTGGCTGGGCGCACAGAGTGACTCAACGACCTGGTATGCTGATGACACTACCATCGATATGACATTGCGAGAGCAGGGGCGCGTCATATACTATGAGCCAGCCGCCTGGGTCTGTCATCGCTACTACCTGACTCTTGAGCACCGGCTTCGCGCGGCCTACCGCTATGGTCTTTCGCCAGCCAGTATCACAAGCCTGTTGCATCCCGAAACGCCAGCGCGAGGACTGTTAACACGCTGGTCAGCGCTCCGTCAGGAGTTCCCGGATTTCAGCTGGCGGGCGCATCTGTGGTATATCACAACCCAGCCATTGATATGGGCGGCCCGACACACTGGCAAGTGGGTATCCTCTCAAGGGCGAAAAAGATGAAAAGCCTGCGCGCCTACCGCAATCTCTTCAAACTGCGCCTGAACATGCTACTGAGGCGAGAAGTGGTCGACCATTATCCTATCGTCGCGTATATCGAGCCGACCCTTTTCTGCAACCTGCGTTGCCCGGCATGTCCCACTGGCCTGCGGCTGAATTTGCGCTCTCCGGTGCGTCTCGATTGGGATCTGTTTACCGCCGCCATTGACGAAATCGGTGAATACATCTTCGAGCTGTACATGTACAACTGGGGCGAACCGCTATTGCATCCCGAGACTCCAGCCATGATCCGCTATGCAAAGCAGCAGCATATGCAGGTTACGCTCAGCACGAATTTCAGTGTTGCGCTCAGCGACGACTATCTTGCGGCACTTATCGACAGCGGCCTTGACCGAATTGTCATCTCACTTGATGGAGTCTCCGCCGCCACGTATGGACATTATCGTCGCCAGGGAGACCACGGGCGGGTGCGCGAGAATATGTCGCGCTTACGCGCCGCCCGTGATCATAAGCGCCGCGACAAACCGGAGATTGTCTGGCAGTTTCTGGTCTTCGCGCACAACGAGCACGAAATCAGTACCGCCAAGGCGTGTTACCGGGAGTGGGGTGCAGACTGCATCATTGTTGAAGGGGCACAGATGCCGGTTTCGCCCTTCGATGCGGGATTCTCGCCCTCCACCCAGTCACAATACAACCTGTACCATCCCGGGCACCCCTATCAACGGTCCGGCCAACGCCAACTTCGCGATGGAAGGCCCTGTTCGTGGCTCTACGGCGCTATCGTGCTCAATCCAGATGGGCGCATCTCTCCCTGTTGCGGCACCGCCGCTGCACGGGACGACTTCGGCACCTATTCGGGCAAGGAATCCCTGATGTCGATCTACAATAGTCAGCCTTATCAGGGCGCGCGCGCCATCAATCGCCACACACAGCCGCGCAACAAGCAGCCCGGTGTGGCGATGATCCGTGGCATGGCCGCAGAGAATCCAGCAACACGCCGCGCTGAGACACTAATCTGCGCGGTGTGTCCCATACCTTTTCGCCAGGACGATATCCATAAGACGATCACACGGGTCAGTTACCAGACGCTACATCACTTGTTGCGCGGGAAGCTCCGGGCCGTGGCGGCCCTGGTTGCGATGGGAGGCCCCAGCTTCTATGGTGTTTGGCGTTGGTTGCGTAGCCATATCAGAGAACTATTGCGAGATAGCCTCGGATCTCGCTAAGAGAATTCGGATATGGTCTAAACGCAAGCGCGTTGTACAATAGAGACGGTTTCTAAGATGCGTATCGCCTGCAAACTTATTCGGCCCGCAAGCCGAAATGCATCCATTCAACGGACTTGGAATGGTCGATCCAGAGAAGGAAAACTCATGAAGATCTTACTTGTAGAAGACGACAAAACACTGCGCAAAACCCTGGCCTTTAATCTGGAGAAGGAAGGGTATCAGGTTGCCGAAACGGGTGACGGTGCCGAAGCCTTGAGTCTTGCTCGCGAGCACACCCCGGATCTCATTGTGTTGGACGTGATGCTTCCGACCCTGGACGGTCTCTCCATCTGCCGCATCTTGCGCAATGAATCCGATGTCCCTATCGTGATGCTGACAGCACGCGACGGAGAGGTGGATCGTATCATTGGCCTGGAGACCGGCGCTGACGACTATATCGTTAAGCCATTCAGCCTGGGGGAATTCCTGGCGCGCGTCCGGGCAGTCCTGCGCCGCGCCCCATCCAAGCGCAGCACACTTGACCGCCTTCAATCGGGTGACCTCATCCTGGACCTAATCGCGCGGCGCGCAACCTGTGGGACCGAAGAACTGCGCCTCACGCACAAGGAATTCGATCTTCTGGCGGCATTGATGCGCAACAAGGGCGCTGTTCTCTCCCGCGACCTACTCCTGGAGCGCGTCTGGGGCTATGAATACAGCGGCCAGAGCAAGACAGTTGATGTCCATGTCCGCTGGCTCCGCGAGAAAATCGAGGAAGATCCTTCAAATCCGCGGCGGATCGTTACGGTGCGCGGTGTTGGTTACCGGTTCGAGGAGTAGCTATGCTACTGGCAGCTCTCGTACTGGCGATACTGCTGCTTCTTGGCCTGACAGCACAGTTGATGCAGTTACGGCGCGAGAAGTACAGACTGACAGATCAGCTTGCCAACGCCAACCAGCGCCAGCTAGAACTGCAGTCGGAGATTACTTACCTGAAGCAAGTCCAGGATACCTTCATCAATACTGCTGATGATGCGATAATTCTGCTGGATGCTTCCCAGGTGGTTCTCCTGGCCAATCCAGTTGCGATGGAGCTGGCCAACACGCCGATGCTGGGCGAGACCCTCATCGCCTCGTTGCGCCACAATGGTATCGATGAATTGGTCCACGAAGTCCTCGGTGAGGAAGCCGATCTCGCCGAGCGCTTGCTCGATATCGAGCGCCAGAAGTTCCAAGCGCGCGCGCGTCGTGCGGAGACCAACCGCGGCACCGTTTGTCTCTTGACACTGCACAATATTACTGCCCTTAAGCGCGCTGAGCTGGCCCGGCGTGAGATGGTGGCCAATGTTTCACACGAGCTCAGGCACCCTATCACGTCTATCGGTCTGCTAGCCGACACGTTGCAAGATGACGCGGTCCGCAAGTCAAAAAAGGGCCGCAAGATGTTGGCCAATATCCGCCGCGAGGTCGATATCCTGACCCAGCTTGTTCAGGAAATGCGCGATCTCTCATTGATCGAGTCCGGCCAAATGCCGATCAAATTGACCCCCACCAACCTCAGACAGCCCGTCGCCTCGGCCGTTGAAACCCAGGCCGCGCTGGCGGAAAACAAATCTCAGACGATTGCCCTCGCTGTACCTGAAGAGATTAGCGTTCTGGCTGATGCCCCTTATATAGAGCGGGTGGTCAAGAATATCCTGCATAACGCCATCAAATTCACCCCGGAAGGCGGTGCGGTCGATATCAGTGCGACAGCCAGTAACGGCGAAGTCACGATCGCCATTCACGACACCGGACGAGGCATCAATCGCGAGGACTTACCCCGTATATTCGAGCGTTTTTTCCAGGTGGACCGCTCCCGCAATGATGGGACGGGGCTGGGCCTTGCCATCGCACGCCATATTGTTCGCGCCCATGGTGGCAAGATCTGGGTAGATAGCGTCGAGGGTCAAGGAACGACCTTCTTCTTCACACTTGCCGAGGTCGACTCCCCAGAAACTTAAAGAAGCTTTACCCTTACCGTGCCAAAATTTAAACTTCAGTTTCATCCGGCTTTATCTGGCCTCGTTACTATCCCCGCGTCTCCATCAAATCTACGGTACATTTACGCTTCAGGAGGAAAACTAATCAATATGCGTAAATCAACCTTTGCTAAGCTTCTAGTGTTCGTTCTGGTCCTGGTCGTTGCCGTACCCAGCATGGGTATCTTCGCTCAGGACGACCCCGCCACAGTTGTTGACGTGATCAATGGCAGCGATCAGCACGCCACCCTGGCGACAGCCCTGACCCTGGCCGACCCGACAGCCGCTGAGGCCCTGACCGGTGAAGGTCCGTTGACCGTTTTCGCGCCGACCGATGCCGCTTTTGAAGAGCTGCCCGAGCTCGTCTTCAACGCTGCGCTTGAGGACACCGCGCTGCTGACCAACATCCTGACCTACCACGTTGTCCCCAGCCAGATCATGGCCGGTGACATCGCCGAAGGCTGCACGGACGTCGAGACCGTCAACGGTGCGACTCTGGAAGTCTGCAAGGACGGCGAGACCGTAACCGTAAACAGCGCGACCGTGACCGCCGCTGACCTGACCGCCGGCAACGGTGTTGTCCACGTCATCGACGGCCTGGTTATTCCGCCCGTCGAGCTGCCCGAGGTTGACCCGGCTGCTGCTGAGGGTGAGATTGTCACCGCTGGTAGCTCCACCGTTGGTCCGTTGAGCGTTGCCATCGCCAGCCAGTGGGAAGAAGAAGGCGCCACCACCGTTCCGACCATCGACATCATCGGTTCCGGTGCTGGTTTTGAGCGCTTCTGCGTCAACGCTGAGACCGACATCAGCAACGCCTCCCGCCCGATCAAGGACAGCGAAGTTGAGTCCTGCCAGGAAAACGGTCGTAACCCGATCGAGTTCCGCGTTGGTACCGACGCTGTGGCCGTGACCGTCAGCAATGACTTCGTCACCGACCTGAGCCTCGAGCAACTGGCCCAGATCTTCAGCGGTGAAGTCACCAACTGGAACGAAGTTGACAGCAGCTATCCTGATCTCCCGATCACCCTCTATATCCCCGGCACCGACAGCGGTACCTTTGACTTCTTCGTTGAGGTCGTGCTGGAAGAGGACGAAGAGGCTGCTCTGGCCGGTAACCCGCAGATGTCCGAGAATGACGACGTTCTGGTTGAAGGTATCGCCGGTGACGAAGGCGCCATTGGCTACTTCGGTTATGCTTACTACCAGCAGAACCAGGATATCCTGAACATCATCTCGATCGACGGCATCACTGCCAACGCTTCGACCGTTGACGCCTTCACCTATCCGCTGGCCCGCCCGCTGTTCATCTACAGCGACGCCAACATCATGGCCGAGAAGCCGCAGGTTGCTGCTTTCATCAACTACTACCTGACCAACGTCAACGACGTGATTGGTGAGGTTGGCTACTTCCCGGCCAGCGCCGACGCGCTGAACCTGGCCCGCCTGAAGTGGCAGATCGCGACCGCGCAGTAAATCAGTACAAAATCTGAATCCTGCTGGTTAATTGCCGGCAGGTTATGACCCAGGTTCTGGGGAGAGATGAAAAACTCTCTCCCCAGGTTTTTTTGGTAAAGCGTTCTTGGCAGAGTTTTATTCGGTATTTACACTGGCCATGCTAAAGTACTCCGGGTTTAGTTCTGAAAATTTAGGAAGTGTGTCCAATGGCGCAAAACGAAACAATCTCCCCGTCCCAATCGGCGACGACCACGCCAGCGACCCAAACTGGCAAAATGGGCCTGGAACGGAAGCTACGGCTGGATGAGACGATCATCGCCGGTATTCTGTTCTTCTGCGGTTTCGTCTCGATCTTTACGACAATCGGCATTGTCGTTACCCTCGGGAGCCAGGCCGTCAGGCTGTTCACAGTAGAACAATGTGTGCAGGCGGGCGGCTTCGGCCAGGGTGAAGTCTGCGAGAACGTCACACTGGTTGAGTTCTTCACCACCACTGAATGGCAGCCTGGGCAGTTGAAACTGGGTGTGCTGCCGCTGGTGCTCTCCACTCTGATCACTTCATTTACCGCCATGCTCGTCGCCGTGCCGTTTGGTCTGGGTGCGGCCATCTTTCTCAGCGAATACGCCAACCCCAGGATCAGGCGGATTCTGAAACCTATTCTTGAGGTACTTGCCGGTATCCCCACTGTGGTGTACGGCTTCTTCGCCCTGACGTTTATGACCCCCATCCTGCGCGAGGTTTTTGGTAACAACACCGTGAGCGTCTTCAACATGGCCTCGGCCGGGTTGGTTATGGGAGTAATGATCTTGCCGTTGGTGGCCTCAATGAGTGAAGATGCCCTTGGCGCCGTCCCGCGTTCGTTGCGCGAGGGTGCCGCCGGCCTGGGGGCAACCAAACTGGAGACAACGGTGAGTGTCGTTCTGCCAGCAGCGCTTTCCGGGATAATCGCGGCGCTAATCATCGCGATCTCACGCGCCGTAGGTGAAACAATGATTGTGGCCATTGCGGCAGGTGCTGGCCCCCAGTTCACCATCATCCCCTTTGACTTCGCCGAGACAATGACAGGACATATTGCACGTATTAGCGGTGGCGACATCAGCTATAACTCCGTGGACTACAACAGCCTCTACGCCATCGGTTTCTTGTTATTCTTTATGACGCTCACCCTGAACATTATCGGGCGTCTGCTTGTCCGCGCCTTCCGCGAGGTCTACGAATAAGTAGCCCCGGCAATCTGCGAATATGAGGAGTAACTGATGGATAGAGTAGCTTTTGTACAGTGGCTGTTGATGTCACTGCTGGTTATGGACTATGCCATGCTGACAGCTCCCCGGGTACTGGGGCGCAAGGGATACGAACCTCGCAATGGCTTGTGGGTCGGTCTCCTGCTCGGGCTAGTCGCGGCTTTAATCGGATTATTCGTCTTCAAGCCGATCACCTATCTGATCCTGGAAATCATTCAGATCGTTCTGGGGGCGGTACTTGACAACATCCGCATCGCCGACGATCTGGCGTTTGGGGTCTCCGTTGGCAGCAGCGACAATTTCCTACCAATCGCATTCTCGGTTGAAGGGGCTCGCACCGACACGCTGGAGTTCATCCGCGCCATTATGGCCGGGCTGATCACCCTGGTTGGCGGCCTGATCACCCTGAATATCTCCTGGCGCTTTATCCCCAATCAAGCCGAAGATGCCTCAACGGTGCTTCCTGAAGGCGAGGATCTCAAACGCAATACGCGGGCGCGTCAGATTGCGGGCCGGGTATGGCGGATTCATTATTTCATGGCCATTATGGTTGGTATGTTCGCCCTGAGTGCCCTGCTATGGAACGTCGTTAAAGGCACCTTCACCATGACGGCTGTTTCCAATACCGTTGATCCAATGACGCTAACCGACGGCCGCCCTCTGGAAGAGCTTAGTCAGGAAGAATTGGCGATTATCCTGACCAGCGAGAACCGGGTCAGTGGTGCCCGACTGCGCACCCTGGTAGGCGACTACGTGATGGGAATTGATCGGCGTACTTCGCGCGAAATCCTGAACAAACGCCTCGAAGATGTGCTAGATGACGACCAGATTTTTGCCGACTTCCCGGTTGACATGACCTGGGAAACCCTCGGTATGCCATTCCTCGCAATTGATGGCAATCGCGTGATCTCCGTGGACGGCGTCGCTGTGGACGCGCTGGTCACAGACACGCCCGAACAATCCCTGGCAAATCTCGACGCCTTCATTGGCGAGGCCTTCACACGCGCTGCACTGGAAGGGCGCGCTACAGTTGTGATTGAGATTGAGGAGCCGGCGGGCGTTACAGTCATGGAGTTGCCCGTTTCAGCGCAAACCCAGCTCTTCGAATTGCAGATTCCGCTCATCCCGGAGAGCGATATACAGCTTGAGACATCCTATATTGACGGCCTCGAGCAAGATGGCGATCTCCCGCCCAATACGCTCGCCGCGGTGGATATCCTGGGCCACAACGTTGACCGCGATGTCCTGGCCGAGATTGCCGAAAAGCATTTTCTTGATCAGGGGCTGCTGCGATACTTCATCATCAGCCGCTTTTTCAACGAGCAGCGCGAGATCACCGATTTCAGCCGCGCCCAGGTGTTCCAGATTGCCGAGGATTTCATTGATACCAGCTCTCCAGAAGATCTGATCGGCCCTGAGATCAACGCGACGGCCAATATCATCACCGCTTCTGATGTGGCCGGCACCGGTGAATATATCAATCCTACAGCGGTTGAAGAGATCACACGCGGTGCCCTCGCCGAGCTGGATGATGCAGCCCTTTGGCAACGCGCAACCCAGGCATTGAGCCCAGAACAGCTTGAGCAGTTTGACGAGGCTGACTTCGACCGGGAGGCATTGATTGACACACTCGTGGACCGCTACGTCTATGGCGAGGGTGATGAGCCGCTGTCGCAGCAAGCGGCCCTAGGCCGCCAGGTATTGTACAAGGGCTACATTGACGGCCTGAGTGCTGACGACGTGCGCAGCCTCCTGCGCGAGACTCTTGACAGCTTCAGCTATCGGTCAATACGCCAGCTTGCGGCCAAGCAGATCGTCCTATCCGACGAGGAATATCTTCTGGAGGTTGCCGGCGGGCCAGAACTCAGCGAAATCGAGTTTGGATCCTACGAATATGCCCAGGCCCTGGTTGACTGTGCCGATATTCCTGAGATTGTTAGCGACATCGGAGCCAGCTTACAATGCGAAGGACTGGGCGCCGCCGAAATGCAGGCGTTGGTCCTCGATCTTGTGCTCGATGGCCAGGAGCCTGATCCAAGCGCAACACTGGGTGAGATTCTGACAGATGATCAGACCCCGCTGGGTTCGCTGGAACGTATTACTTACCTGCGCCTACGTGACAACCCCCTGGTCGTGCGCCGTTTGTTCCAGGAGAACGTCTCGCGCGAGCAATTGGAAATCCTGGTCACTGCCGAGATCGTCAAGCCACGTGTCGTGCAAACCTGGACGCTGGACATTGCCCTGCTGAATCGTGATCAGATCGACGAGGACCTCGCAGAGACCAACCGGTTGCGCGCCGAAGAGGCCGAAGAAAACAATACCGTCTGGAATGATGCCGAGCTGGAGTTCCGCTCCTGGATCGACGTCGACTTCTTCACGCGATCCCTCAACTTTGACGCCGAGCTGACCGGTATGCGCAACGCGATCCTGGGTACGATCTACATGATCCTGATTACAATCGCCTTCGCGTTCCCGATCGGCATTGGGGCGGCGATTTACCTTGAAGAATATGCGGGCGACAGCCTCATCAGCCGCGTCATCCAGACGAATATCGACAACCTGGCTGGTGTGCCATCAATCATCTACGGTCTGTTGGGTGTGACGCTCTTCGTCCGTACGCTGGAGCCACTGACCAGCGGTAGCTTGTTTGGCTTCACTGACCCCACCACCGCCAACGGGCGCACGATTCTATCGGCGTCATTGACAATGGCGTTACTGATCCTGCCGATTATCATTATCAACGCACAAGAGGCCATTCAGGCGGTCCAACCATCGATTCGCCAGGCCAGCTACGGGCTTGGGGCGACCAAGTGGCAGACGGTGCGCAGCCATGTGCTGCCTTCTGCCATGCCCGGTATCCTGACAGGCACGATTCTGGCCATGTCCCGCGCGATTGGTGAGACCGCCCCGCTCATCGTGGTTGGCGCTGCGACCTTCATTGTTGCAGACCCCAGCGGGCCTTTTTCCAAGTTCACCGCATTGCCCATGCAGATCTACTTCTGGACGACCCAGCCACGCGATGCCGACAAGGCTGTTGCTGCCGCCGCGATCGTGATCCTGCTGGCAGTTCTGCTGACATTGAATTCGACTGCAATCGTATTACGAAACCGCTTTGAGCGAAGACTGAGAGGGAAATAATCATGTCAACTGCGCCTGATACCCAGACCGCCGAAGCCCTGGCAGCTTCTGATGACATCGCGATGGAGGTCCGCAACCTGCATGTCTTCTACGGCGAGTTCCAGGCCATTACTGATGTGTCGATGAAGATTAAGCCGAACAAGATCACCGCGCTCATCGGCCCATCTGGCTGTGGTAAGAGCACGCTACTGCGCTCACTCAACCGGATGAATGACCTGGTCCCTAGCGCCCGGACCGAGGGAGAGGTCGTCTTCCATGGCCAGAATCTCTACGATCCCTATGTCGACCCGGTGGAGGTGCGCCGCCGCATTGGGATGGTGTTCCAGAAGCCGAATCCCTTCCCTAAGTCGATCTTCGATAACGTCGCCTTTGGCCCGCGGGTCCAGGGCGTCCGTAAGAACTCCCAGCTAGAAGAAATCGTTGAGCGTAGCCTACGCCAGGCGGCGATCTGGGATGAGGTCAAGGATGATCTCAGCAAGTCCGGGTTGGCCCTCTCGGGTGGACAGCAGCAGCGTCTGTGCATCGCCCGTGCCTTGGCGGTCTCACCTGAGATCATCCTGATGGACGAGCCGTGCTCGGCCCTGGACCCCATCGCCACCCTGCGTATTGAGGAACTGATGCGAGAGCTTCAGACCAAGTACACGATCGTCATCGTAACGCATAACATGCAACAAGCAGCCCGTGTTTCAGACTACACGGCCTTCATGATGGTTAACGACAAGCGTTCCGGTGAACTGGTCGAGTTTGACATGACCGAGAAGATCTTCACCAACCCATCGGATTCGCGTACCGAAGACTACGTCACTGGACGCTTCGGTTAGTAAGCGCTACACTCGAGCGTGAGGCGCATCGCAAACAGGTTATACCGATCCACGGGGCTTGTAGTTTGCTATTTCAAGGTACAAGCCCCGCCATAGCGCCACACCAGGATTCGATTGATCGATAGATGGCAACCGCCTACAAAGACGAAACCAACCATGCCTGACAACGTTATCCTTAGTTCGCGCGGTAGTCTGGATCGTGAACTCACCTCACTTCGCGACAATGTGCTGCGTCTGTCCACCGTGGTGGATGTTGCTATCCAGCAATCGATCCATGCCTTGAAGCGACAGATCATCGACTTGGCCCGCCAGGTCGTTGCTGATGACGCCAAGGTCAACCGCCTGCGCTACCAGGTCGAAGAAGAAGCCTATACGCTGATTGCCCGCCAACAGCCAAACGCACGCGACTTACGCTGCATTATTGCGGCTATCCACCTCGCCATTGAGCTGGAACGGATCGGGGATCATGCTGCCAATATCGCTACCTTATCGTTTGAGTTATCGCGTGAAGCCTTGCTGAAGCCATTAGTCGATATTCCGCGCATGGCCGATATCTCGCGCAGTATGCTCCAGGATTCGATGAACGCCTATGTCCAATGGGATGTCGATCGCGCTAAAGCGACAATCGCCCAGGATCAGGAGATTAATGCGCTGGACCGCCAGGTATATCGTGAGCTCATCACGTATATGCTTGAAGACCCATCGAAAATTAACCGGGCGACCCATATGCTATGGGTCTCGCACAATCTGGAGCGCATTGGGGACCGCGTCACCAACGTCTGCGAACGCATTATCTACATGGTTACTGGCGAAGTCTTCACCAGCAACCAGGATCACACTGAAGGCGTCCTCTTCAGCAGCCCTCACAGCGACAGGATAGACTGAACTACAGCACAGCCTCGAACAACGGCAGCAATGTCCTCTCGACCTCATGATCAGAACGTGGCAAAGCAACCGCATCGAAGAGATACCAGGTTTCGACGTGTTCAACTGTTGCTGCTGGCGCCAACGACACGAGGGGGCCAAGGGTCTCAACTTCTAGCATGTCGGGATCAGTGAATATCTCGGCCACAGCGCCGTAATCCGGATATTCTGTTCCAGGCATGACGTCGAAGCGTTTGAGCATCACCCCGGCGCTCTCGTGGACGTAGGCTGCCCAATTGATCGGAGCCTGGATCCCAATTTTCTGCGGGACTGTCGCCGCAGGATCCTGTCGCAGCAGAATGAAGCGATCGCCAAAAGTCCACCTGGGGTCAGCCAGCCGGGTGTAGCTCCAGAGCACGAGACCCGCGGCCGGCAAGACCGCGCTGCCATGGGGAATGTATGGCGGCAGCGGCAACACCGCAACACCCCCGGTTTCCATAACAGACAACGCCCAGGGAGCCAATCTGACCGGCCACAAACCCGTGTTGCGCAGCCGATGGGTAACTGTCACTTTCGCCTCAGCTACGGCAAGGGCAATGTCGATTTCTTTCTGGATGCCAGTAGCGTCTTCCACTGTTTGAATAAGACGTACAAAATTCGCGTGTTCCTCGAACTCGACAGACTGGTTGTCGGGGTAATAGGTGCGCACTAGATCTTCGGGCGCATGCCAGAGACGATGGCCTCCATAAGGGCGCCACTCGTCGCCACCCGTTTGCCCCAACATGGCAGAGTACTCCTTGAAGATATTCGGACCGCCGTTGTACGCAAAGCGGATGATCCGAGGGCCAACATCGGTCGTAACGACAAGTTCCACCCTTGTATTCGATATGCGGTAGCAATTCGGCCAGCCTCCATATGCGGTCTTCTGGATTTCTACCATCGGTAACGATCATCTCCTCTCGGTGCTTATGGCTGGCAATCCTGCCAACGGTGTTGCCTGCTGGACCGCGCGCCGGATAGCAGTCGCGGTGACTTCGGCGGCGAAAGCGCCAATTGCACTAACATTGACCCGGGGACCGCTGCCTGTTGCCAGGGCGAAAACTGTATCGCCATCGAACATGGTGTGTGCGGGTTGAATCGCGCGGGCCAGGCCATCATGCGCCATCTGTGCGACCTTATTGGCTTCATCTTTGGTGAGTTGACCATTGGTCGTCACAACACCAATGACAGTATTGGCAGCAGTGGTGGGCGGCTGGGTAAGGGTCACGACATTGCGCATGATGTTCATGCTGCCAATGAATCCTTCCGGCCCACTCGCATCCGGGGCCAGGCGTGCGCCTGCCAGAATCCGGCCGTCTTCATCGAGTACGTCACCAATCGCATTGACGACAAAAAGCGCGGCCACCACCAGGCCATCACCAAGATCGACTGCCGCGCTGCCGATACCTGATTTGAGGGCTGTGGGCAACCCGGCCAGCGTCCCTACCCGTGCCCCAGCACCGGCACCGACACATCCTTCAGCGACAGGCGCACCTGAAGCGTTCTCACACGCGCTATAGCCCAGGTCTGCGTCCGGGCGGATCTCGGGATTGCCTAGATCGAGATCGAAGATAACAGCGGCGGGCACGATCGGGACAACGCCCGTCCCCACCGGGAATCCCTGGCCCTTTGCCTCTAGAAAGCGCATAACGCCTGCAGCCGCATCCAGCCCAAAAGCGCTGCCGCCTGTTAACAAAACAGCGTTCACATGCTCAACCATATGCATCGGCCTTAGCAGGTCAGTTTCGCGGGTGCCCGGTGCTCCCCCACGTTGATCAACCCCACCAATCGTGCCCTCGGGGCAAAGCACAACTGTACAGCCAGTAGGTCCCTCTAGTTTGTGGGCATGACCAACGGCGATACCCGCGACGGCGGTAAGCGTTTGGTTGGTCATCAGGTCGTTTTCCTTATCATCAAAAACATTAGGCGCGGAAACCCCTAGCTTCAGCTAGGGTGAGGAGCGCCACTCCTTTCTGGTAACTGTATCCGTCTGATTTGTGCAAATGCGTGCAGTAGCGATAGCTGATGCCCTGCA
>JAADYW010000062.1 GCA_010092845.1 Chloroflexota bacterium
CTGCAGAAGCCCGTCGCCCTCGAGCAAGGTTCCAAGTTCGCCATCCGTGAAGGTGGCCTGACCGTCGGTGCTGGTATCATCACCGAGATCATCGAGTAGTCAGGTCCCAATCTAGATAAGGACTCAGTTAATGAGCAAGCCGGCATACAAAAACAAAATTCGCATTCGGCTGAAGGCTTACGATCACCGGGTGCTTGATCAATCAGCACGACGAATTGTGGAGACAGCCGAGCGGACTGGGGCACGCGTAGTTGGCCCCGTTCCGCTCCCCACCAAGCTCGAGCGGTTCACGGTGCGGCGCTCGTCTTTCATCGACAAAGACTCACAAGAGCACTTCGAGATTCGCACGCACAAACGACTGATTGACGTACTAGACCCAGACAACAAGACAATCGACACCTTGATGCGGTTGAACTTGCCCGCTGGGGTAGACATTGAGATTAAGATCTAGAGTCTTGCACATTAAGACGATCCCTCAGAATCGGGACCTAACCAATTTCGGGGATGATGGACGTCACAGTTTTATTGGTGACGCTTCAGTCCCCTGGAGGCGAAGACGATGAAAGGTATTATCGGTAGAAAAGTCGGCATGACCCAAATCTTCCAGGATAATGGCGATGTTATTCCCGTGACGGTTATCCAGGCCGGGCCATGCTACGTTACCCAGATCCGGACGAAAGAACGCGATGGTTACCGGGCGATCCAGCTTGGCTTTGAAGAACTCCAGGCCAAGCGCAATGGCTCATCGCGCTTGAACAAGCCGGCCCAAGGACATCTCAAACGCGAAGCGGTAAAAGAGGCTGATTTGCCGGACTTGCGCGTCTTACGCGAGTTTCGCATCCGCGATGATGAAAATCTTGAGCTGGAAGAGGGCCACACCATTACGGTCGATGTGTTCGCGCAGGGCGATCTTGTCGATGTCGTTGGCACCAGCAAGGGTCGTGGCTTCGCCGGGACGATCAAGCGCCACAATTTCAACCGCCAGCCCAAGACACATGGCCAGTCGGACCGCGAACGCGCCCCCGGGTCAGCCGGCCAATCGGCCACCCCTGGACGCACCCTGAAGGGAACGCGTATGTCTGGACGAATGGGCAATGACCGGGTGACGGTACAGAACTTGGAAGTCATGGTCATCGACGCCGAGAATCATATGCTGGCAATCAAAGGCTCCGTACCGGGCGCCAGAGGTGGCCTCATCCTGATCAAAGAGTCGCGCAAGAAGCGACAGAAGAGCCAATAGGCGCGGCCAGAAGGCAAGGAGTAAAGCAAAATGGAAGTCCCAGTTCGTAACATGGCTGGCGCCGAAGTTGGCGAAGTCGATCTGCCGGATGACATTTTCGGTGTTGAGGTCAATGTAGGTTTGATGCACCAGGCCTATGTGCGTCAGATGGCCAACGCACGGCAGGGCACGCATAGTACCCAGACCCGCTCTAGTGTCAACCGCACAAAATCAAAGTGGTATCGTCAGAAGGGAACTGGCCGAGCACGCCACGGATCACGTAATGCCCCCATCTTTGTTGGCGGTGGTGTTGCGCATGGCCCCAAGCCACGTGACTATAGCAAAAAGATGCCGAAGAAGATGCGGCGCCAGGCATTGCGTTGTGCGCTGTCCGCAATACTTGCTGATGACCAGCTGATTGTGGTTGATAAGCTCGAAGTCGATAAGGCGCGTACCCGCGACATGGTCGAAGTGCTTCAGAACCTTGTCGGCGAGTCAAGTGTACTGATCTTGTTACCAGCAGGCAATGAAAACGTACAGCGCAGTACCCGCAACATCGAGAACGCCATGACGTTGCCAGTAACCTATCTCAACATCCGTGACCTGTTGAAACATGACAAGGTCATCCTGCCACTCGATGCGCTGGAAATTATCAATGTGTGGCTGGGTAGTACCGCCACAGCAAGTGAATAGGGAGGCCCACCAGTATGGCAAAGGAGCTTCATCTCTACGATGTGATATTGCGCCCGGTGATTACGGAAAAATCCAACATCGCTGCGGACGACAATAACCAGTACACGTTCGAAGTGAATATGCGGGCTAACAAGATCCAGGTTAAAGAGGCCGTCGAGATCATCTTCGACGTAGATGTCGTCAAGGTTAACACGATGGTGATGCCCAAAAAACGTGGCCGGCGCGGTCGGAAATTCTATGACCGCAAACAAGCCTGGAAAAAGGCTGTTATTACCGTCCGCAGCGGCCAGACCATCGACCTATTCAATGCATAGATAGGTGCAAAATAGACGCGCAGAGAACCACCCCAGGTGGGAATTAGTGCCGTCACTGGAGAGCAGAAAGAATGCCGATCAAGTATTATAAGCCAACCTCAGCCGGCCGCCGCGATATGAGTGGCCACAGCTTTGAGGAACTAACCGCTACTAAGCCGGATAAAGACCTGACCGAGCCGCTACATCGGCGGGCAGGGCGCAATAGCAGCGGACGCATTTCCGTGCGACATCGCGGGGGCGGGCACAAGAGACGCTATCGCATTATCGACTTCAAGCGCAACAAATGGGATGTCCCGGCTGAAGTGGTCTCGATCGAATATGATCCCAACCGTTCAGCCCGGATCGCGAAAATCGTCTATGAAGACGGTGACAAGGCCTATATCATTGCGCCACTGGGCTTGCAGGTGGGCCAGAAGATCATGAATGGTCCAAATGCAGACCTTCAAGTGGGCAACGCGCTGCCGCTCCGTTCCATCCCAGTTGGTACCACCGTTCATAACATTGAGCTACAGCCAGGCCGAGGCGGGCAGTTAGCTCGCGCCGCTGGTACCAGTTCTCAGATCCTTGGTAAAGAAGGCAAATTCGTTTTGCTACGCCTGCCAAGCGGCGAGGTCCGGATGGTCAATGAGCATTGCACCGCCACCATCGGTCAGGTAGGCAATACCGACCACGGCAACGTCACCATCGGAAAAGCGGGCCGCAAACGCTGGATGGGGTGGCACCCAACCGTCCGCGGAATCGCGATGGACCCAGCAAGCCATCCGCACGGTGGTGGTGAAGGACGTTCTCCCATCGGTATGCCTGCCCCCAAAACCCCCTGGGGCAAACCAGCACAGGGCGCGAGGACGCGCCGTAACAAGCGCACCAACCGCTTCATCGTTCGCCGTCGGGGTAAGAACCGTTAGTCGGATTAGGAGAAACCAAGGATGTCGCGATCGTTAAAAAAAGGGCCATATATCGAGCCCAAACTGCTCAAGAAAATTGAGACCATGAACGCACGCAACGAAAAGCGCGTAGTCCGTACCTGGAGCCGTGCCAGCACAATCTTTCCCCAGATGGTGGGGCATACGATTGCTGTACACAATGGCCGGCATCATGTGCCGATCTATGTGACCGAGAACATGGTTGGCCACAAACTCGGCGAATTCGCTCCAACGCGCACCTATCGCGGGCACGTTCTGGAAGGCAAGAAACGTAAGTAATCGAGGTTGCTGAAGGGAAACCACTATGGAAGTTCGCGCCAAAGTCCGCCATCTCCCCATTTCTGCCCAGAAGATTCGCCTTGTCTGCGACCAGGTCCGTGGTATGGATGCCGAAGAAGCGCTAACAACATTGCAGTTTATGCCACAGCGCGGTGCGCACTATGTCACCAAACTCATTGAGTCGGCGCTGGCAAATGCTGAGGAGAACTTCGAGTTGAACCGGCAGGACCTCTTCGTGTGGCAAATCTTCGCCGACGAGGGACCACGCCAGTTTCGTTACAAAGCTGGAGCACGGGGACGGTACAAGCCACGGGTCAAACAGTCAAGTCATGTATCGCTTATATTGCGTGAATATGAACAATAAGAGGCAGGAGCAGTAAATGGGGCGTAAAGTCCACCCAGTTGGTATGCGACTGAAGATTAATCGGGATTGGTCGGCCCGATGGTATGCGGAAGGTAGCCGCTATCGTGATCTCCTGCACGAAGATTTTGACATTCGTCGTTATGTTGAACAGGAGCTTGAACGCGCCGGGGTTTCCCATGTTGAAATCGAGCGTTACCCCAATCAGGTTCAAGTCACTATCTTCACAGCGCGGCCAGGTATCGTGATCGGTCGCAAGGGCGAAAACGTCAAACAGCTTCGTCAGGGATTAGAGTCAATCTGTGGCGATGGCAAAAAAGTTAAGGTCGAGGTTGAAGAAATCACCAAACCCGACCTGGATGCCACGCTGGTGGCGCAGAATATCGCCAGCCAGCTTGAGCGCCGTATTAGCCACAGCCGAGCAATGAAACGTGCAATGACCCAGGCCATCCGTCAGGGAGCCCAGGGAATCCGAATCAGCGCTTCCGGCCGTCTGGGCGGGTCTGAAATGGCTCGTCGTGAATGGATGGTCGAAGGGCGCGTGCCCCGCAACACCTTGCGGAGCGACATCGATTATGGATTCGCTGAGGCGCTAACCACCTTTGGACGGAGCGGTGTCAAGGTCTGGGTATACACGGGCGAAGTTATCGGTAACGAGCGTGAAGAAGCTGTCGAATAGGCACAGTGCTTCGCTTCGATGCCGCTAAACGAGGAGTTATGTCGATGTTAATGCCAAAACGTGTGAAGTACCGCAAGCAGATGCGTGGACGGATGACCGGGAAAGCCCAACGCGGCAATACAATTGCCTTTGGTGACTATGGCCTGATGGCTCTAGAGCCAGCCTGGATCAACAGCCGCCAGATCGAGGCCTGCCGGCGCGCCATTGTGCGCCATATCAAGCGCCGCGGAAAGGTCTGGATTCGGATCTTCCCGGACAAGCCAGTCACCGCCAAACCTGCCGAGACCCGCATGGGTAAAGGTAAGGGGTCGGTTGAACACTGGGTCGCTGTCGTTAAGCCCGGCCGTATCCTGTTCGAGATGCAGGGGACTGACGAAGACATCGCCCGCGAAGCGTTGCGGTTGGCTGCCCACAAGCTGCCCATCAAGACGAAATTCGTCAAACGTATGGACATGATCTCGGGCAAGGAGATTTAGTCATGGTCCAGGCAAAGGAAATCCGCCAGTTGTCAAATGGTGAAATCGAAGACGCGCTCGAAGAAGCGAAACTCGAAATGTTCAATCTCCGCTTTCAGCTTGAGATTGGACAGCTTGAGGATCCGACGCGGATTAAAGAAGTCAAGCGAGACATTGCCCGCTACAAGACCATCTTGCGCGAACGCGAGATAGCGGAGCAATTGGTCCGAGAAGAGGAAGAGGGAGATGTCGAATAAACGCCGCCGTTTGCAAGGTGTGGTCATTAGCGACAAGATGGACAAGACCATCGTGGTGCGCGTCGAGACGGTGAAGAGCCACCCCCTTTATGGGAAGGTGATTCGCACCTTTAAGAAATACATGGCCCACGATGAAACCAACGAAATCAAGGAAGGGGATGTCGTCCGCATCGTCGAAAGCCGGCCCATGAGCAAGCGCAAGCGCTGGGCGGTGGAAACGGTTGTGAGGGAAGCGGAGATCATCGATTCATCCCCCTTACAAGAATCACCCTCGCCCGCAGAGGTAGAGGAAATGGTGACAGAAAACGAGGCCAGCCATGATTCAGACTGAATCCCGTCTTAAAGTGGCAGACAACACCGGGGCACGCGAGATTCTGGTCATCCGCGTGTTGGGTGGCTCTTCGCGTGCTTATGGAAGTGTGGGCGATATCATCGTGGGAACAGTCAAATCCGCCGCCCCCCAGGGCTCGGTCAAGAAGAGTGACATCGTGCGGGCCGTCATCGTGCGTACAGCCAAGGAATACCGGCGCGCGGATGGGAGCTACATCCGTTTTGATGATAATGCGGCCGTGATCCTGCGCCAGGATGGTACACAGGACCCTATGGGTACACGTATCTTCGGCCCGGTAGCACGCGAGCTACGTGCCAAGGGCTTCATGAAGATCGTGGCACTGGCCCCGGAAACTTTGTAGGAGTAACCAACGATGCGAAAGATTAAATCCGGCGATATGGTTGAGGTCATTGCAGGCAAAGATCGGGGAGTACGGGGCGAGGTACTGCGCTCCATTCCCAAAACCGATCGGGTTGTCGTTGACCGAGCCAACATCATCAAGAAACACCAACGCGCCCAACAAGCAGGCCGCCGGCAGATCCAGCCCGGCATCATTGAATTTGAGGGTCCAATCCACGTATCAAACGTGATGCTGATCTGCCCCCAATGCAGTGAGCGGACGCGTGTTGGGTTCCGTGTCAACGAAGATGGCATTAAGACACGTGTATGCCGCAAGTGCGGCGAAGATATTGACTAGAGGTGGCAGTATGCCAGATACAATGCGAGAGAAATACAGGAATGACGTTGTACCCGCGCTGAAGGACGAATTCAGCTACTCGAGTGTCATGATGGTGCCACGAATCACCAAGGTCGTGGTCAATGTCGGTGTAGGCGAGGCCCTGGATAACGCGAAGTCCCTTGACAATGCCGTCCAGGACATCACGATCATCACCGGCCAGAAGCCGATCATCACCCGCGCTAAGAAAAGCATCGCCGGCTTCAAGCTTCGTGAAGGTCGCGCCATCGGGGTCAAGGTTACCTTACGCGGCGAGCGTATGTGGGCGCTTCTAGACCGTCTGGTCAATCTGGCCCTGCCGCGTACTCGTGACTTTCGTGGGATCAGCGCCGATTCATTCGATGGCCATGGCAACTACACGCTGGGCCTGCGCGAGCAGTTGATCTTCCCTGAAATCAGCTACGACAAGATCGACAAGCTGCGGGGTATGGAAATCACTATCGTAACCACTGCCGAGACCGACGAAGAAGGCCGCCGGCTGCTCAAACTGCTGGGATTCCCCTTCCAGGAAAACTAAGGCTGAGAGGATAAACACAAGCAATGGCGAGAAAATCAAACACCGCACGGGAAACCAAACGTAAGTACAAGGTGCGTGTGCGCAATCGGTGCCAGTATGTCGACCCCAATTCGGGTAAGATCTGCGGCCGCTCACGAGGGTATATCCGTCGCTTTGGGCTATGCCGTATCCACTTCCGTGAACTGGCCCTTCAAGGCAAGATTCCCGGTGTAGTTAAGTCAAGCTGGTAGGAGAAACGCAAATCATGTTAAGTGATCCGATCGCCGATATGCTCACGCGCATTCGCAACGCCCTGATGATCGAGCATAAGTCTGTGGCAATACCTTATGCCAAGATCAAGGAAGAGATGGCGCGGGTATTGGTAGAAGAAGGCTATGTGAACAGTTTCGAAGTCACAACGCCAAATGAAAGCAAGCCATATCTGAAGAATATCGAGATCAAGTTGAAGTACTTTGGTGAGCGCCGGGAGCGTCAACCAGTTATCACAGGTCTGAAGCGGGTGAGCAAGCCCGGCCGCCGCGTCTATGTTGGAAAAGACGAAATCCCCTGGGTGTTGAGTGGTATGGGTATCGCGATCCTGACGACCAATCGCGGCGTCATTACAGGACACCAGGCACGGCAACTAGGGATTGGCGGGGAGGTGCTCTGCTACGTTTGGTAGGCAACGGACCACCACGCGCTTGAGGCGGCACCTGACCGTCCAACTCTCGTCTCAGCTACTGGCTTGGTATCTGAGGCGAGGGTTGGACAGATCAGCCCCTGAAGCCCAAAGCAGCTGTGTGGTTACGGCCCACCTTCGAGCAGCACCTGCCCAATAGTTATGGAGGTTAAACCATGTCACGTATTGGCAAACTACCGATTCCGATCCCCAAAGGCGTGACGGTTACCATCAACGCCAACGAGGTGACTGTTAAGGGCCCTAAAGGGGAACTCAAAGACACATTTCATGCTGATATGATTGTCAGCCAGGAAGATGGCCAGATCATCATCGAGCGTCCGACTGAGTCCAACCGCCATCGCTCGCTGCATGGCCTGACACGCGCGCTCATCAACAACATGGTGGTCGGCGTCTCAGAAGGCTTTACCCGTGAACTGAACATTACCGGCGTCGGCTACCGGGCTGAAATGCAAGGCACCGACCTGGTACTGCACGTTGGCTACTCGCACCCGGTTGTCGTCAAAGCGAGCCCCACGCTAACCTTCGATGTCCCGAAAGATAGCCGTGGCACGCTGATCCGCATCGAAGGGATAAACAAGCAGGAAGTCGGCCAACGGGCTGCTGAAATCCGTAAGACTCGGCTTCCGGAACCTTACAAGGGCAAAGGCATTACCTACGCTGGCGAGATCATTCGTCGTAAAGCTGGTAAGAGTGCCAAGAAATAAAGGAGGGCCTCAGGCCAATGGCTAGAAAGTCTCGTAACCAGGCACGCAAGCGCCGCCATAGCCGAGTCCGCGCCAAAGTTATCGGCACGCCGGACCGTCCGCGGCTGAATGTATTCCGTAGCCTGGACAATATCTACGTCCAGGTCATTGATGATGAGCAAGGGCATACCGTGGTCTCGGCCTCAACAATTGACCGCGAACTCTCATCACAGGTTGAGGGCAAGAGCAAGGTCGAAGCCGCCAAACTGGTGGGGCAGACTGTCGCTCAGCGTGCGAAAGAAGCAGGCATAACGCAAGTCGTTTTTGATCGAGGTGGTTACCGCTATCATGGGCGTATCAAAGCAGTCGCTGAGGGCGCACGTGAGGGCGGGCTGGATTTCTAGGAGCATCAGGAGACTATGGGAAGACGAGCCCCACGTAACGAGGAAGAACGCGACGAGTTTGATGAGCGCGTTATTGACATCACACGTGTCGCCAAGGTTGTGAAAGGCGGTCGTCACTTCGCCTTCCGCACCGTTGTGGTTGTCGGTGACAACAAAGGACGTGTTGGGGTTGGTGTCGGCAAGGCCCGCAGTGTCCCCGATGCTATCCGCAAAGGCACCGAACGTGCCCGCCGAAACATGACCCG
This sequence comes from Chloroflexota bacterium, assembly GCA_010092845.1. Lineage (GTDB taxonomy): Bacteria > Chloroflexota > Anaerolineae > Aggregatilineales > J027 > J027. The sequence goes on from JAADYW010000062.1 coordinate 8,776, forward strand.
CATCGCGCTGTCCGGCACCACGGTACCCCACCATGTCATCGGCCGGCACGGCGGCGCTACCGTCATGCTCAAGCCTGCGTCGCCAGGTACCGGTGTTATCGCCGGTGGCGGGGTGCGTGCAGTGCTGGAAGCAGCCGGTGTTCGCGATATTCTTAGCAAAAGCATGCAGAGTGCGAATATTCTGAATGTTGCCTGGGCGACAATGGATGGCCTGAAGCAACTGAAGAATGCCGAAGTCCTGGCTGCGATGCGTGGCAAAGATCCGGATGAGGTCCGGCCATTCTGGGAACGGAGAGCGAGAAATGACGAACAGCGCGAAGAAAATTCAAATTAAGCTGGTAAAAAGCCCAATCTCCAGCACCAAACGCCAGCGTGCGACATTAACGTCGCTGGGACTCCGTAAGATCAACCAGGTCGTCGAACATCAAGATTCGCCGTCCCTGCGGGGTATGATCGACAAAGTGAACCATCTAGTTAGTGTGGAAGAGATGGATACGAATCATGAAGCTAAGTGATCTCAAACCCGATAAAGGCGCAACCCGCCGCTCAAAGCGCGTTGGCCGAGGAATCTCAGCCGGCCAGGGCAAGACCGCTGGCCGCGGGACCAAAGGCCAGGGTGCCCGGCGCGGTGGTGGCAAAGGCCCCTACTTCGAGGGCGGTCAGTTGCCATTGGTCCGCCGGTTGCCTTTCAAGCGCGGGTTCACCAATATCTTCAGGATCGAATATCAGGAAGTGAACGTCGAGGACCTTCAGGCGCGTTTTCAGGACGGTGATGAGGTCACGCCTGAGAGCCTTGCGGCCCAGCGTCTGATTCGCGAAGCTGATGAACCGGTCGTCGTCCTGGGACGCGGTGATCTCGATATCAAACTGACGGTGAAGGCACACCGCTTCAGCAAGAGTGCGGCCGAGAAGATCGAAAAGGCCGGCGGTTCCACCGAAAAGCTAGAGCTGCTTCTCACGGGTGCACATGCAACGGTCAAGAAGCTGCCCAAGGCCCAGCTCGAGGTGCTCCGTGCTGCCCGTAGCCAGGATGACAGCTAGATACCAGGGCGGTCTTACGCTACAATACAGCCCTGTTATCTCAGACGATCACGTGGATAACGCATTGGTAGGGGGGTTTCCCCTACCAATACCCAAGACTTGAACAAGGTGTAAAGGAATTCACGGCTATGCTAGCTGCGGTACAAAATGCCTTTCGTCTACCTGACCTCAGACGGAAAATACTGTACACCATCTTTATTCTGGTGATCTATCAGTTTACGGCCCACGTCTCGGTGCCAGGTGTAGACCGAGATGCGCTTGACTCGTTGTTCGAAAGCGATGCCAGCGGCTTCGTTGGTGTGCTGGACCTGCTATCTGGCGGGGCAGTCTCGAACTTCAGTATCATCGCCAATGGGGTCTATCCGTACATTACGGCATCAATTATTTTGCAGCTTCTGGTGCCGATCATCCCGGCACTGGAACGTATCGCTCGGGAACCAGGTGGGCAGCAGAAAATCAACCAGTACACCTACTATCTGGCTATTCCAATGGCCATTCTGCAGTCCATCGGACAGATCAATATTTTCAATACACAGATCAGTGGTGGAGGGCTTATCCCTGGCTTCGGGGACGACCTCATGCTCACCGCCACCGTTGTTGGCACCATGACCGCCGGGACGATGTTCGCCATCTGGCTGGGTGAGCTTATCTCTGAACAGGGTATCGGTAATGGTATTTCGATCATCATCTTCGCCGGTATCGTCGCGCAGGCGCCGGGGAATCTCTACCGACTGTTGCAGAACTACTGGGCCTATAACCTGGTCCTGTTTGTCCTGCTGACGATCTTCACCGTCGTGGTGATCGTCTTCATCCAGGAAGGTACGCGGCGAATACCTGTCCAATACGGTAAGCGCGTTCGCGGCCGTAAGGTCTATGGCGGTGGCCAGACCTACATCCCGCTGCGTGTCAATACCGCCGGCATGATCCCGCTGATTTTCGCGCAGTCGATCATCACTTTCCCGGCGATTATCGCTGGCTTGTTCCCGGCAGGCGGCGTGAGTAACTACCTGACGGAGAACTTCGGCAATGCAGTCGGCTTGCCCTATTGGACACTGTACTTCATCCTGGTGGTGTCATTCACCTATTTCTATACCGATATTATGGTCCAGAACCAGAATCTATCGGAAAACCTGCAGCGTAACGGTGGTTTCATCCCAGGGATCCGTCCAGGCCGCCGCACACAGGAGTACATCAACACCGTGGTCCGCCGGATCACGTTGATCGGAGCGCTGTTCCTGGGTGGTGTCGCCATCATTCCCGGCCTCATCCAGATCCTGAACGGCATCCTGCTCGACTCATCGGCTGTAGCGACCGCAACCACCAACAACGCTGCGATGGTCATCGGGCCTTCGGGCTTGATCATTGTGGTGGGTGTGGCAATTGACACCATGCGCCAGCTCGAAGCGCAACTCATGATGCGTAACTACGACGGCTTCATGCGGCGTTAGGAGCGGCCAGCTTAATAGGCATAACGAGGTGGCCGCACAGTACCATCTGGGGCCACCCTCGAGGTAACGTGAAAGGCATAGTTAATGGGGACGTACATTGTCCTGATTGGCGTCCAGGGTGCCGGCAAGGGTACCCAGGCAGCAATTCTGCAGGACAAGCTTGGCCTCTTGCATGTTTCAACCGGTGATCTCTTCCGCGCCATGAAGACCCAGGACACCCCGCTGGCCCGCAAGGTCCAGGAGATGATGTCCGCTGGCGAATTGATCCCTGATGAAATCACCAACGAGATGGTTCGCGACCGTCTCGGGCAGGACGATGCGGCGCGGGGTGTAATCCTCGATGGCTACCCGCGCAACGTGGGTCAAGCTGAATTTCTGGACAAGCTATTGGCGGAAAAAGGCGAGGAACTCGCCGTGGTGCCAATCCTGGAGCTTGATCGCGAGATCGCCATCAAACGGGTAGAAGGCCGGCGTTACTCACCTGACAAGAAGCGTGTGTACAACATCTACTTCGACCCACCAGAACGCGAGGGTGTGGATGATGTCACTGGTGAACCACTGATACAGCGTGACGACGACCATCGCGAAGCAGTTGAGCGCCGGATCGATCTGTTCTTTGATGAAACCGCACCTTTGATCGAATACTACAAAAAGAAAAGTCTTGTGCAGCGCGTTGACGCGGACCAGGCCATTGATGCCGTTACAGTTGATCTCATCGCAGCCATCACGCGCGCCCTGATGGATGGCTAGTCTGGTATGGCAATTCACCTAAAAGGCGGTGACGAACTCAAACTGATGCGCGAAGCAGGGCGTATCGTGGCCCGATGCCACGAAGCCATGCGCGAGGCAGTACGGCCGGGCATCAATACACTGGAACTCAATCAGATCGCTGAGCGAGTTCTGGCACAACACGACGCGCGCGCCGCCTTTCTGGGCTATCCTTATGGTAGCGAGAACCCATTTCCGGCAGCAATCACAGCCTCCATCAACGACGAAATCGTGCACGGGATACCCAGCGCTGATCGGATCCTGAGAGAAGGTGACCTTCTCAGCCTCGATATCGGCGTGATCTATAAGGGTTATATTGGTGACGCCGCCTTCTCGATCGGTGTTGGCGAGATTTCAACCGAGGTAGCGCATTTACTTGAGGTCACCGAAGCCTCCCTCTACGAGGGGATTCGCGCGTCAGTACCTGGCAATTCTATCCGGGATGTCGCCCTTGCAGTGCAAACCTTCGTTGAGGCCGAAGGTTATAGTGTCGTTCGTGATTACAGTGGCCACGGTGTAGGCCGCAAGCTACATGAGGACCCATCTGTCCCGAATTGGTGGCCACGTCGCCGCCAACGGGCCTGGAAGCCGATCCCGCTGAAAGCTGGCATGACCTATGCGATCGAGCCAATGGTGTGTGCCGGGAGCGCCGAGACGCGCGAGCGTGATGATCATTGGACTGTGGTCACCGCTGATGGATCACTGTGCGCGCATTTTGAGCACACCATCGCAGTCCAGGAAGGCGAACCATGGGTACTGACGGTCCTATAGGAATTTTGCACAATTCAGGCTAGAAATGGGTCTGGGGTTTTGCTAAAATGAAGCCTTGTGTCGGTAGCCAAGCGACACATTGAACTGAGGAGATTAATAGCAGTATGGCTCGTATTCAAGGTGTTGACCTGCCACGCAATAAACGTATTGTTGTAGGTTTGACCTATATATATGGTATTGGCCGCACACGCAGCGAAGAGATTCTCGCAGCAGCGGGCATTGATCCAAGCATACGTGTTCGCGACCTCAGCGAAGCCGAAGTCAGCTCACTCCGTGATGAGTGTGGCAAGTACATTCTGGAATCTGACCTGAGACGCGAAGTGCAGATGAATATCAAGCGCCTGATAGAGATCGGATCCTACCGGGGATTACGTCACCGCCGCAATCTGCCTGTACGTGGCCAGCGAACCCGGACCAATGCACGGACCCGCCGTGGCGCTCGCAAAACGGTCCCCGGCCGTGGCCGTCGTCGTGGAGCCAAGAAGAAGTAGGTATCTTTTCCTACGCGGCTATTGCTTGTGGGATCAATATAAGCCTGTAAAGGCTTATTTCTGTCTATTGTGTTAAGGAGTTGAGAATGGGTAGAAGGCGTTCTGGGGCCAAGAAAGTCAAGAAAAACATCCCGTACGGTCAGGCACATATTCACGCCACTTTCAACAACACGATTGTGACCATGACCGACCAGCAAGGAAACGTCGTTAGTTGGGCGAGTGCGGGCACCAGTGGCTTCAAGGGAAGCCGCAAGAGCACGCCCTATGCTGCGCGATTGGCTGCTTCTCAAGCCGCCGAAACGGCCAAAGAGCATGGCATGCAAGAAGTTGACATCTTTGTCAAAGGCCCTGGCCCTGGCCGGGAGCAAGCTATTCGCTCGATTCAGGCCAGCGGCCTGAAGGTCCGCTCGATCGCCGATGTGACTCCGGTGCCGCACAATGGCGTCCGGCCGCCCAAGAAGCGTCGTGTCTAACCCGTTGCGCTGGGGCGATAGCCATCGGCCATAGCAATTAACTTATCCGTAAACCAACCACTGTAGGTGTAAACACACAAGGGTGTGGAGGAAGCCAGAAAACCATGGCAAGATATACAGGACCAGTCTGTAAACTCTGTCGCCGCGAAGGCGAAAAGCTATTTCTGAAAGGTTCACGTTGCCTTTCTCCCAAATGTTCAGTTGAACGCCGTACCTATCCCCCTGGTGAGCACGGACGTGACACGCAATTCCGTCGGGGACGTGCTTCAGACTATGCACTCCAGCTCCGCGAGAAGCAGAAAGCCCGTCGTATCTATGGGATTCTGGAACGCCAATTCCGGCGCTATTTCCGGATCGCCCAGAGTGGTTCTGGCCTGACTGGTTCCAATCTGCTGATTCTGCTTGAGTCGCGACTTGATAACGTTGTCTATCGCATGCGGTTTGCTGACTCGCGCAACCATGCACGGCAGCTCGTGCAACACGGTCACTTCGCGGTCAACGGGGTCAAGATGACCGCACCCTCATACCTGGTGCAGCCAGGGGATATTGTGACAGTGCGCGAAGGCAGCCGCAAGCGCAAATATTTCCGCGAGATGAGCTCATACATGGAAGAGCGCCCGCCCTCACCAGAGTGGGTCGTCGTTGATGGAAACACGATCACGGGCACGATTGACCGCATGCCAGAGCGCCGTGAGATCGACTCGCCAATCAACGAACAGCTCATCGTTGAGTATTACTCGCGATAGACGCTGAAGCCGTTTGTCCCGGCAAGATATGGCCGGGGCAACGGTATACCATGTAATCATCAAGTCCTCTAAGGAGGCGGTTGGTGACATTAAACAATATGGTGTTGCCTAAGATTGAGGGCGACACCACGACGCAGAACTATGGCCGTTTCATAATTGGTCCGCTGGAGCGGGGCTTCGGTGTAACCATTGGCAATGCCCTCCGGCGAGTCTTGCTGTCATCGCTGGAAGGTGCAGCCGTTACGACGCTGCGAGTAATGGGCGTCGCACATGAATTCTCGGCCATTCCGCACGTCAAGGAAGACATGACGCAGCTCATCTTACAGGTGAAGAAGCTGCGCCTGAAACTGCTTGATGCCGAAAGCGCCCGCATGTACCTCGCCGTCCAGGGCGAAGGGGTGATCACCGCTGCGGACATTACCCCGACCCCCGAGGTTGAGATCATCAACCCGGACCTGTACTTGTTCACGATCGACACTCCCGGCGCCACCGTCGAGATGGAGTTCAACGTTGAGGCGGGGCGTGGTTACTCGCCCGCCGAAGAGCGTGGCCGGATGGTTATCGGCGAACTGCCAGTTGACGCAATCTTCAGCCCAATCACACGTGTGAATTTTCGCGTGGAACGCGCGCGCGTGGGCCAGAAGACCAACTACGACCGACTGATCCTGGAAATCTGGACGGACGGCACGATTACGCCTGAAGAGGCCATGAACCAGGCGGCGGGAATCCTGATTAACCATCTGGGGATCATTGCCGCCGTGGATCCTGGTGAATTCCTCGAAAAAGCGCCCGTGCTGGAGGAAGAACCAGAGGAAGCCCAGGGTGGGCCGGCCCCTGAAACCTATGATATCCCGATTGAGCAGCTCGATCTGAGCGTTCGCGTGTTCAACTCTTTGAAGCGCACCGGCATTACCAATGTCGGTGAAGTCCTGGAGATGCTTGAGCGGGGCCCGGATGCAATGCTGGCTATCCGCAATTTTGGCGAGAAATCTCTCGAGGAACTCCAGACATTGCTTCGCGAGAAGGGCTTTTTACCCAGCGAGGATGACGAAGAAGCTGCTAAGTAGCCAGCAACAAAGGACGGAAGACCAATGCGACACCGTGTAGC
>JAADYW010000063.1 GCA_010092845.1 Chloroflexota bacterium
CTGCAGAAGCCCGTCGCCCTCGAGCAAGGTTCCAAGTTCGCCATCCGTGAAGGTGGCCTGACCGTCGGTGCTGGTATCATCACCGAGATCATCGAGTAGATTGCCTTTTCCCTGGAGGATGGTGAATATCCCCCTCCTCCAGTTTGTAAATAGGGGAGTAGCTCAATTGGCAGAGCAACGGTCTCCAAAACCGTAGGTTCCGGGTTCGAGTCCTGGCTCCCCTGCTCTAACTTCTTACGATCACCCTGAACACCGTCCCCTGGACGGTGTCTTCGAATACCGTGCCTACGTCATACGACCTAATGTTGAGGAGTACACACCGTGGCCAAGACCCGTACTCGTAACCGTGCCACCGAAGAAGAGTTGGCTGAAGAAGAAGAGTACACTGAAGACGACGAAGAGATTGAAGAGGAATTACCAGCAGCGGCGGAACCGATGTCAGATAGCCGTTCGCGGCGTAAGCGCAAGCGGGGCCAGATGGTCCAGCCAGATGTTGTTGCTGCGCCAGGTGAAAAGAAGGATCGTCCAACGCCAAGCCGCCGCAAAACGGCGAAATCAGGCACCAAGCGGTCGGCTGGCCCTGTGGGCCGTGTCGTCCAGCGTATTCCTGTTGTGCGCGGCTTTTACAATTACCTGGCGGCTGCAATTGCAGAGATGAAGAAAGTTACCTGGCCCACGCGCGAAGAGATGCAGCGTTTGACGCAAATGGTGCTAGGAATTACGATAGCTTTCTCCCTGGGTTTGGGGCTTATTGATGTCTTTTATGGTTGGTGGTTCCGCCAAGCCCTGAGTGACGAGATTGTGTTTCTTGGAATCGGCGCCGTTGTCGCTGCCTTGGCTGGTGCCTTTACCTGGGTGGTTTTTGGCCGCCACAACCAGTACTCACCGTTCTAGCTTGGTGGCTACCCGGGCAACGTCCGTTTGAATAAGCAAGGATACACCGGACAGTGAGCGAACAACATAACCAAGACCGTGACATCGATTTTGAGCCGGTCGATTTTGGTAATAATGAGGACGAAAAACGTGACCTGCCTAGTAAGCGCGGTGCTGAGCTAGGCGATGAGATCATCGCCGCGATCAGCGAAGAGCTGCGTGAGGATGGCGCTAGGGATGACGACGACGAGAAACACTGGTACGTCGTTCATTGCTATTCAGGCCAGGAGGACAAGGTCTGCCACTCGATTGAACAACGTATCGAGACGATGGGAATGCAGGATAAGATCTTTGATGTAGTGGTTCCCACCGAAGAGGAGATCGAAGTCAAGGATGGCAAGCGCCGCACGGTTCCGCGGCGTGTCTTTCCTGGCTATATTCTCGTCCAGATGCGAATGGATGAGGATTCCTGGTACGTGGTGCGCAATACCCCTGGCGTGACAGGCTTCGTCGGGATGGGCAACGATCCCACCCCCCTGCGCAAGGAAGAAGTCACCCAGATTATGCGCCGCATGGAGTCGGAGTCACCGAAGATCAAGGTCACGTTTAAACCCGGCCAGAAAGTGCGAATTATCGACGGGCCGTTCAATGAATTCATTGGAACGGTGGGTGATATTGATATGGAGAAATCCAAGGTTCGCGTGATGGTATCTTTCTTTGGGCGTGATACCCCGGTGGAGCTGGATTTCCTCCAGGTCGAGAAAGTCTAAGCGAGGTTGTAGCGTTTCAGGTCCCGTTAACCCTATTTGGCGAGGTGGTCAGGATGTCATCAAGTGGCCACCTCTGAGTTTGTCAAAGGATCAACCAGATGGCTAAGAAAGTCAAAACCGTACTCACCTTACAACTTCCCGCCGGGAAAGCAAACCCGGCGCCGCCTGTTGGCCCAGCGCTGGCCCAACATGGCATTAATCTCATGCAATTCTGCAAAGACTACAACGCCAAGACGAGCAATCGCATTGGTGAGATCGTCCCGGCAGAGATTACGGTCTTCACTGATGGATCGTTCAACTTCCGGCTGAAGAGTCCGCCGACGGCGTTCCTCATCCGGAAGGAAGCTGGAATTGACAAGGGATCAGGCGTCCCGAACCGGGACAAGGTCGCGAAACTGTCGCGTGAGCAGGTTCGGAAAATCGCTGAAGACAAGATGCAAGACCTGAATGCCGTGGACATTGAAGGTGCGATGCGCCAGGTCGAGGGTACTGCACGAAGCATGGGCGTTGATATTGTAGACTGAAACAATCATTTTTCTAGCTGTGGCAGAGCCGTTCTGGCTCGCTATTGACCACAAAGGAGCAAAACCAGATGCCAAAGCATGGCAAGAAATATCTCGAAGCACAGAACCAGGTTGATCTCACCAAACTCTATATGCCGGAGGAAGCTCTGGCCTTAGCCAAAGAGGTCTCCTTCACCAAGTTTGACGAAACGGTAGAGGTACATACGCGGCTGGGCATTGACCCACGCCATAGCGACCAGCAGGTCCGTACAACAGTGCTGTTGCCGCATGGCCTGGGCAAAGAAATCCGTATTCTGGCCTTTGTCGAAGGTGAAGCTGTTCAGATAGCACGGGACGCTGGTGTGGACATCATTGCGGATGACGAAATTATCGCACGCATCGAAAAAGAAGGTTGGGTCGAATTCGATGCGGCGATCGCGGTGCCTTCCATGATGCGCAAAATCGGTCGTCTCGGTCGCGTCCTGGGACGTCGTGGCTTGATGCCCAGCCCCAAGTCCGGCACCGTCGTCCAGCCCGATGATATCCCCCGCGTGGTTGAAGAGGCCCGTGCAGGGCGTGTCGCCTATCGTAACGATAAGACGGCCAATGTCCATGTGCCGATTGGCAAAGTAAGCTTTGATGTGGATCGGCTCGTCGGGAATATGGCCGCTTTTATGGACTCGCTACGTCGCTCCCGCCCTGCGGCTTCCAAGGGGGCTTTTGTGCGTCGTTGTGTGGTTACCACGACAATGGGCCCAGCCATTCGTGTTGACCCGAACGTCGCTCTGGCAATGGAATTCACAGAAGAATAGACAGCGACGTCCTGAGCCTGACCTCGCTTGAGAAACAAAGACCGGGAGCCAGCACTGCTCCCGGTCTTTGTTTTGGCATATGGCGTTCCTGCGGTTGGGCTATCCATCTACTCAACGACGAGCTTATAGCCGATGCCCCAGACGGTTTCGATGATCGCGGTGCTGCCTTCGAGTTTGTGGCGGAGATGGGCTACATGCACGTCAACGGTCCGGGTCTGGCCATAAAAATCGAAACCCCAGACCATATCCAAAAGCTTCTCACGGCTGAGTACAATATCCTGATTTTCTACCAGAGCCAGGAGCAGATCAAACTCCTTCGTCCGCAAATCTACGTTCCGGCTATCAACTACTACGGTTCGGCTGGCTGGGTCGATGCGCAGGTTGCCAACTGTCAGCGCTTGTGTCTCACGCGATGAGCTTCGGTTGCTGCGGGCAGCACTGTCAGAACGGCGCAGGATCGCCTTTACTCGGGCCACCAGTTCGCGTGGATTGAAGGGTTTGGTCATATAATCATCCGCGCCTAGCTCGAGGCCAACGATCTTATCAATGTCGTCGTCACGGGCTGTGAGCATCAGAATCGGTACATCTGAATCGGCGCGCAGGCGTTTGCAAACCTCCCAGCCATCCAGACGTGGCAGCATCAAATCGAGGACGATCAGTGTTGGAGACTGGTCATATGCGAGTTGCAGGCCCTCTGTACCGTCACGAGCGCTGATGACCTGAAAGCCATCTTGCTTCAGGTAGAGACTAGCCAGGTCAATGATGTTTTGCTCATCGTCCACGATCAGGATCAAATCATCCGCCATTTGCACTATCTCCATATTGGTCGTAAGTGTCAGATATTGTCCTGGCGGTATCCAATAGCAGACGCCGTTGGCCAAACCCGATCAGGACGCTGCTCACTATCAAGACAGCGGCCAGATTCTGATCTAGGCGTAGCCCCAGCATTGTCCGCGCGGGGTCACCACGAAAGAAGCCGATGATGAACATCGCCCCACCAGTGAGAAACAGAACCGTCCAGAGCCGGAATCCAGCCAGCCAGCCCCGGATAGTTAATACCAGAGCAACTGTGAATATCACTACACTGACCCAAACACCGAAAATCTGCAACTCGACACGTAAGGCCATGTCTCCCGTAATGTCCGGCAAGTAGCCGGTCATCCATTTCGGGAGTTCGTCATGCTCGTCAAGTGTTTCGCCATAGGCACAACCGGCCCGGCGACAGGCCCACCAGGCCGTCATCATACCCAGGGGCCAGGCCAATGCCAAGGCGTCAGAGAAGCGAGTGAAGGATACGCGCCGTAGCCGGCACATGATCGCCGCGCTGAGCAGTCCTCCAAGGAGGGCGCCTTCCCAGCTCATCCCACCGTACCAGATGCGCCAGGCATCTTCCGGGAAGTCGCTGAAATAGTCCCATTCCAGCAGAACGTGGACGGCACGACCCGTAATGGTCCCGGTGATGAGAGCCGCCAGTGCGACGTCTAGCCAGGCGCCAACGCGATCAGGCTGTTCACGGGCAGCAAACCAGGCAATCACCAGGAGGCCGGCAATCACACCCAGGCCGAACTGGCTTGCGAAAGTTGCCGCGGTGGATAGTTCCAGTCCCACGCTTATGATCCGGCTTGTAACAGGGAGACTTCGTCTACCAGATCATCATAAGTTACCTGGCCGACACGACGCCCTTTAACCCGGCTCTGATCATCAAGGAAATAGGTGCTTGGCAACCCTTGGAGGCCCATCGCCGCCTGGAGCTGCGAATTCGTGTCTAGCCCGACCCGCATCGTAATACCGTACTCAGCAATGAACTGCCGTATCTCCTCGACGCTTTGGCCGCTTGTGGGGTCAGTTACCAGTAGAATGGTTACATCTGAGTTTTCCTCGCTATAACGTTGCAACTCCGGCATCTCGGCTCGGCAAGGGGGACACCATGTGGCCCAGAAATTGACCACTAAGGGCTTACCGGCGTAGTCGGCGAGGGTGAAAGGGTTGCCTTCAAGATCAGTGAGGACGACGTCTGGCGGGGGATTCCCGAAGACCGAGGTTGATGTTGGCTCTGGCGTGCGGGGGGCAAGGGTTTGTGCCTCTGGTGTACCGTTGTCCTCGATCCTGATGCTTTCATCGTTGCCGTTAGGGCTACTATCGTTCCCGCCTCCCGCCAGGACAAAAACAAGACCTAAAGCACCGACCAGCGGAAATACCAGTAAGATCATCCATGGTTGAAAAAAGGATTCTTCCGGTTGAGCCGGTTGGCTATGACGACGATCTTTGCGTACGCGGCTGTATTTCTGGCGTTTACTCATCGATTGCTTCCCTTATGGTAAAAACTGTGGCAAATATCCATTATCGTGAATCATCCGGTAATCGCCTGTCGACATAACATATACCCATAACTCGATGTGTCGGTCCGGTGATGCCAGGTGGCTACGTTGCATCAGAAGCAGGTTGCCTTCCTGGCTCCAACTGATCGCGCCATGACTGTACTCTGGATTATAAATCAGTTCTTCGACCTCGCCGGTAGCTGTGTCTGCCAGGAAGACCTGGGTGCCCTCAGTGAAGCGTGAGTCGAGGTACCGACGGGTGAGCGCCAGTTGGGTACTATTTGGACGGAATGAAGCCTGAATATCTTCCACGGGAGTTTCCCGCTCTCCGCTGAGAGACGTGATGTTGGCCTGCTCATCACTGAAATCGCCGAAACGGGCCAGCTCGATATGGGTATAAGAGCGCGCAATAGCCCCGCCTATTTGCAGAACGGGATAGGTCAACGCCTGGCCATCGCGAGACCACTGGCCAACCAATCCCTGCTCGCTGGGCATAAAGATACTCGATTCGGACGGAAAATCGTAAACCAGTACGCCTGGCGGATCTGCCAACGCGAGTGCGATGCGCTCCCCAACCGGCGACCAGCGCGCATAGTGCGCTTCAATGCCGGGGTCATCAAATAGAAGTTGGGACTGCCGGGATTGCAGATCAACGCTCCAGATGCGCTCAGTGTTGGCCCAGGTGCTGTCCTGATCAAGCTCGCGGCGTGTATAGGTGATCTGCCGGCTATCTGCTCGCCATGATGGAGCGCGGCAAGTGGCTTGGGCATCAATACAATTGGTCATCTGGATATCTTGACGTGATGTGAGATTCAGGGCGCGGATTTCGCTCCGGGTGCCGCTCCGGCGTTCGCTGTAAGCGATCCATTCGCCATCAGGGCTGATCGCAAAATCAACCACACCCCCCTCAGAGTTGGTCAATGTATCGACAGCTCCTGTCTGGGGATCCAGGCGCATGAGGTCGGTGACAGCCGCAGTTGACGGTCCTAGAAACACAATGGAGGGCCACTTCACCCGGAACTCAAAGACGAGTGCCGATTCTAAGGTGCGCTCACCATCGAGGCTACGTGCGCCAGGCTCAATCCGGACTTCGTAGCGCTGGTCGGGGATCAGTGGTTCAGAGGGAACATAGCGTAGTGTGCGATCGGTCTGCCATTCGACTCCCCCCGTGACACCTGGCGCAATGCTAAAGCGGTCCTCGACAGATTCCCGGTCCATTGTTGCTCCGAAGCTGATCTCAATTACCGCATTGGAACTAGAAAGACCGGTTGGTCCATAACTATCGATGCTGACGTTGCCCTGATCGAGCCATAGTAATAAGGCAGCCCCACCAAGCAGCCCAAGGAATAGTGCAATCCAGACCAGGTCTCGCAGGGCCAGGCGTCGTGGTACGTCCTGTTGTATGTCGTGGGAGGTGTCGGTGTTTTCGTCATCATTCATACTCGGCATTATACCGGAGCGGCGAATGATTGAAACACACGTTTCCCGGTCGGCCTACTAACGGCACGCACCGGGAACTCGCCATGAAGCAAACGCGGCGGTCACAGAAGGACCGCCGCGGGTTCAAGCGACAATTGGCTGGTTTAGTTATTGCCGGGCTCGATAGCTTCGGTAGACTGCTTGATCGAGATACGCTTGGGCTGAACAGCCGGGGTCTTGGGCAATGACAGCGTCAGCAGCCCGTTTTCGAAGACCGCTTCCACATTGTCACCATCAACGGGCGCCGGCAGGCGCAACGTGCGGGTGAACTTGCCCGCGCGGCGTTCGTTCAGCAAGGTGCGGGCTTTCTCGTCGTCGATGTCATGTGTCGGGATCTCGCCTTCGATATATAGGGTCTCGTCTTCAAGCTGTACCGTGATATTGTCCATGTGAGCACCTGGCAACTCGGCAGCCACCAGATAGCCCTGCTCGGTCTCGATGACGTCTACTGGCAAGCGATAACTATAATCTGGATCACCATTACCACTGCGGTAAGCGCTACGGCAGGTGTCCTCAAACAGTCGTTCCAGAGCGTTTTGCATATCCACCATTTCGCGCAGCGGGTTGACACGTATTACTCGACGGTTCATTTCAGATCCTCCTTCAAGTTGGTTTATTCTCACTTTCTGTGCTTAATCGTATCGCTGTTTTGTAAGATTTTTTCAAGAGAAGTATATGACGCATTTAAGAAAAATATCGGCAGATTGTTAGAGATATAAATAGGCGACTGGTGCGGATATTCGCGAGTTGAAGGTAAATCCAAGCAATCTCAAATTTTCTTAAAAAAGGACTTGCCAATGGGGATAGAAGGTGCTAGACTGATTGGCACAGCAAGAAGGAATGCCAAGAGGTCTCAGGCGGGAAACGGAA
>JAADYW010000064.1 GCA_010092845.1 Chloroflexota bacterium
GTTCACGTACCACAATCTCAACCGGCTGGAAGTCGAAGAGGCTCATGCCGGCGATATCGTGGCTTTCGCCGGCCCCGAGGTCATCAATATCAGTGATACCATTGCCCACTCGGATGTCATCGAACCATTGCCGCCGATTCACGTCGAGGAGCCAACTGTACGTATGACCTTTGGTGTCAACACTTCACCCTTTGCCGGCCGGGAAGGCAAAACGGGCTGGGGGACATCGCGTCGTCTGCGCCAGCGCCTCGTTGACGAGACACGCCGCAACGTCGCCCTGCGTGTGGAAGATGGTAATTCGCCGGACCGATTCATTGTCAGCGGCCGCGGTGAGCTACATCTGGGTATTCTGATCGAGACCATGCGCCGCGAAGGCTACGAGTTCGAGGTCAGTAAACCAGAGGTGATCTTCAAAGAGGATCCAACCACTGGTGGTTTGTTGGAGCCGATTGAGGAAGTCTATATTGAAGTTGCCGACAACGCAGTGGGCACCGTGGTCGAGCTCCTAGGTGAGCGCCGTGGCGAAATGCTGGATATGTACAGCGAGAACGCCACAACGTTCATGCGCTATCTGGTGCCAACACGGCTACTAATCGGCTTCCAGTCTAACTTCATGCGTGCGACGGGGGGCCTGGGGCAGATTCATAGCATCTTCCATAGCTATGCACCGCTCTCGGGTGAGGTGCCAGGTCGCCGCTTTGGGAGCCTGGTTGCCTGGGAAAACGGAACATCAACCTCCTATGCACTGCTTAGCGGCCAGCAACGAGGTGCTTTCTTCATCGGTCCCGGGGTCGATGTTTACGAAGGTATGGTAGTGGGCGAGCATATCCGCCCCGAGGACCTGGCGGTTAATGTCGCCAAAGCGAAACACGTCACCAACCATCGCGGTAAGCCCAAGGAGACGGTTGACGGCCTGACGCCGCCACGGGATATGAGCCTGGATGACTGTATCGAGTTTCTGGCCGATGACGAACTGCTTGAGGTCACGCCGAAAAGTCTTCGCCTGCGCAAACGCATCCTCAATAACGAGCAGCGCATGAAGGAAGAGAAGCGTCGTAAAGCACTTCTGGCCTAGGTGGTAGCTGCTGGATGGTGGATGAAATGGGCGTATCCAGACCGGATATGCCCATAGTGCGCTGCAATCGGAGTACTAGCCCTGACTCGCCTGTGTATCCCGATATTCGAGGGTGAAATCCCCAATTGTGACGCGGTCCCCGTCCTGCAACAGATGCAACTCTCCAGGAGATGCTTGCTGGTCGTTGAAAAGGGTCCCTGTGCCACTCGGTTCCACCGCAACCTGATATCCCTCGGCGGTCAACTTGAGCGTTAGATGCTGGCTGGCAACTTTGATGCTGTTCAAAGACACATCATTGCGACTAGAACGTCCAATGGCGAACAGATCCATGGCCAGGGGGATCCTGGCTACCGGCTCAGATTGACCGCGTTTCCAGACCAGAACCCAATCCCGTACTGGCTGCGCTGGCTTGGGCATAGCAAAGCGGATGACAACATCCCGCTGATTTGATGGCGAAACGCCTGCCTCTGTAGCGGAGAAAGATGTAGGCTTACGTTTTTCAGCCGTTTGTGCCAGCAGACTCGTCCGCATGTTGCGCTTCAGATACATACTGAAACGAGTCAAAAACCTGGTGGCGGAGTCCTGCATGGCCTGCTTGATGTGTTCCGGGTCGCCGGTCAGGGCTTCTTCAAGTATGCTTCCCAGGTTGCTCAGGCTGCGCGGAACGGGGATTTCATGATCCGCAAAGACATCGATCATTTGATTGATGGTCTCGCTGGCCCATCGAATCTGGCCTTCATCGCCAGACTGCAGTGCAGATTTAAGGGCAACCATGCGTTCATTCAGGATTTGCCAGCCGCGTTTGCTCGCTTCCGGATCGTCCTCAATGGCTGCTGGTGACTGGTCTGTCAGCGCAGCAAACACTGCCCTCAGCCGCGCCCCACCGCCGGAAGACAGGAATATGCGCGTGGCTTTCGCATCAGCGTTCAGGCGCGCGGACCAATCATAGAGTTGTTCACCGAGCTGCCCTTTGCCCTCCGTCTGCCACCAGTCCACAATCCCATTCTGGAGGCGATCCAGCATGGTTTCGAGCTGCTGGCTGGCCTCGGCTTGAAGCTCATCCATAACGGCAGCGATCTGGCCAGCGCGCCAGGCCTTCACATCCGCAGGATCGACCTGGAATTGCAGGATGAATTCTGGATCAACCCAGTACCGCTGCCCCCAAACTGAGTATATATCAGCGTCACCTGGTAACAGCTCGGCCTCATCAGGCACCAGGAAAAACCACTCACGTAACTGGTCGGTGTAGAGCGTATGTGCCACGGATTGTTATCCTCTGGGGCTATTTCGAGTAGTGATCTTTGTTAGGTGTAGATTACCGTAGCCAGTACAAATAGGCCAGTTCCGAGTGGCGGACAATAACAGGCAGGTGCACTCGCGAGTGCACCTGCCTGTTTTCCAGATGCAGAGCTGTGGGCTGGAACTGCGTTTCTATTCCTCAGGAGACTGGATTTCTACGAACCAGCCTTCCAGGATGACCCTTCCGTGCGCGGGGACATTGACAATAAGCCTGCCCTCAGGTGTGACATCATCGACGACAATCTCGCCATTATGAGTGCCAATAGGTGAGAAGGGATCGTCTTCAAAATAAACTTTCACCTGTATTCCAGGAATAGTCATGGGCGCAACGCGTTGTCCGGGCTCAAAAGCTGGGTCGCGTACGTATTCTGAACCTCCCAGGGAAATCTGCATCATGCCGCCCCCGTAGTAGCGGGTATAGATGCCCCATTGAGGGTAAATGCGCATATTCTCGACGCGCATGATGTTATACAGGTCCAGTGCCTCGTCCTCCCGTTCGATGAGCTTGAGGAAAGAACTCACCGGCGTGATTGACACCGCAATGGCGTCGTCCATGGTATCGCGGGTAAAGGCCGCTTCTAGGAGGAATTGCTTATTGGAGATCAGCATCAGGGACAGATCATTTGTTTTGCCTGACGAGAGCGTAACCTGGATGGGTGCCTGATCGAGCTGGAGCATCTGAAAGCTGCTCAATCCCCCGAGCTGGTATTGTTCCGGTATGAAAACGCCCAGCGCACCTAAAATCGCTTCGCCTAAGACGGCTTCGCCGGTAGTACTCACGAACAAAGCCTGGTTAGTCGTCATAATAATGGGTACGGTGGCAACGCGATCGCGCAGCTCAGTGAATGTGCTTGAACACAGTTCGTCTTGAGCAACGCCCTCGATCGTATAGGCGTTCGCTACAACCCCCGCCCGGCGGTAGCTACCATTGTGGGCATTGGGTTCGATATTCTGCAATTGAGCGACCACGCCAGGTTCGGCACTATAGAGGGTCACACGCACGTCTTGCGGAAAGACAAATCCAACCACTTCTGTGTTTGTGAAGCCGATAAGCTCCACCTCTTGCGAAAATACGTTTTCGACACAGAGATACGTGAATCTCTCGTTAGCCGCGTTTTGCGCATAGCTGGCGGTGGGGATCAGAATCAGTGAGATGACCAGCGCTAACACAATGATCCCACTGCTTGTCTTCATCATACGAGAACTCCTCAGCGTTCCTGGATACATCGAAATCCAATTCCCTCGATCTCTGAAGCAGTGTTGCCGCGATAACTCAAACTGCCATCTGTCTCCAACACAGGGTTCCCTTCTGACTGATGTACATCCGAGACCCATTCCGGGCGCATTCGGTGGCCATCGATTGCGATGACTTCAGCCGCAGTTGGTAGGCGTCCGCCTGTTGCCTCACAGAATTCCTTGGCACCGCTATACGGCATACTGTCGATGATTACCTCACCATAGGCGGGATTGCTGTATTCACCCATATCTCCGGGCGTGATTCTACAGGCTGCACAATTGTGGTGCATGTCGTTGGTCACATAGTCAGTGAGGATAAGAAGCGGTGCTTCCGGTGTGGCAGTCCCCGTCAGTATCGTAGCCGCGCTTTCTGTTGCTGTGGATAGGACGGTTGCCGTATTGCTGGGCATCGCAGTTGGTGAGTCGCTTGGTGGGGGGAGTGTGCTGGATGGCGGGGGCGTTTCCGTAGTGCCACTGGCTATCTGTGTCTCTGTTTCTGGCCCTGCAACGTTAGGTGAAGGTATGGTCTGCGAGCCTGTCACCTCGACCTGTGCATCAGACTCGTCTAGCGCATCATCAGAATCACCCTGCTCGTTCGCCGGCGATAGCAGATTCGCGTTGTTGCCATGGACCGCTACAGAGTTTGGGTGATTATCCTCTTCACCCCCGGACAGGTAGAGCATCCCTAGAATCATGGGCACCACCAGCAGGATCACCACGCCGCTCCAAACAAGGGGTCTGGTATCCCGTGGCTTGCGGGTCACGGTCACGGTCGGCGGTGGGGTTGAAGGAGGCACTGAAGCAGGCTGATCCACCATGCCCGCCGCCAGGACCTTGATGGGTATTTCTGTTGTGGGCAGTTCCGTTCCCAGGATGAAAGTGTAAAAAGCAGTTGATGGCCCTGGGCAGTCTATGATGGCGCTTTCGAAAGCTCGGGCAAAGGCTGTACAGCTCTCGAAACGCTCGTCTGGCTCTTTGGCCAACACCCGATTGATGATCTCATCCAGTGCTGGGGGAAAGTCCCGATTGTTGTTGCTGATCAAGGGAGGTGGTGGCTCTTCAAGATGCTTGTACATCAAACGGTGCGGCGTCGGTGCCTCAAATGGAACCCGACCCGCCAGCAGCTCATATACAATAAGGCCCAGGGAGTATTGATCTGTCGCGGGCTTTGGTTGTTCTGCGTTCCACTGTTCAGGCGCCATATATACTGGGGTACCGGTGATTTTCTGGCTCGTGCCCTGGGTGTCATAAACAAGTCGGGCGATGCCGAAATCTACCAGGACGGCGTGCCCCTGGTTGTCAAACATGATGTTGGCTGGCTTAATGTCACAGTGGATCACACCACGTTGGTGGGCATAGTCCAGCGCATTGGCAACCGCGCGCAATAGACTACTGATCTCACCCAAGGAGGGCAATGGGTTCAGGGTGTAGGCTCGGGCGTGCAAGCGGTCCAATAGCGAGCCACCTTGGAGTAGCCGCATCACGACATAGCTCAGCCCGCGCTCAGTGCCATAGTCATAGACGGGAACAATGTGCAGGTGTTCTAAAGATGCAGCGGTCTCGGCTTCGCACGTGAAGCGATCCCGATAGCCTGGCTCAGCCGCCATCGCCGTGGGTAGGATCTTCACAGCGACCTCACGCCTGAGGTTGGTCTGATAGGCGCGATAGACTGCCCCCATTCCTCCATCACCAGCTTTGGCGACGAGGTGATACTTGTTTCCCAGGACCTGTCCCCTCAGTTCAGGAAGTTGGTGCATCAGATCATCTTTCGCTTTAGACCATCTAGAACCATATCAGATGATAATGTCAGCAAGGAGCGCATCTCGGTAGTGCGGGAAACTATGTCAACTCACTACACTCATGCTATAAGCATTCTTGCCTACGGATTGCCAGGCAAGGAATTCAGTAGGTGGATGCAATTCCACTACATTGTCCTCATGATGCGAAATACAGACTTCTGCGCCCCAGAGTGTTAACGCATGCTTATTATAGCATGGTCAACGGTGCCACAAAACAACCCTTCAGGAATTTCACAAATTTTTCGCTAGGCGTCGGACAGATAGTAGCTCGGAGGGCCCCCACCCCATTTGTCCGGCGACAGGGATTCTCGATACAATAACGGTGAAACGCTGTTCTAGCGGGGAGCACCGACAATGTGGCGGGACGTCTGCTATCGGTTGATAATAGCGCTGCTCGTGCTGTTTATGGTATCCGGCGAAAGCACACAGCGCCCCACCCAGGCTCAGCAGGCTTCACCTCCGCGTCTGCAATATTTGACGGAGCTGGGAGGCCCCATCCGCGCAGTTGAGATTGACGGTGTTGACGCCGTGCTGGCTGAGGGGGAATCGATCGTCCGCGTGCCCCTGCTTGGCACGTCGGCCTATCAGGCTACCCAGCGCTTGACGCTGCGCTATGGTCCTGTGCTTGATCTCAAGCAGACAGAACAGGCCTTGTATGCTGTGACCGCCAGTCATCTAGTTGTGGTGAGCCGGCCGGCCGGCTCAATTCGTGCAGCAATACGGGGCGGGGGAGAGCGCATTGACCTCTGGCAAAACATGCTGGCAGTTTCCAGCCGTGAGCATGGCGTACGGTTGTTTGCTATTCAATCCGAGGGCGATCTGCGTTCCCTAGGAACCGTAGCAACGCCAAGCGAGGTCCATCAAACCGTCTTCACCAGCCGAGGCCTGCTGGCTGTACCCGATCGCTCAACAGGGTTGCGGCTCGTTGTGCCCGGCGAGCAGCATCAGGTGCAGGGCGTTCTTTCCGAGATTGGTGGAAGCACGACAATTGCGAGCTTTGACCAGTGGGTCTTTGTGAGCGCTGAGCAGCAACTTTACAGTGTTGATGCCAGTGGACAGCAGGGGCTGCGCCTGGCGGGTGTGTATAGCCCGGCCCAGACACCGCAAGATTTCGCTAGGTGGGGTAAGCACCTTGCGATTGCGGATGGAGACAACGGTCTCAAGCTCTACACCATCGATCGGAGCACAGGCGAGCTTAAGTACGAGAATGCACGTGTCGTGTTGCCGGCAAATACAGTGGCGATTTCACCAGATGGTCAGTATCTGCTTGTTGCTGAGCTCCAGGGAATACGGATATACGATGCGACCCGCTTTCCGGCCTGGGATGTAGTCGGCTTTGTGCCGCTCTGGGAGCCGGCACGTCGTATACGTTTCATTGGTGACGGGTTGGCATTGTTGGCCTTGGGGAACGGTGGCTTGGCCGTTCTGGATGTCGCAAGTGGGAACATCCTGGCCACGGTTCCTTTCGCGGGACCTGTCCGGGATGCTATTGCTCACCCGGTCTATCCAACAGTCCTGTATGTGCTATTGGGCGATGGGCGCCTGGTTACCCTGGGCTTTGGGCCCTCATATACCAGTACGCCAAATGTGTACAGCGATTTGCCTTTGCCAGGTCAGCCAGGCAGGCTTTCGGTCGACGAAATAGGCGGATATTTGGCGGTAGCATCAGGGAGAGCGGGGCTACAGGTTTTCGCGTTAGGGTATCATCCGACCGAGCCCCTCCCGGTGGCCATTCATCCTGCTCATGATCTTAATACCCCCGGCATCACTCATGTCGACTATCTGGACGATAGCCGCTGGACAGTGCTTGATTCTGGTCAGCTTCGTCTACTCCACATTGACAATCGATCGGTTCGGCAGGTGGATACGTTCCCTACCCAGAGCAACGCCCTTACCGCTACCTCGCTGGATTTGGTGCTCGTGGGTGAACCCGGCAAAATCAGTGCTTTCACGACAGATGGCCATCGATTGTCGTTCTCAGCCGCTTATGTTAACCCGGGAAGTTTTCAGGACGCGTATGCCGCCCTCGGCCAGCTTATGTTAGCCACTGAGACGGGCGAGTTGATATTGCTGGACGTAAGCGATCCCACGCTACCAAAGGAACAACGTGCTATCCCGGTGCCGTTTGCGGTGCATCGCATTGCAGTCGAAGGTGACGATTTGCTGCTGGTCTCTCCCAATGAAGGAATGCTCCATATGCGCTTTCCGCTCCTGAGTGCGGATCAGGCGCAGAGCGAACCGATGATCGTGGGACACTATCGACCTGCGCAGCAGATTCGATGGATGTTACCTCTGGCTGACGGAAGCATAGGCCTAGCTGGTGACGGTTGGTATCAATGGCACGTTGGTCAGGCCGGGCCAGTCCTCTTGGGTGATCGTGCTCCGATCGCGGGCGTCGGCATTGGGGAAGGTACCATTCTCCTTGGCAGTGATTACCGGCTCTATCACCTCGATCCACACGGCAATGTCACTGAGGGAAACGCTTCGCTGTATGGTGTTTCGGTGGCCGCGGATCAGGAGACCGTCTGGCTTCTGACTCCTGATGGCCGCTTGATTACGGTCGCAATTGAGACGATGCAGCCGGTTGGAATGGAACGTATCTTGCCACCGGAATCGGCTCCAACGCTGTTGATTGCCTACAGAGGAACACTGCTGATTGGGACCCGAAGGGGGGAGGTGTGGCGCATCCCAAACGATTTGTCACAACCGGCTGCTACTTTTGCCTCTAATCTGGGCGGGCCGGTGACTGATATCCAGGTTATGCCTTCCGGTGAGCTGCTGGTCAGTGCGGGAGAGGGGGGCCTATGGTGGATCCAGGGTGACGATGTTGAGTCGCTAGGCATCGCAGCGCACGCCGGAAATCATGCGGCCATGGCGACTGCTGTCGATCCCGAAGGTGACTGGATCGCGGTGGCCACAGGTGCCTGCGGCTTGCGTGTGATCGATCTAGCGGCATGGCGCGCCGATCCTGCCCATACTGAGGCTTTTGCTATCTGGACGGATAGTCCGGTTTCGGATGTTCATTTCCTGGATGCACACCGTCTAATTGCTCTGGTCAATGATCGTGCAGTTCTGTTTCGCCTTAATCCCGATGGGGACCCCGATCACCCCCCGGTACCGTATCGCCATGCATCCCAGAGCGTGACTGGTAGCTCTCTGGAGCGGCTTGAATGGGATGTGGACGCGCCAGATTGCCTCGATCTGCGCTACGAGGTGTGGATAGAAGACGAACTGGTTGGTATCACACATCAGAAATTCTGGCCACTGGACATGAAATCTGCCCATGACCTGAAATGGCAGATTGTCGTCCTCGATGAGACTGGGGCGCGGACCTCTGGTCCAATCTGGTATACGCTGGGGGCACCGGATGGCTGGGTAGCATCCCCCCAGGATGTAGGTGCAGCGGTGATGCCCCCGTCATCTTCCTCGGACGATTCGTCGCTCTGGCTAGCGTTTGGAATGGTGCTGCTGGGCCTGGGGATCATGGGGATAATTGCTGTCTTATGGCGCTATGTTGCGGTTTCCTCATTGCTACAACGTTAACATCTTTCCTACGTGATTCTTGCAAAGTTGCGTCATACTCTACCTGAATTCAGGTATGTGACAATTGAGGGTAGAATGATGACTGAATATACGTTTCAGGCGGAGATACGCCAGCTACTCCATACGCTGGTCCACTCGCTATATAAAGATCGCGAGATCTTCCTGCGCGAGCTTATTTCCAATAGCTCCGACGCACTCAACCGTATCCAGTACGAGATGCTGACCAATCGTGATGTTCGCGACCTGGATGCGCCCTTGGCCATTCGGATCCGCCCAGACGCGGAGGCCGGGACATTGACGATTGAGGATACTGGGGTCGGAATGACGCGCGAGGAGTTGATCGAGAACCTGGGAACGATCTCGCAGAGTGGCGTCAAATCATTTCTGGAACAAGCCAATGGCCAGAATGTTGTCACCGACATTATTGGCCAATTCGGGGTTGGTTTCTATAGTATTTTCATGGTTGCCGATCGGGTTGAGGTCCATTCGTTGTCGTACCACCCTGCTGCTGAGGCGGTGATGTGGATATCAGAAGGGGAAGAGACCTTCGAGGTGCAAGCTAGCGATCGAAGCCACCGCGGGACCGCTGTGGTGCTTTATCTAAAGGAAGATGCCCACGAATTTCTGGAAACCCATCGCCTGCAGAACATTATCAAGGCCCATTCCAACTATGTGGCGTTCCCGATCTATGTGGGTGAGGATGAAAACCCGGCGAATGCCCAACAGGCGCTATGGCGGCGTTCCAGCAGCGAGATCGAAGACAGTGAGTACATTGACTTCTACAAGTCACTGACACTCGACTTTAATGAACCGTTGTTCCATATTCACTCTACTGCTGACGTGCCGGTGCAGTATTATGCTCTACTGTTCATTCCCCCCAGTCGCGAACCAGCCATCTTCAGCCCTCGCCGTGAACCGGGCCTGCAGCTCTATGCGCGGAAGGTGCTCATACAGGACTACTGCACGGATTTGCTGCCCGAGTATCTCAATTTTATCCAGGGTGCTGTCGATTCGGAGGACTTGCCGCTAAACGTCTCGCGCGAGACGGTACAGGCCAATCGTGTGATGGCCAATATGCGCAAAGCGATAACCGGCCGCGTATTGCGTAGTCTGAAAGAACTCTCCCAGAACACCCCAGAGAAATACGTGGCATTCTGGGAGGAATTTGGCCCTTATATCAAACAGGGCATGATTACCGACTTTGACAATCGCGAGCGCCTGACAACTTTGCTGCGTTTCTATACGACAAAGAGTGAAGATGAACTCACGTCCCTGGATGACTATGTCCAGCGTATGCAGGAAGTTAATGGCCAGGAGAACATATACTATGTCCTGGGTGATAGCCAGTCTGTGGTGTCCCGTAGCCCCCATCTGGAACCATTCCGCGCGAGGGGGATCGAGGTGCTCTACCTGACCCAGACGGTGGATAGCTTCCTCATTAACTCGTTATTCGAATACAACGGCCACAAACTCCAAAACGTGGACGATGAGAAACTCGATCTGTCTGAGATTGGCGAGCTACAGGATGATGCGCAGACTGTGGAAGAGGCCGACGTCGCTGTTGAGGAGGCGGACCTCGAGACCCTGCGCGAGCGCTTTACCAACACCCTGGGGGAACGCGTGCAATCGGTTCGAATCAGTAAAGTGCTGACGGGCAGCACCAGCCCCGCACGTTTGGTCTCGCCTGAAGGTACCATCGACCGGCATACGCAACGTGTCTACCAGATGATGGACCGTGAGTACGAGGTGCCCAAAAAGATCCTGGAGATCAACCCACAGCACCGTTTGATAAGCAATCTGGTGGGGTTGCTGGCAGAAAATGCTCCCGCCGAGCTCCTTGATCTTTCTATCGAGCAGATTTATGAGAACGCGCTGCTGTTGGATGGCCTACATCCAAATCCGGCCGAGATGGTTGCGCGCATCCAGTCGTTGATGGAAGCGGCGACAAAGAAGTAGGTCTGCTGGCTTCAGCTTGGCCACACAGAGCCCGTGGCGATAGTGTTGTGCCCTAAGCTCTGCTGTTGAGGTTACGGAGATACGCGCTCTAGAGCAGCGGCGGTAGCCTCGTCCGGCGGTGTACCGTTTAGAACGGCTTCAAACGCTTGCTGGAGCGCCGCTGCTGCGGCATTATTGCGTCCCTCAACATATAGTGCCACCGGGAGTAAGTTACTCATCTCGTCGATGTAGGGATCATCCAGGACCCGGAGCGCGCGTTGCTGGCTGGGAATAGTATCCAGCATCATCGACATATCGGCCAGGCGGTCGGTCTCCATGACCCATAGCAGAAAGCGTTGGGCTTCCTCCTGTCGTTGAGGATCAGTGGTGGTGAGTACCCAGAACCAGGCATCGGCGAGCGTTGTGGGCGTGCCATCTGGGCTTGGTAGCGTTACGATATCGAATTCCGGCGGGACATCATCTCGCTGGCTCAGGTATAGGCTTGAGTTGACCAATGCGATATCAGTCTCAGCAGCAATGATCTGGTCCCAGTAATTGGCAGGAGCAGCGTAAGCCAGCAGGTCGGTGCTGATGACCTCATTGGTGACGGTGGTGGCGAAAAACTCGAGGACCGTACGTAAAGCTGGCTCGTCGAGAACAGGCTCGCCCTCTGGGCCAACAAATTCGCCACCACTGGCCAGATAACTAACCAGTACCAGATCGCTCACGGTTTCGCCAGTACGTGGTTGGCCGGGGAAAGTTAGCAAGCCCTCGGCGCCACTGACAGCTTCGAAAGAGTCAGGGGGGGTATCGAATACACTTGTGTTGTAGAGCATATGGTGCAGATCCAGCATATATGGAACGCCATAGAGGACCTCATCTACTTCACCCAGCGCTAGCAGGTTTTCAGAGGCACCGGCGATTGTTGAAGCCGGTACCCAGCCATCTACTGGGACGATCAGATTGTCTCTTGCCGCGCGGACCATGTCCTCACGGCGCATCAACATCAAGTCCGGCGTGGCGTCTGGTGCAATGTCGTGGGTGAGCTGCAGGCGGGGGACATCATTGCCGACGGTATGCACATAGTAGCGCAGATCTAGATTGTAGATTGAGCTGAACTCCGCAAATATGCCATCAATTGTATCGCGGTTGCCTTCAGGATAAAGAGCATCTGGCCACCAAACCCGCAACGGTAAATTGGGGTCCTCCGGTTCTGGGGTGCCGTCCTGTGCGATAGCAGGTATGCTATAAAATGGAAAAATCACGACCATGAGAATCATGACGAAAATGCCAGAATGGACGAGGCGATTATGGGGCATGGATGTTCTCTCCATTTGATCTGTCGCTAGGATTGCGACTATTGTAGGTCAGGCCCGGTGTGACGCATGGTACATCTCGCAATCATACCTGAATAGGTGCCGGGTCTTCAATGGCGACTGGACGCCGCATGAGTGGCTCTGGGAAGCGTGGGTTGAGTTCTGGTATGATCACAGCAAGCAACGGTAGGCGTCTCGCATTCGCGATATGTACCCGGATCTAAATAGATAAAGGGATGACTAGATGTTCAAGCGGCAACGATTGATCTTGGGTATATCCCTCGTGACAATTGTAATGCTAGTTCTGGCGACGCTGGTACTCTCCACAGCGGCCGAACCTGCCTCACAGACGGTCGTGCCGTTACGAATCGGCTTTTTGGAAGGGCAGGGCGCGCCCGGTGACTTTGGCGTGCGGCTAGCGGTGTCTCAGATTAACGCTACCGGCGGGATAACCGGACCTGACGGCACGCGCTACCGGCTTGAGATGGTCTATCCCCGCCGGCCTCCAGTCGTCGCTGAAGATATTCCTGAGGCGTTGCGGGATCTCAATGCTCAGGACGTTATCGCGATTATCGGTCCGGTCGATAATCGTTTCGCGTTGCCAAATCTAGAGCCGTTGGCCCGGGCAGGCGTACCGGTCTTGACGCTGGCGAGCTCGGATACCCTGACAGATGTAGATGTTACCAACAATATTATGCGCATGCGCGCGGCTGAGCGCTATTATAGCCGGGCAATTGCGGATTTTCTGGTTGATCAACAGGGCTATACTCGTATTGCGATTATCCAGACGGATGTCGAATCGACTGAGGCCCTGCTGATCTTTGAGCAGACCTTGCGTGAGGATGGGCTGACACCGACGGTCAAGATCCAACGGCTTGACACAAGTACGCTAGAGGCTGATGCAGCCGAGATCCTGCAATCTGGTTCTGAAGCTGTTGTGATGTGGGGCCCCCCACAGGATGCAGCCCAGCTGTTGCAAATACTGCGTACTGCGAATTATCGTGGCGAAGTCGTCTACCGCGATGTGCTGGAAGGTATTCAGAATGAGCAGGTCCCTCTGCGACTGGCTGAAGGGGTTGTGGGGGTAACTGCCTGGGCTTATACCACACCGGGAGACATTAGCCGGCTGTTCTTGTTGGATTATGTAACGGCATTCAATGCGATTCCCGGCGGCGCTGAAGCGGCAGCTTACGACGCGCTCTGGATTCTGCGCCGCCAGATAGAAGAGAGTGGCCCCCAGATGCCAGAACTCTATGAAGGGCTACTCCAGACGCCGACTGTCGTGGCTGTTCAGGGGCGGTTGGAGCCTCTACAATATGGCAATGGGGATTTCGCCCGCCATGTCAGCGTTTACGAGATCACTGATCTGGGCGGCCCGCGCCTACTTGCCCGCTATGCCAATGATGTGCAACTGCCGGATAGCGAATTACAAACTGCGTCCGAGCCCCGGATTGTCGGGATGATTGGGACCCTGACGTTTACCCCATCGCCATCTGCCATACCGACCGAGACGTTCACCCCGTCAGCAACGCCGGATCGTGTCCAGATTGTGGTGAATCGGCCTATTGTGAATGTGCGTAGTGGACCGGGAACTGATTTCGAGAAGATCGGCGAACTCAATCAAGGCGACCGGCTATCTGTTATCGGCTCCAATCAGGACTTCACCTGGTGGGCGATCCAGTATCGCGGCCAAACGGCCTGGGTGGCGGCGAGCGTGGTCGAGGTTTTTGATCCGGGCGGCATGGTTGTCTCTCTGCCCATTATCCAACCCGATGCGACCTCAGCAGTGGTGTTGCCCCCGGGATTAACTTCCGAGCCCTCCAGCCCTGTCGATCTGTACATTGAGAATGTCGTGCTGGTGCCGGCCCAGCTCGTGCCTGGTCAACCCTTTACCGCTCAGGTAACGGTGCGCAATCAGGGGACTGTGGGTGCCGGTGGCTTTCTGGTTGCGGCGACGTTCCAGCCCGGGAATATACCCACCAGCGCAGTGGTCAATGAGGTTGTTGCCGGTGGTTCAACAGTGGTCAATCTTTCTCCCCTGGTAAATGGTACAGGTGCATTCACCGTAACGGTCATCGTGGATTCAGGCAATAGCGTCCCTGAATCAAACGAAGGCAATAACCTGTATCCCCTATCGTATCGCGTTGATTTCCCGCTGCTGGCCCAGGTGCAGTCGTTGACGCTGCCTGTTGGTCTTCAGATTGACATGGCCGGTGGTACCAACGATATTGGGTGGACTGGCGCTGCTCTGGAAGCGGTGAATGGAGCGCGGCTGGGGGTGATTACCAATGCTACCTTCGATACGATTTTCTATGATAGGATCGACCCTGCAGCTTTGAACCAGACAGCTATCGGCGCGGATCAGTTGCAGCGCGGGGTGTTGCTAGGGGTGATAACGGCTGAAGGGCGGCGCGCCGTCTTGCGGATAGACCGGCGTGAAGGTGATACCATTACGGTCTCATTCCGTGTGTACAATGACAGCCCATGAAGTAGGATAGGATGCATGCAACACATTGCCATCAATGCACACCTGCTGGCGCCAGGAAACGGCTACCGGCGGGCTGGGATCCATCGCTATATCTACGAGGTGGTGTCGCATTTGCCCGGCGTAGATCCTGATCTGCGCTACACCGTGCTGATGAATCACCAGCTTGAGCCAGCCTTGCCGCGGATGGCGACTCGGGTGGGCCCTAACACGCAGCGGCCTTGGCGGCGTGTTCTGTGGGAACAAGGGGCTCAGCCACTGGCTTTGCAGCGTCTTCGCCCCTCGCTCTACCATGCAATGGCCTTCGTCAGCCCGCGCGGCCTGCGCTGTCCGTCGGTAGTGACGGTCTATGACCTGAGTTTTATCCGCTACCCTGAAGTACTCTCGCCATTGCGGCGCCGTTACCTGCAGATGTTCACCCGCAATAGCTGCCAGCGGGCAACCCGGATTATCGCCATATCTGAGAGCACGGCACGTGATTTGACCGATTTCTGGGGAATCCCCGCCGACAAAATCGACGTGTCTTCCGTGGGAGTTACCGCTGATTTCAAGCCGCTACCCGAAGCCGAGGTCGCTGCATTCCGTCAGACAAAGGGCTTACCAGAGCGTTTCTTGTTGTTTCTGGGGACACTGGAACCCCGCAAGAACCTGCCGATGCTGTTGCGGGCCTACGCCAGCCTACCCGAGTCAGTGCGCCAGGCAGTGCATCTCATCTTAGCCGGGGGTAAAGGCTGGATGTTTGACGAGATATTTGCTACCATCAGCCGGCATAATCTGGGAGAAACCGTGCATACCCCGGGTTACGTCCCAGCTGAGGAACTTGTATTATGGTACAACGCTGCTGAAGCACTGGTCTATCCAACATTGTATGAAGGCTTTGGTATCCCGATCCTCGAAGCGATGGCCTGTGGCAAGCCGGTGCTGGCATCGAACAGTTCGTCCCTACCTGAGGCAACTGGTGACGCCGGGATCCTCTTGCCATCTAGTGATGAAGCTGCCTGGCACGAGGCTATGGACCGACTCATCTCTAGCCCGGACGAACGAACGCGGATGGCGGCGCGCTCAAGGACATGGGCCGCTGAGTTTACGTGGCAACGGGTTGCGCGCCGGACTGTGGAAAGCTACTATCGAGCACTTTCATGACGACGATACAATCTGAAGTCGCCCAGACTCGTGAGATCCGTCGGCCAGGATGGGCTATTCGCTTGCTCAACTGGCAACATGGTTGGCGTTTACTCGCTACCGATGCCGTGTTGATCTGGGGAAGCTTCTTCCTTTCCTACTATCTCCGCTATAACATTCAGCTTTTTCAGCCAGTTGATGAGTCCAATACAGCGCCATTTCAACCCTATATTGCCTATGCATTTATTTTTATGCTGTGGATCCTACTGGCGAACCAGAATGCTGCGCTGTATCAGGAACGGCGCGGGCGCACATGGGCGAATGAGCTCTTTTCGATTGGCAATGCGGCGACCAATGCCGGTGTGATCATTATGGCGTTGAGCTTCCTGCTGCGGCCGCTGGTTTTCTCGCGTCTTCTGATCGTTCAAGCTGTTGTATTGACTATTCTGGTTTTGGGCATGTGGCGGCTTGCGATGCGCAGCCTGAAGCATCATTTTCAGCGTCTTGGGATCGGTGTGGAGCGCGTACTGATTATTGGGGGGGATCATCTGGGCCGGCATGTGTTGCGCACGTTGGTGTCACGGCCGGATCTTGGCTATAGGCCAATTGGGTTCCTTGACGATGATCCCACGCTGGGCACAACGGATCTGGGGCGTGTGCAGGCATTAGGCCGGGTTGCTAATCTACATAATGTGCTGGACGAGTACTCCGTTGACCTGGTAATCGTCACATTGCCCTGGGAACAGCATCGCCAGATCGTTAGTATCGTCAAGACCTGTGAGAGCCGCCAGGTTGCGGTCCGTACAATACCTGATCTATTTCAGTTGAACCTGTCGCAGGTTCAGATTGAGATGCTGGGTGGCGTGCCGATGTTGGGCTTGCATCGCGAACTGGAATTCCACCCAGCGAATCGTCTTATGAAGCGTGCCCTGGATTTGTTGTTGATGATCCTGAGCTTGCCACTGTCGCTGGTGTTGTTCGTTGTTATTGCGATAGCGATTCGTCTCGATTCGCGTGGCCCGATTTTCTTTGGGCAAGAGCGTATCGGTCTGAATGGCAAGGCCTTCAAAATCTACAAATTCCGCTCGATGGTCAAAGACGCGGAATCGATGTGGGACCAGGTGCTCAAAGATACTCAGGAAGACCTTCGCCGTCCGAAACTCGCCAATGATCCGCGCGTGACGCGGGTTGGGAAGTTCCTGCGGCGGACCAGCCTCGACGAACTGCCCAATCTGATCAATGTTGTGAAGGGGGATATGAGCCTGGTGGGGCCGCGGCCACAGGTGCGACGCGAAGTTGAACTCTACGAACCCTGGCATTACCAGCGGCTAAAAGTACGGCCTGGCATGACAGGTTTGTGGCAAGTAAGCGGTCGCAGCGATATTCCCTTTGACGAAATGTGCTTGATGGATATTTACTATATTGAGAACTGGTCTCTGGCGTTAGATCTGCAAATCCTGCTACAGACGGCTCCTCGGGTACTCTTCCGTAGCGGGGCGTATTAGGCCCGAGCGATCAGGCTTTCGAGAAACTCCTCATTTCTCTCCGTACGGCGCAGCTGCTGCAACAGCCGTTCCGTTGGCTCGACAAGATCGTCGTCGTTTTCCTTGACCATGAGGTCAAACATACGCCGTAGTGTCCAGACGCGTTGAGTGATATCCGGCCCCAGCAGCAGTTCTTCTTTACGTGTCGATGATTGTTTAACGTCGAAGGCAGGGAAGATGCGGCGTTCCTGGAGCTCACGAGAGAGATGTAGCTCCATATTGCCTGTCCCTTTGAACTCCTCATAGATGACGTCGTC
Organism: Chloroflexota bacterium; assembly: GCA_010092845.1. GTDB lineage: Bacteria > Chloroflexota > Anaerolineae > Aggregatilineales > J027 > J027. The sequence goes on from JAADYW010000064.1 coordinate 17,612, forward strand.
CATCCGGCTTCCTGTTTTGACCAGGCAGGTTGCAACGATTGTCAGGCTGCCACCGTCTTCAACATTACGGGCTGCGCCGAAAAAGCGCTTCGGTGGGTACAGGGCCGAGGGGTCCAGGCCACCTGTTAAAGTGCGGCCGCTGGGTGGAACAACCAGGTTATATGCACGTGCTAGTCGTGTGATGCTGTCCAGCAAAATGACGACATCCCGGCCACTCTCAACAAGGCGCTTGGCGCGTTCCAGGGCCATTTCGGCAACGCGTACATGGCTCTGGGCCAGGTCATCGAAGGTGCTGCTGATAACCTCGGCATCGACTGAGCGATCCATATCGGTGACTTCTTCGGGGCGCTCGCCGATGAGTACGACCATGAGATGCACTTCAGGATAGTTCATGCTAATGGCGTTGGCAACATCTTTGAGGACGGTGGTCTTACCGGCCTTGGGAGGGCTGACGAACATCCCGCGTTGCCCTTTCCCGATGGGGGCTGTCAGATTCAGCAACCGTGTGGAGAGGATGTGCGGGCTGGTTTCCAGGTTGAAGCGCATATCCGGGAAGATGGGGGTTAGTGTCTCAAACTGGGGGCGATGCTTGATGGATTCGGGGTCCATGCCGTTGACGGCTTCGACGCGGAGCAGACCGTAGTACTTCTCTGAGTCCTTGGGTGGACGGATCTGCCCGATTACCATATCGCCTGTCCGCAGGTTGAAACGCCGGATCTGCGTCTGGCTGACGTAGATATCATCTGAGCTGGGCCGATAGGTGTTCGACCTCAAGAAGCCGATCCCGTCCTCGATGATCTCCAGGACACCGCCACGTAGCTCGTGGCCCAGGCGTTCTGCTTTGTCGCGTAATATGCGCAGGATAAGCTCCTCTTTTTTTAGGCGGCTATAGCCGGAAATGTCGATTTCGCGGGCAATACCGCGTAAGTCAGATAGGGTCATCCGATCAAGTTCAGCGATGTTTAGATCTGCTGGGACCATAGGCGCAAAGGCCTCCTCTATAACTAAATGGGTATCATCATGCCGCTGTCAAGGCGGTTTGTGTCAATGTTGTGTAACCGATACGTCGCCTGGTTGGGTTTCGGTGTGTTCTTGCACGACACACGAGATGAGGTGGGCTGCAATTGCATTCTTCGTTAATTCAACCCGCTGAAACTGTGCATGGAGCGCTGATTCTACCGTTGCAGGCTGCACCTGGTAGGAGAATAATCGCACAAGCATTCAGGGTTATGAAATTTGGAACGAACAGACTCAGCGCTTAGGCAAACACAACCAATGAACGGTATCGCTATTGGGTGATAGACAACTCTGTGAACTAGGTGGGGGTAGTCATTTACGCTTTCCGGCGCAATATTATCCACACTATATCACAGTCTTTGCTTGGGGGCAAGTCTTCGTTAAGGCTTAATCTGATGCGTTATACGGAGACTAATCTGGGATACCATCAAGCGCCCACGTCACGGCTGCCGATGCATGTAGAATAGTGGTGTCGAAGACAGGAATCGGGCTATCGGTGGCTTTGATGAGCAGGCCGATTTCAGTGCATCCTAGAATAACGCCCTGTGCACCCTGCGCACTTAACTTCTGGATAATGTTCTGATATTGCTGGCGGGAGTGGTCCACGATACGTCCCTTAACCAATTCATCATAGATGATCTGGTGAACCACTTCACGATCGCTTGCATCGGGCATGAGGACCCTCAGACCGTATTTGTCGGCAAGGCGTTGGCGATAGAATGCCTCTTCCATTGTGAACCGCGTCCCCAGCAGGCCGACGGTATCGAATTGGTGTGCCTGGACAGCTACAGCAGCGGCGTCCGCGATATGTAGCAAAGGGATTGCGAGCGCTGCTTCGATGGCGCCGGCAACCTTGTGCATGGTATTGGTACAGAGGAGCACGAAGTCAGCCCCGGCTGCCTTGGTTTGTTGTGCGGCTGTGACCAGCAAACCGGTGGCATCGTCCCACCGATTGCTCATCTGCATGGCTTCAACTTCAGCAAAATCGACTGAGACCATCACGAGCTTGGCAGAATGGAAGCCGCCCATGCGCTCCTGAACCATCGTGTTGATCAAACGATAGTATTCCAGCGATGATTCCCAGCTCATGCCACCGATGAGGCCAATTGTACGCATTGGATTCCTCTGGAACTCTGCTTAATCCTGGGCCTGCCCTCGGCGGCTATTTGCCGAGGACAGGCCGGGGTTCACCTATGCTAGCGAAGGTCTTTGGAACTATAGTTCAAGATACGACGGGCCACGATCAACAGGTTGATCTGACCGGTCCCCTCGTAGATATCATTGATCTTGCCATCACGCATCCATTTTTCGACCAACCACTCGCGACTATACCCCATCTGCCCAAGGATTTCGACCGCTTTCTGTGTCACAACAGTGACCGACTTGCCAGCTTTGACCTTGCACATGCTGGCTTCGAGGCTGTTATGCTGCCCACGATCCAGCATCGCGATGGCGCGCAGCGTGAGCAGACGGGCCGCTTTAAGCTGCGCCTCCATCTCCAGGACATCGCGTTGGATGGCCGTTAGCTTGTGGTAGGGAAGATTATACGGGATCTCGATGCCCGCCTCAGCGAGCTTCTCTTTGACAAATCCCAGGGCAGCGCGCCCAACCCCCAATGCACTGGCGGCTACCAGCGGACGAGAAGCATCGAAGGTCGCCATCGCGCCTTTGAAGCCGGCGCTGCCTTTTTGCTTGACCTCGGGGCTACCCAGGATGTTGTCATAGGGTATCCGGGCATTATCGAACACGATCGACGAGGTGTTGCTCGCGCGAATCCCGTGCTTGATCTCGGATTTAGTGACGCTGACCCCGGGGGTATTGGCCTCGACAACAAACGGCTTCATCCCAGCCCGGCCAGCACTGCGGTCCACGGTCGCCCAGACGATCACCAGACCGTTGGATTCCTCGAGGGCGAGCTGACCGCTTGTGCAGAAAATCTTCTCGCCATTGAGGATCCATTCGTTCGTTTCCTCATCGAGGACGGCGGTGGTCTGGATCGCACTGGTGTCTGAGCCGGCGCCTGGCTCGGTCATCGCCATTGCTCCCCAGACAGGTTTGTCGCCTTCGGCAAAGCGTCGCAGGAAGCGCTCTTTCTGCTCTGGCGTGCCGACAGCTTCAATTGCGCTGCCAGCGAGCTGCGGGCTTGGAATACACAGATAGATACCCACATCGCCCCATGACAGTTCTTCTACCATCTCGGTCAGGCGCAGATAGGTTGTGCGCGGTTTGCCATTCGATTTCTTCTTGTCCTGGTCATCGCCACCATTGCCTGCTTTTTCCAGCTGTTTCTTCAGGGTGGCGGCTTGCTGGTCACGCATAATGGGCCACATCGTCTGGATGAATTCGTTTGGCAACTCATGCTCATTTTCGTCAAGCTGCCGGGACACCGTCCGCATGGTTGACTCGGCTACAAAATTGACCATCTGTTTCTGCTGTTGAATCGGCTCCGGGATCTCGAAACTGATTGGCATTGTCCATTCTCCTTTAGAAGATTGCGGTTACGATACATTTGCGCTAAAATAGAACAAAAGTTCTATGTTGTGTTCAGGATGACTGGAATGGCGACTTCGCTACGTGATTTGCAGGCCATCATTGGGTTTACTGAGCAGGATCTCAATGCGAACCGGCGTGGGCGTCTCTCCAAAGCCCAGCGCGAAGCGATGGAGATCGAAGCTGGCCAGCAATTGCGGGCGCTTTTGTTGATCCCTATGATGCTTTCGATCTGGGTCGTTCTATCCATTGATCTGGCCTTTGCTTTACCCGTCCTGGTCGTTATGGGTAGCCTGATTGGCGGTATCATTGGCTTGCACCGTGATCACCTGAAACGCCTCCAGCAGGCACGCATCCGCAAACTTAGCGGCGATCTGAGCAAGTTGCCCCAGCCTAATCGCCACTGGCCTGCGCAATATGTCATTAGTATTGGTAAAGAGCAACTTGCGATTGACCCCGTGCTGTACAGACAATTGCCGGAAGGACGTTTCGTGCTCTATCTGCTCGACGACGCCAGCGAGATACTCTGTATGGAGCCACTCCGGCGTAAGCAGACGTCAAAAGCCGGGACATCCAGCCAACAGAAGAAGCAGCCCAAGCCATCACGTCAGACCAAGGCGACGGCGAATCAGTCTGCACGCAAAGGGTCGGCAAACACGCCAAAACGGCGCCGGACTTCGACCAACGCTACCTCGCGTTCGGCGTCATCGAACAAACGTAGCCCCGCGAAATCAGCCACAACCTCCGGCCAGCGTACGAAGTCCGCAGCCGCCAAATCCCAGCCGACGGTACAAATGGCCAGGCCCCGCGGGGATGTCAAAGCCGTTCCGCTGAAACGTACGCGCCACGCCATAAAGCATCGATCCTAAGCCATCGTCAGGCCAGTGAAGACGGGCAGACCACGCGCGTTCCTCAAATAGCGCTCCACAGGATGCTCGCGGATGAAGCCATGCCCGCCAAGCACCTGGACACCACTATCCGTAACCTGGAGGCTGGCTTTGTTGGCGTACTCCCGAGCCAGGTAAGCTGCTTTTGTGATCTCCGCAGCGGGTTTGCCTTCATCAATATGCCAAGCGGCTTCCCAGGCAAGAAGGCGCGTGCTGTCGACCTCGATCGCGCACTCGGCCAGCATGAAGGCGATGGCCTGCTTGGTAGCGATGGGTTGCCCGAATTGAACCCGGTCTTTGGCATATTCGATCGCATACTCGTAGCTGGCGCGCATCACTCCCGTGCCCACTGCGGCCACGCCAATATTCATATGATCGATGAGCCGTTGAAAATCAATTGGATCACCGCCATTCAACGCCAGGTCAGCACCAACACGGACATTCGATAGCTGGACCTGGTAGGCAGCCAGGCCCTGAATGCCCATCATCTTCTCGCGCCGGGTGATTTCCAGACCTTCGGCGTTGTTTTGCACGAGATAGCCGCCGACTTGGCCAGTTTCGCTGTCACTGGCGTATACCAGCAGCCATTCGGCACCTTCAGCGTTCGGAACGTTGGCTTTGACACCGTTCAGTACGAAGCAATCATCTTCGCGGGCAACCGTGGTTTGCTGGGCAAATGGATCGAAGCTGATACCTGGTTCATTTAGGGCCGCCGTGGCCGGATAGGGCTTTTCTTCCGCCAGCAAAGGCAAAAAACGTGCTCTTTGATCGTCAGTACCGTTGAACAAAATAGGATAAGCAAAAAGGGAGGGCGCCATGAGTTTGAGTGTGCTGGCCAGATCGCCATAAGCCAGTTCCTCCAGCGCGAGAACATTGGTAATGGCGCTGTATTCGCCAAATCCCCCCAGCTCTTCGGGGATGCTCGCTGGGATCAGGCCGATTTCCCAACCTTTCTGGATGATGGCTTCGGGGACTTCACTGTTCTCGTCCATCTTGTGGGCATTGGGTTGCAGATCATTGGTGGCATAGCGTTTGATCGCATCAACCAGCATCTGCTGTTCTTCGGTCGGCGTGAAGTCGAGCATACGGTTTCTCCTCTGATACCATTTTTTGGATGTCGTTAAGTGTTTACCGGTTTGAACCAAGAAGTTTTTGCAGGGAACTGCACTTATGTTTTGATTAGCACGGCGTTGAGGAATACATCGGCGATTTCCATCGCGACCTCTTCACCAGAAAGGCGACCCGTTGGGCGAAACCAGACCCCAACCCAGTTATTCGAACCGAGCAGTGCCTTGGTAAAGATTGGAACATCAACGTGGCGGAAGACGCCGGCCTCAATGCCTTCGTGGATGACCTGCCTGTATAGCTGCTCGAAGGAATCACGGCGCTGCAGATAGCTGTCACGGGCAGACTGGTCCTCCAGGAGATTGCGGGTCTCAAAAACCAGCGCTGCCGCAACCGATACGTTCTGCGCTAGCGCCATAATATGGGCATAGACAGCTTTCCTGAATTTCTCGTCTGGGGTGAGGGTGTTGTCTTCGACGATGGCCTGGACTTCGGCGGTTACCATCGCCAGACCATCGGTCAGGACTTCGCGCAGGATTTGCTGCTTGCCGTCTGGGAAGTGGTGGTAGAGGCTACCGGCTGTCAGGTCGACCTCAGCCGCAATGTCGGCCATTTTTGTGCCATGATAGCCTTTGCGGCGAAAGACGTTGGCAGCGGCAATGAGGATATCATGCCGGTTCACAGCCTGATCGGCTGGTTTGCGTGCCAATGATGGTGCCTTTCTGTTAATCAAATCACGATTTGATTATAAACCGAACACCCTTCACAGGCAACACAAAAAATAAGAAACGTATCCATCTCGGATACGTTTCCTAATGCGAATCAGCCTTGGCCTAAGCTATTTAAGCCTATCTTCGATTTTCTTATACAGATCGCTGATCTGCGCTTCAATCTGCTGGAACGCGCTGTTGGTCGCGTCGCGCCCCTGGTTCATACTATCCTCAACGAGGCTGGCAATATCCTGGCGGGTGTCACTTCCAGATGACGGGGCGAAGAGCAGGGCCAGAATAGCACCGACGCTGGCACCAATGCCCAGGAATAACATCATCAGCAGTGCTTGCTCTCGTCGGGCCTGTTGTTCAGCTTCCTGGCTATAATATACTCTTTGATTCATGGACGATTCCTTTCGCTTGTTGATAGTGCGCCCTTTTCTCTGGATTCTAGACTAGCATTTCAGCGCCGAGTCTGTCCATGAATCTTGGTGGCCAAAAGGCGTATTTTTGGGTGTCCGTTTAAAGATTTTGCGCTGCATGCCAGATAGTGTATCCTTAAACTAAGAGAATCTAAGTGAATCGTGCTTTTCAACGTTGATTTTTCAAAAGCAAGGTGAGTGAAGGGCAAACACAACAATGTTATCGCGCTGGCGTGGCCACACGTTTCTGCTCGGGCTAGTCATTATTGTGGGGGTGCTGACGTTTTCAGTACCGGAGCCATACGACATCGCGGCTCAGATCGCATTTCTCGTCTTTGCCTCATTGCTTGTTTGGTCGACTGTTGCCCTGCGAACGGATATTATTCAGGGTAAGGAAATGTACCAAAGCGAGCAGCCCCTGGCGTCGAGCTACTCAGGAGATGATAAGCAGACTTTGTGATGAAGCGAATTGACCCCAACTGAAAACGGACACCCTCCTTGCGAAGGTGTCCGTTAGTTTTTTGGGGTGTGCTCTACAAGCCGTGCATCAGCATTCGCTATAGCCACAGGTATAACAGTGGAGGCAGCCTTCTTCCCGAATCAGCGTGGTGTTACCGCATTCTGGGCAGAGGTCGCCAACAGGGGTAGCAGCAGAAGGCGTATCGGGATCGTTTAAATTCAATGGTATTTGGTGCGCAGCCTGATATGCTGTCAACTCGTCTTCCTCGTAGCCGTCATCGCTTTCCTCTAGATACTCCTGAAGAACCTGAGCGATTCCATCGGGCAGGCTGGCAATACGATTGGGCCCAAAACCAAGCTGGCGGCCCCCACCGATCCCCCCAAGCTGACGGATCACCTCTTTGACACGATCCCGAGGGCTGACCGGCGAGGCTATGCGCAGGATCAAGGAGATCAAGCGTCCCATTGCTTCTGATACTGCGGCGATTTCAGACCCAGCCTTGGCCGTCTGCATGAAGACCTCGAAAGGCTGCCCTTCGCCATAGCCATTCTCGTTGATGGTGATATAAGTGGTGCCGGCAGGCGTTTCCGATCGATAGGTCTTGCCTGGTAGGCGTCGCGGCCGGGGTTTCTTCTTCTCGTTGAACAACGGCAGCGGCTGGGCTTCAGCCTTGCTTTGCTCATGTTGTGACTTGCCGCGCTCTGCGCGCGTTGCGTCAGTTTCCAGCACAACTTTCTCGCGGCTACCGGTGACATAAACCGTTAGTCCCTTGCAGCCAAGATGCCATCCCAGCTCATAGGCCTGGGCCACATCGTCCAGCGTGGCGGTTGAGGGGAAATTGCACGTTTTAGAGATGGCGTTGTCAATGTTGGCCTGCATAGCAGCCTGCATGCGAATGTGTTCCTCGGCGGTGATATCGCCAGCGGTGACGAAAACCCGCCGGATGTTATCTGGTAGATCGGGCACCGCCTGGCAGCTTCCCGTCTTGTTGACCTCCCGCACGATTTCATCGATCTGTTGCTCCGACAGGTTAGCGCGGCGCAGTGCCTTGGCGAAGAGCGGACTGGTATATTGCAGGGCGATGCGCTCATTGGCGTTGCCCGCATTCGTGTTCACATAACGCTTGTAGGCTAAGGCAAATACGGGCTCGCAGCCATAGCCTTCGCAACCGGAAACGGTCGCAATAGTGCCGGTCGGCGCGATGGTGGTTTGCGCACCATTGCGAATGCCGTGTTGGCGGATGCCTTCCTCGATGGCGGCCCAGTCCAGTGCTGGCCGGCCCCAGCTGGTCTCGTGCTCAAGCAAGGGCTGGGGCGGGGTCCATTGAAGATTGTCAGGATCGTAGCGGCTCCCTTTGATGGCGAGGAAAGGTCCCCGTTCTTCAGCCAATTCAACGCTGGTCTTCATCGCATGATAGCGTAGGAACTCGGTCACCTGGCTGGCAAATTCCTGGCCTTCGGGCGCTCCATAGCGGACACCTGCGGCGTACATCATATCCGCTAGCCCCATGATCCCCAAGCCAATGCGCCGGACCCGCTCAGCAGAGTCGCGTAGCTCTGGGATCGCCGGGACATAGGCATTCGCCGTGACAACATCGTCCAGGAAACGGGTGGAAGTGGCAATTGACTCCGCCAGCCGGTCCCAATCGACTGCACCATTTTCAGTTGTATGCTGGCTCAGATTTACAGCCCCCAGGCAGCAGTTCTCAAATGGACCCAGGAATTGCTCGCCACAGGGGTTGGTAGCTTCGATTTCGTACAGATTCGGTACTGGATTCTCGGCGTTTGCATGGTCCAGGAAAAGCACACCGGGCTCGCCGTTGTGGTGGGCATGTTTCACGATCATGCCAAAAAGCTCGCGCGCATCAACGGTTTCCCAGACGTCGCCGTCGAAGCGAAGGTTGAAGGTGGTGCCTTCCTCAACGGCGGTCATGAACTCGTCGGTGATCCCTACGGAGATATTGAAGTTCGTGATGCTATTCTCATCGGTCTTGCATTTGATGAACTCACGGATATCGGGATGATCAACACGGAGTACCGCCATGTTGGCGCCACGGCGGCTATTATGGGTCACCAGCCCGTTGGCGAGGTAAGTGTGATTGTTATCGACTTCGATATCAAGCGTTAGGGCTTCACCAGCCGCCTCTATCGTTACGACACGAACCGCCCAGAGATCATCGATTGGCTGTGTGTATCCATATCCATCATCACCCGCTATAGGTTCGCTGTGGGCTATGGTAGGGTAGGCCGGACGAGCGTGTGTACTTGGTGCAGCGGTTACTGGGGCAGATTGTGGAATGGCCAGGCGGCTGCGCTGTGTATGGGGCTCGGAGTCTGTCCATGCTGCATAACGAGAACTGGATACAGTGCCGATATTTGCCTGCCAGGTGTTGAGCCCCGCCGGGGAGTGTATTTCCAACGTCCAGTGCCGTGTCTCACCGTGGTCTACGCCGGCGATACGTACCGGACATCCCAGCCCAATAACCATCACCGCAACCTCGTCAACTAGCCGCTTCGAGGGGCTCGATATTTGCGGATAGTGGTGCGATGTGGCACTTTCTGCTTCAAATAAGCCACGTAGGAACGCCGCCACCACACTGCGCGGACTCATCCGCACCAGGCGTGGCACCTGAGCTTCAGTGTGGGCTACCGTATCCAGGCCATTCAGGATGAGATAGTCTTTTATCGTTTTACTGTCAATTGAAAATGTGATGGCGGCATCATCGTCCACCGCGTGCTGGTAGATGCTCACTTCCGGGCCAAACAGGCGTTGCATTGATGCCGGTATCTCATCGATCAGATCGCTGTCAGCGGCAACGGTTACGCCGAACCGGTGATCGTTCGCGCTGGGGGCGATAAAACCAGCGCTGCCCATATAGCCCAGGAAGAACGCCATTTCCTCATCGAGTATGGGGCTGAGTGCCGCCGCTAGATCCTGATCTGCCTGTTCTTCTGGCCGTCGGAGGGACTGGGTCTCGCCACGGTGCTCGTTGAGCTTGACCAGAATCGCATCGCCGGGTTCCAGTTCATCGAAGCGCCGCCAGACAGGACCATTCTCGGTCAAGATCTTGACCTTATGGTTGTGGGTGCCTGAAAGGTGCAAACCAGCGTCAGTCGTTACCTTCAGCACGGGGGCAATCCCGTTGTTATACGCCTGTCTGGATCGCCGCGTGCCCTCATCGGTGCTGACGGTGAGTTCATGCGCTTGCCAGCCCGGTCTCCGCTGGCGAACGATTTCATCCAGGCGCAGTAAACCTTTCTCAGTGAAGACAAGTGTATCTGGCGTCAAGCACCCCCCCTGGGCGATCTCGCCAAACGCCTGGTCATAGACGCGCAAGAAGCCCACCGGGCCAGTGGCCGTGCCGTTCGACGAGCGTACGAGTGCCCCGGCCGGGCGCAGCCGGCTGAACGAAAACCCATTCCCGCCACCGGTTTGCTGTATCAAAGCCGCATGCCGCAACGTCTCAAAGATACCTGATCCAGTCCGCCCCATATCGTCTTCAATGGCCAGCACGAAACAGGCAGCTAGCTGACCTAGTGGTGTGCCGGCGCCGGTAAATGTTGGGCTATTTGGAAAAAACGCCAGGTTTGTCAATAAATCAAAGAATTTACGGGCCCAGAATTCCACCTGCTCATCATCGCCGCCGAGAGTCCTCTCAGCCAGGGCCACATGATAGGCGACGCGCCAGAACATTTCTTGCTCGGTCTCGATAGGTTGGCCATCTTCGCCGCGGCGCAGGTACCGCTTCTCCATGACGGTACGCGCGTTAGCGGTGATATTGATGTGTCGATCAGCTAGGTCAGCAGGAATAGGGGTCTTCCGAAAACTGGTGACCCGTTGATCTCGACGTGACGGTGCGACCATGAGATTGCCGTTCCTTTCTCTTCTCCCAAAAAAAATCACGGAGCGGTTTGGATTCGCACTCCGTGAGGCTTTCAATAACCTGACTTCAGTGCGCTAAGGACGATAGTCCTTTGTCTCAATGGCTTTGGAAGTATCTGGATGGTCCTGTAGTGATTTCTCGAGGAGCAAGTGGTCGATTTCCTTTCGCACGCTTTCGAGGCTATCAAGCCCAAGGTAGACAATGGCGTATCGAATATAGGCGATCAAATCCAGAGCTTTAAGTCCTTCGATAACCATATCGCCAACAACACGACTCTCAACCTCGGACCGACCAAGCTGATCGAGATGTTCTTCGATGTTGCTTACCAGGCGGTCAATATCAATTGCTGCAACAGGGCGCTTGGCGCATGCGATGCGGATGCCTGTGATGAGCTTCTGCCGGTCGAATTCTTCACGACCACCATCCCCTTTAATGAGTAGGGGCGTCGTCTTGATCGCTCGTTCAGCGGTGTTAAATCGTTGCCCGCAATGTGCACACTCTCGGCGACGCCGGATTCCGTTCTGGCTATCCGGCCCGGTGTCAAGAACGCGACTCCGACCAGTCGTGCCGCAGTACGGACACTTCAAACCGTTTGTCATCGGAACCTATATCGTTAATCTAGGCAAACTAGAATGGTTGGTTGTTGCTGGGAGGTAGCCGCACCGGGGCCCGATAACCCCTATATGTGGGGTTATATCAAGGTTTGGCCACCATATATGGTGTTTCCTCCGCGTCAAAGTGCATATACTTTATCACAGAACAGGTGTTCATTATACAGTACCAGGGTACTGCTGAAGGGTGGATTTGGGTATGCTTAGAGTCAGGATGGTATTGCCAGTGGGTAACGTTCTCGACCTTAAAATTTTGTTTACCTCTCGCATATTTTAGGAAGGGCTTTGCCATAGAGTTTCGGTCAAAAATTTGACCACGTCTGGCCTTTCGGCTAAAATTCCGGCTTAGGGGGCTGTGGCGGAATTGGCAGACGCAGCTGACTTAAAATCAGCCGGGTAAAACCGTGTGGGTTCGAGTCCCACCAGCCCTATAATGGTGAGGCCCGTCTCTGTAGTTTGAGTCGGGCTTTGTGTTTCCGGGGTGTGGCAGGTGGGGGAAACCAGAGTTTATTGTAAACAGCCGTTATCTGAGGCTCTATTGTTAATGACAACTACTCTCAGGATAATACCTGATGCCCAATCCGAGTTATGAAATACGATTGCCGGCGGTACGTGATAGCTTGCGCGTTTTCTATGAGTTCTTCCAAAAGGTCAGCGCCGAATACCAGTTGCCACCCCAGACCCATTTCGACATCGAGCTATCGATCGAAGAGGCACTGACCAATGTGATCTCGCATGCGTATCGCAACTATGATACGCCCGGCGATTTTATGGTTCGCATTGCCTACGATGGTGATTATCTGTCAATTCATATCCAGGACTGGGGCGAGCCGTTCGATCCCCAGGCCATCAAACCATTTGATTACAGTGCACCAGTTGAAATGCGGATTAATGGTGGCATGGGTGTTCACTTCATGCGTTCCATGATGGACAGCATTACATACCAGTTTGACGCAGTTGATGGGACGATTCTAACCATGACGAAGAAGCTTGATCACTTATCCGATTCGGGTGACCAACGCCAGTTTGACGAACAAACTGAGCACGAGTTGCAGGTGTTTAACGCTGTCGCGGTCGCATTATCAACCGAGCGCCACGTTGATGCGCTACTCGATTTGATCGTCGATAAGCTCATCGAAGTTGTCAACGCTGACCGCGGCACGCTGTACCTGGTGGATGCCGATAGGCGCGAGCTTGTCTCCAAGATTCTGCAAGATGATACGGGCCGCTTGCGTGAGATCCGTCTGCAAATCGGTGAAGGCATTGCAGGCTACGTGGCAGAGACCGGCGAGACGGTCAACATTGTCTCGGCGGAAGATAACCCTCACTTCGCCCAGAACTTCGACCGCGAATCGGGATACCAGACGGAATCCATGATCTGTACGCCAATGCGCAATGCGCAGGGTGACATCATCGGCGTAGTGCAACTGCTGAACAAGCGCGATGGCGTATTCACCCGCCGCGACGAAATCTTGCTGACGGTGTTGGCTTCTCAAGCCGCGATCGCTATTGAAAACGCCCAGTTGATTGAATCAGAAAAAGAAAAAAGGCACATTGCTGATACCCTGCGCGAGGTGTCATCCATCATCAATAGCGCCCTGGATCTCGAACGCGTCCTGGAGCTGATTCTGCAAGAAGTAGAACGGGTTTTGCCGTTCGATACTGCCTCCATACTCCTGATCGAGGACGACTATCTCGTCGTGCGCGCCGCGCGCGGCTTCGATGAAGCCTTCCGTGAACAGGTTGAAATCAACTATCCACTCTTCCGGGTTGATGAGAATCCCCTGATTCAGGAGATGATCGAGACACCAGTACCAATTATCATTCCTGATGTAGAAGCTGATCCACGTTGGATCACCATTGCTGCGACATCCAGTACGCGTTCCTGGATGGGGGCGCCGCTCATTGTTGGTGGCAATGTCATTGGCGAGTTGAGCCTCGATCACAGCGTGGCCAACTTCTATCGCCAGGATAATTCAGACATCGCCCATACATTCGCTAACCAGGCTGCCGCTGCTATTGAACGGGCACGCTTACACCTGCAGACGATTCAGCAGGCGCGGCTGCAACAAGAGGCCGATACCGCCCGCACTATCCAGACCAGCTTCTTGCCCGATAGTGCGCCTGAGATTGACGGTTGGGATATCGCGGTAAGTTGGCGCCCGGCCAAAGAAGTTGCCGGCGACTTCTACGATTTCATTAACCTGCCAGATGACCGGATCGGGTTTGTGGTGGCTGATGTCTGCGGGAAAGGTATTCCGGCATCGCTTTTCATGGCCCTCTCCCGGACGGTGTTCCGAGTGATGGCTAAGGAAGGACCCACGCCCAGCAACTTACTGACACGCGTCAATGACCAGATCAAAATGGATAGCCGCTCGAATCTCTTTGTAACGCTATTTTATGGTGTTCTTGATACACGCACAGGCGAGGTCACTTACAGTAATGGTGGCCATAATCCGCCCATCCTGATGCGAAAACGCACCCCTGACGAACCGGCGATGGTTGCTGCCGACGGGCCGGCGTTGGGCGCTTTTCCAGGGGTGACATACACGGAGGGGCGCATAGCGCTGGCTCCAGGGGATGTCCTCGCTGTCTACACCGATGGCATCACTGAAGCGATCAATAGCCAGGAAGAGGAGTTTGCCGAAGACCGGCTGTTGGAATACCTGCAAAATCATCAGGATGCCGATGCAGCCTCAATTAACATGGGGATTCACGAGGCAGTCCGGAAATTCACCGGTGATCGGCCCGCCGACGATGATGCTACGTTGCTGATCATCAAACGTTTGGCCGACGAATAGGGCACTGGTGATAACCGCACGCTTGTGCTTAATCAGCGCATTACGACCTATTGTTGGGGCGTCTTTCGGCGCTTTTCCATGACAAAATACACTTGTGAGCCAGGTTCTTTCTAAATATTGTAGGAGGTATGGGTATCTAAATTTAATTTCCAAAGGTAAAAAGTCGCCAATGACAACAAAACACGTCCCCAGCGATCTCGAGATTGCACAGGCTGCTGAGCTCCATCCTATCCTGGATATCGCTGCCAAACTGGGTTTGACTGAAGACGATATTGATCTCTACGGTAAGTACAAGGCCAAAGTTCACCTCGATGTTCTGGACCGCTTTGCGAACAATCCCCCTGGAAAATACATTGATGTAACCGCTATCACACCCACGCCGCTCGGTGAAGGTAAAACAACAACGACGGTTGGGTTAACCCAGGCCTTGGGTGTTCTTGGGCACAATTCCATTGCGTGTATTCGTCAACCGAGCCTCGGCCCCACATTTGGTATCAAGGGCGGGGCTGCAGGGGGCGGTTACAGCCAGGTCATCCCGATGGAGGATTTTAACCTCCACCTGACGGGCGACATTCATGCGATAAGTGTGGCGCACAATTTAGTGGCTGCAGCGATTGATGCCCGCTGGTATCACGAGAGCGTTCGCAGTGATGCCTTCCTACAGAAAATTGGCCTGACCCGCCTCAATATTGACCCGTACAGTATCACCTGGAAGCGGGTTGTAGACATCAATGATCGTGCCTTACGCAATATCATTATTGGTCTTGGTCCCGAGGCCGATGGGTTCGAACGCCAGACCGGCTTCGATATCGCCGTCGCAAGCGAACTCATGGCTATCCTCGCGCTGACAACCAGCCTCAAAGATCTGCGTGAGCGGGTAGGGCGCGTCGTGATTGGTAATCGCCGCTCAGGGGAGCCAATTACCCTTGAGGACTTGCAGGTCGCGGGCGCGGTAACTGTCTTATTGAAAGACGCGATCATGCCCAATTTGCTCCAGACGCTGGAAGGTCAGCCCGCTTTTGTACATGCTGGCCCGTTTGCCAATATCGCCCACGGTAATAGCAGTATCCTGGCCGACCAGATCGCCTTGCGGATGGGCGAATATGTCGTCACCGAGAGCGGTTTTGGCTCGGATATCGGCATGGAGAAATTCTTCAATATCAAGTGCCGTGCCAGTGGCCTGACGCCGAACTGTGTGGTAATGGTATCCACCATCCGTGCTTTGAAGATGCATGGTGGCGGTCCGCGTGTTGTCCCCGGTCGGCCCCTCGATCCTGCTTACACCAGTGAAAACCTGGAGCTGCTCGAAGCGGGAGCGGCCAATATGGTCGCCCATATCGAAGTTGCGCGGAAATTCGGCATACCGGTGGTGGTGGCGATTAACCGCTTCACGCCTGATACACCGGCGGAGATCGACCTGGTGCAGCGTGTGGCCCAGGAAGCCGGGGCCTATGCTGCCGTACCCACCAACCACTGGATGGATGGCGGTGATGGCGCGCGCGAACTGGCGGAGGCCGTTACCGACGCCTGTGAGCAGCCCAGTGACTTCAAATTCCTGTACGATGTGGACCGGCCAATCAAAGAGAAGATTGAGACCATTGCGCGCGAGGTTTATGGTGCCGATGGTGTCGTTTATGAGCCATTGGCCAATAAGCAGATCAAGAGCTATGAAGAGAATGGTTTTGGTAATCTGCCCATCTGTATGGCGAAGACACACCTGAGTCTGAGCCACGATCCAAACTTGAAGGGCCGCCCGACCGGGTTCACTGTGCCAGTCCGTGAAGTACGGGCCAGCATTGGCGCAGGGTTCATCTATCCGCTACTCGGTGAGATGCGCACGATGCCTGGCCTGGGCTCAAGCCCGGCTTATATGAATGTCGATATCGACGATGAAGGACGTGTTGTTGGGCTTTTCTGATCAGTTGCATCTCGCCCGAGCTTTAGTATGATGGGAGGGGAATCGGTTATGGGCCGATTCCCCCCTTCGCTTTTTGGGAGATAAAAAGGGTTTTCAGGCAATGGTTGATACAAATGCGATGGTCCAGAAGGCGATTGCTGCGTATAAGGCTGGCAAAAAGTCGACTGCGCGCGACATCTTGATGCAGGTTGTCGATCTTGATGAGGAAAACGAGAAAGGCTGGCTATACCTCAGTCTGGTAGTGGATTCCCTCGAAGAGCAAGAAATCTGCCTGGATAACGTGCTGGCACTTAACCCCAATAACGAACAGGCCCGCAAAGCCATGGCGGTTGTTGCCAAGAAGCTTGGGAAAGAGCCGCCCCCAGCAAAGCCCAAAGCTCCAACTCCACCGCCAGCCACCCAGGCCCAACCGGCGCCCGGGCCGCCCTCAGGTGAGACAAGCTGGAGTGATCTTGGCGCAGGGAGTTCGGATGCTGGCTGGGGTGATCTTGACCTGGATAGCATGCCCTGGGCTGCATCATCTGCTCCGACAGCAGAGCCTGCGCCGGCCGCGAGTTCGAGTGACTCAGTTACGCCCGAAATGACGAGTGATGACTCATTCGACTTCGGTGGTCTTGATGAACTGGGTAGCGCCACCAGCGTGGAATGGGGAAGTAGCGGGGCGAGTTCTTCAGCCCAAGCTAGCAGCGGGGACTCTGCCTTTGGGACGGATGAACTTGATAGCTGGATCAGCGGCATGAATATCGGCGAAGATGCTCAGCAAAGCGGTGGGATAAGTGACGCTGCTTCAAGCGTATTCACTGGTGATGATTGGGCTTCTGAGCTGGGCATTGAGACGGCACCCGAACCGGCACCCAGCACCCCCCTGGAGAGTGGTGCCGCTAGCGGCGGATTCTTGGGCGGGCTGGGTCAAGATGATGCGCCCGGTGTGCTCGACAGCCCCTTTGATGATCTGGCTGACGATCCGTTCGCCGATGCCCAACCATCAACCATGCTGGATACGGCTACTGATGACGAGCCGGAGTGGGCCAGAGACAGTGGTGGCCTCTTCAGCCTTGATGATGATCCAATCGATGATGATGATCCCTTTGCCAACGTAGAGGAAGCTGATCTGGGGGATGATTCGTTCTTCGATGTTGATGCCCTCGATAGTGCTGGTGAAAGCAGTATGGACCTTGCTGCCCTGGGGTATTTCTCGCAAATCCCGGACGAGATCACCGCACCACCGGCAAGAGGAGGTGGGATGCTTGGCGTTATTGTGCTGGCGCTCCTCAATATAGCGGCGTTGGGTGGGCTGATTTTCAACCTGGTGGGTTAGCCAGGCGATGGACGAGTCGAACCATACTACCCACCATCAGTGGTGGGTAATATGGTATGGACGAAGCACTTCCTACACGACGATATTGACCATGTGCCTGGCCGCAATGAAGATAACCTTGCGTGGTTCCTTACCGTTCAGGAATTTCTGAACGTTTTCGGAGGCCAGCGCGATTTCTTTGGCGGTCTCCTCATCGGTATCGGCTGGCATCTGGATCCGGTCACGGACTTTGCCGTTGACCTGAACAACCAGGGTTACCTCTTCTTCGGCGGCGATTTCAGCATCGTATTCCGGCCACGACTGCTGGTGGATGCTATAGTCCAGCCCCAGGTGCGTGGTCCACAGCTCTTCGGCGATGAACGGTGTGATTGGCGCCATCAACCTCAACATGATGTTGACAACTTCCTGCCAGGCATCACTGCCAATCGCTTGTTCACGGATTGCTCCCCGTAGCTCGTTACGGAATTCCATCAAGGCCGCGACAGCCGTATTGAAGCTGAAACGCTCCAGGCTATCACTTACCCGGTGGATTGTCTGGTGCGCTTTGCGCAAGACGGCGCGATTGACTTGGTCGTCGCCGCTACCGGCTGGAGGCCCATCCAGGACTAGGTCGAAGACATCGTTAATCCAGCGCACGACACCTTGAATGCCCTGGGGATCCCAGGGGCCACCTTTTTGCCAATCGAAAGCGAACATGAAGTACGCCCGGACGGTGTCCGCGCCGTATTGGTCAACCAATTCATCGGGATTGACGACATTTCCCTTGCTCTTAGACATCCGCTGGATGTCCAGGTGATGTTTCAACTGTGCGACAGTGTTCTCGCCCTCGATTGAAGGGATGTCAATGCTAGCACCCTCAACCGCCTCGACGGTATGTGCGACGCCGGCCATGTTGACCGTCAGGATGCGCTCGGTCCGTTTTGTGATTTCGCCGAAAACACCGCCAAAGCCCGCCGGAACAGCGTCAGGGCCATCGACGACCTGGATATGATCAGCGAACAGCTTGTCGCCTTCAAAGTGCCCCGTCGCCAGGATGAAATCCCCGGGGCGTTCTGCACCCAGCACCTGGCCCTGATTCCGCAGCAACAACATCGGTTCATCGAAAGCGTTTTCCGGGTCGCGCCCGTGGGCGGCCATAATTTCTGCCACCTCGTCAAACATGCCCAGATCACGCAGCGCCTTGGTGAAAAAGCGTGTATACATCAGGTGCATGGTGGCGTGCTCAGCGCCCCCGGTGTAGACATCGACTGGTAACCAGTAGGCCGCTTCTTCTGGGTCGAAGGGACCCTCTGTGTACCCCGGACTCAAGTAGCGGTATTGGTACCACGATGAACACATAAAGGTGTCCATGCTGTCCGTCACGCGCCGCGCTGGTTCTCCTTCCAAATCGATGGTGTGAACGAACACCTAATTTTCGGCGAATGTA
>JAADYW010000065.1 GCA_010092845.1 Chloroflexota bacterium
GTGCCTTGCAGCCGATCTTCGGCTTGTGGTGGACTGCCATCTTCTTTACACTTGTCCATATGCAGTACACGCTAACACCTGCTGCGCTCATTATTCTGATGGTAGCCATTGGCCTGGGATGGCTGCGCAGACGCTACAATCTATATGCGGCAATCGCAGCACATTTCTTGTACAATTTCATACCGTTAGCACTCAGCGTGCTGATTGAGTCGTGAATTTCGAATAGCAGGGGGTATGCTATACTGTGTAGCAAGCCATAATATACCCTGGGGGAGAACGGCGATCCAATGTCAGACTTCGACGTCTTAGAACCAGAAAAAGACGCACCTAATCTTGAGCAACTCCTGCAGATGGCAGCTTCGACGCTGAAACGTGGCAATCAGGAAGGTGCGCGGGTACTCGTCCAGCAGGTGCTGGATGCAGATAATCGCAATGATCGTGCCTGGGTCCTGCTTGCTTATACGACCAATAGTCTGGTCGACCGGCGTCGTTATCTGCGCACTGCACTAAGGCTGAACCCTGAAAACAAAGCAGCCAAGCGCGGCCTCGATAAGCTCAAACAAGCGCGCTCGAAATCCGAGAACCAGGCGATGTACTATGGCACCATTGGATTGGTCATCGTATTGGTGATTACGGTCATTGCTTGCGTTGCGATTCTCCTCATAAGTTAAAGCAGGTGCAATCTTGGAAGAGAATGAAATTCGAGAGTTATTGAAAGCCGGTATTGAGGCGGCAAAAAGTAACAACAAGATCATTGCCCGTGGGTATTTGCGGCGTGTTCTTGACCAGGATCCGACCAACGAGACGGCGTTGCTGTGGATGGCCCAGGCCTCAGATCAGGTCGCGGAGCGCCGCAGCTACCTCGAGCAGGTGCTGGCTATTAATCCCAATCAACCCCAGGCCCGTGCTGCCCTTGAAAAGATTAGAGAGGCGATGGGGGAGACTTTCACACCCGGGGCGGATTATGGGGGTGATGATTATGGTTTGGGCGGGCTGCGTCAGTCTGCGCTACGAGGCGATACCGAGCCCGAGGAGCGTTTGCGAGGAGGAGGGCAACAGCGAGATTGGTTTGAACCAGTCCAGCGGGAGAATTTGCCCCCCGGTCTATGGTCCAACCGCCGTGCGGGTGCGGGGTGGTCTTTAACGATGCTCCTGGTGGGGGCTATTGCTGTTGTCTTCATCGGGATTGCTGGCTTCCTGCTCTATGACTACATCCAGAATCAAGAGGATGAAGACGACAATGATGAGGTCGCGGCGGCCGATACAAATGCCACCGAGACGCAAAACGCGATCGCCACGGCATCCGCCTCGCCTTCCACACCGACCAATACCCCACGCCCAACATCACCGCTGCTTGGAACCCCAACCAGTGAGCTGCCACCTCCATTGGAGCCGACAGCGACCTATACCCCGACACCGACAGCAACCTGGACGCCAACCCCGAATCCGCCCGAATTGTACAACCTCGTCTTCGCCAGCAGCGAAATTGCCAGAGAAGGCGATCCCTACCGCTTGTTCATTGTTGATGGCGATGGCCAGAATCTGGCTCAACTGACAGTGACCTTGCCTGATAACATTGAAATTGAGTTGAGCGAACCGGCGACAGAAGAACCGCCTGAGGTCGTTGAGGAGACACCTGCCGCGCCGGAAGAAGGTGAGGTTGAAGGTGAAGGTGAAGGGGCCACCGAGGAGCCCGTGATCACCCCAACAGCAACGATGCTTCCTCCACAGGACCTGCGTCAGGAGTTTATCTCACCAGAATACTCGCCGGATGGGGAGTTCATCGTGTTCACTGCCCAGATCGGCCAGGTGCATGAGCTATTTGTCATGCCGGTAGACGGTGGTACAGCTCGCCAGTTGACCGTGCTTGGTGGTACCGAGACGGGACATGCTGCCTGGTCCCCCGATGGTAGCCAGATTGCGTTCTCATCAAATGCGTCCGGCAATTTCGATCTCTATCTGGTGGCTGCTGACGGGAGTGGGCCGCCAGTCCCGTTAGCCAGCATCAATACCGATTCTGAGGAACTTGATCCAGACTGGGCCCCGGACGGACAACATATCGTTTTCGCGTCGGATCGGGCGGGCGCTGGAGAGCTCGAGATCTTTGTGGCCCCCTTGCAAAGTGATGCTGGCATATGTCGCATGACAAACGCCAGTGGCAGCAGTTTTGCTCCGGAATGGTCACCCGATGGCACATCAATTGTGTTTATTTCCAACCGCACTGGTGACAATGATCTTTATATTATGCGCTCTAGCGGCGCGGGTGAGACATTGATTACCGTGAGCGACGGCGAATGGGAGGACGAAGCCCCAGCGTGGTCACCAGACGGTGAGTGGATCGCCTTGAGTTCGACTCGGGTCGGGCCGGCTTCGGAATTCTCAGTCAGTCCCACTTCGAAGATCTGGCTTGTTACGCCCAATGGTGACACCTGGCGCCAGGTTACAACAGGTGAGAGCGATGATACTGAGGTCGATTGGCTCCCCGGTGATGTCGAAATTGATATTTCTGACTTCGAATTCGAATGTGCAGTAAGCTAAGTCGTTTCAAGTATCCTGGAAGTGATCTGGGATACTGCAGAAGAAAGTGAGCCTAACGTGAGTGAGGAGCCAGCCCCCGAAGTAAGGGAATTACTCAAAGAGGGGATTAACGCTGCTCGTGCCGGTGATAAGGATAAAGCTCGCGAAGCTTTCCGCAAAGTAGTTGAGCTCGATCAGTATAACGAACAGGGGTGGTTCTGGCTGGCCAGTGTCGTCGAAACAGAAGAAGAACGACGCACTTGTTTAGGCAATGTTGTCCTCATCAACCCTGAAAACCTCAAAGCCCAGCGCCTCCTCGAGCAATTGGAAGGATCTGTTGAGGAAGAAGGGCGCGCAATCGAGCCAGCGCAGCGCAAGCGCCTGATGTTTCTCGCTGTGGGAGCTGCCGGCCTGATTGGTATCTGCATATTGCTCTTGATTGTGTTCGTCGGCGGCGGTGATGATGGTGAAACGGCCGAGGTCGATGAGGATACGACTGCTGCCGGGACATCAGAAGACGCTGACCCTGCGCAACAATCGGGCGAATCCGGCACGACGGCGCCGGGGGATCTGGTCCAAAGCCCAGCCGACGAGACAGCATCCCCGGGATCTGGCTTGGACGAGGAAACCGTGACTTCCCTACCAACGGAGACGGTATCCCAGCGGCCGACCCTTCCGCCCCAGGATGCGACCGTTACGCCAACCCCTTCACCAGAGGGGCCGCCTACCCTGCCGCCGCCGCCTGAATCACTTACGGGGCGCATTCTCCTGGGTTCCGGGGATCCGTTTACCAACAAAGAGTATCTGCCAATTTATATTATGTCGCTGGACAGCCCGAGTGAGTTGATCTCTGCCACGCAGAACCAGGCCCGTGGCGCAATGCCGTCGTTTGCCCCCAGTGGCAATCGCTATATCTTCGCACAGTTCAACACTGGCCAACGCTCGGTAACCCTGCAAGTTCTCAATGTCAACGGGACGAACTCGCGTACGTTGCCCGAATATTGGAACTTTGCCGTACCAATCCTGGATCAAACTACACCTGCCTGGTCACCGGTTGATAACCGAGTCGCCTTCGTTGGTAGTGGACTGGGATCGCGCCAAAGCGATCTTTATGTCGTTGATGTACCTGAAACTCCACCCCCGGCTCCTGGTGAGATTGATGCCCCTGAGCCCACAACTGACGAAGACTCCGAGGGTACCGAGGAACCTGGACCGGGTATTGCGCTGCCACCCTCTCTGAGTCAGCTAACGCGTGATGCTGTCAATGAGCTATGGCCTGCCTGGTCACCCGATGGAACACGGCTCGTCTACGTGGCCGATACAGGGCCAACAGGAACAGATGGCGTTGACCTGCGCGTCATCGATGTCGCTAGTGGGACGATTCAGTTTTTGACAGCGGATCGCCTCGCAGTAGTGGAATCTGCGCCGAGCTGGGGTGGCCCTGAGAACAATCTGGTGGTGTACAGCGGTACAGCAGAAGGTGACAACCAGAGCGATATCTGGATAGTGTCACTGGACGCCTTGACGGCTTCACTTGATACAGAAATCCCGCCGGAAGCAGAGCCGACACTCCTTATTGATCTAGGGCCGAATGATGTCCAGCCCCGCTGGTCACCCGATGGGCAGTATATTCTGTTTTCCTCCGATGCTTTTGAGAACTACGATGTCTATGTCTATGAATATGCCACCGGTGAGATCTTCGCGCTGACCAACACACCAGAAGTACGTGATATTGCCAATGATTGGATTATCCCATAGACCCGACGACGATGTATGATAGCAACTTGACCCACGAAGAACGCGAGAAATTCATTCGGCTGTGTCAGGCGGCGCAGGCTTCGGTACGTGCGGGCAACCTGACGGAAGCGCGTTTGTACTATCGAGTGGCAGTCCAGTTACATCCTTATAGTTCATCGGTGTGGCTAGCCCTGGCCAAAATCGCTTCTACGGTGGCTGACCAGCAAGTCGCTCTCGAAAATGTTCTCTCTATCAACCCCCGGCACCCGGAAGCACGCCAATTGCTGGCTGATTTAATGACTTCTGGGGGGTCAAGTCCAGCATGAGGTGCCTCAATGATTAATCCGCAATTGAGTGCCGAGGAAGTTCAAGAACTCACCCAGAGCTTGGGGCAATCTGCACTGTCACTGAGTCATTCGCTGCGTCAGCAGGAGTATGATCTGCGTAAGCTAGGTGTCGGCTTGCCGGCCAAGGCTACTCATCGACTCGAGACTGTGCATACAGAGCTACAGGCGCTAGCGACTCGCGTTGAGGAACAGATCACCGAGCTGGCCCAATTACGCACGCTCGCCAATACCACTGAGTTAATCAATTCCAGCCTTGATCTTGATACGGTGCTAAACGAGGTCATGGACCAGGTGATTCGCCTTACCGGTGCCGAGCGTGGCTACATTATGCTGCGCGATCCGCACACAGGAGAGCTCAACCCGCGGGTTGTTCGCATGCTGGAAATGAGCAACTCAGAGGAATTCATCGTTAGCGAGACGGTCGTTGATCGCGTTATTGAGCAAGGTGAAACTGTCATTACCACCAATGCCCAAGAAGACAGCCGTTTTATGTCGCAGGAAAGCATCATTGGCTTCGCCTTACGCAGTATTATCTGTGTACCCCTTATGACGCGCGACAAAATCATCGGGGCTGTCTATTGCGACAACCGGATCCGCGATGCGCTGTTTGGCAATCGTGAGAAACGCCTTTTGACAGGGTTCGCCAATCAAGCCGCCATCGCGATCGAGAATGCCCAGTTCTTTGAGCAGATTAAGCAGGCACTAGCTGAGATCACTGAGATCAAGGTGCTGCTTGATAATATCCTGGCCTCGATCGTCAGCGCGGTTATCACCACGGATGCCGAGGGCAGAATCACCACATATAACCAGGCTGCGGAGTTGATCTTCGGCGTCCCGGCGACAGAAGCGGTCAGCCACTGGCTCGATGAGAAGCTACCGATGCTCTATCCTCATCTTCGGGATTCGCTCGATGTGGTGGTGAATCAGGATATCACGACTACGTTCGAGGCCGAGATTTCGATGGGTGATCAGGGAATTCGCTATTTCAACGTCAAGGTCAGCCCGCTGCGAGATGTGCTTGATGAAACGCGCAGCGTCGGTCTGGCGTTGGTTGTCGATGATGTTACGGATCTCAAACAACGTAATGCAACACTGGCAGCAGTGCGGCGGTATCTGCCGCCGGCAATGGTGGACAATATCAAGAGCATCGAGCGGCTAGCCCTGGGTGGCGAACGCCGGACGGTAACGGTTCTCTTCGTCGAGGTGCGGCCATTTGCGACCTTTCCTAAATCATTGGCCCCGCGCGAATTGATGGAATGGCTGAATACCTATCACACAATTGGTTCGGAGGCGATCCATCATCATAAGGGTTTGATTGACAAATACATGGGTAACGAGATAATGAGCATCTTCAATTCCCAGCTCAATCCGTCAGATACCCATCCCTGGGACGCGGTACAGGCCGCCCTACGAATGGCAGCCGATTTCCGGACGATGGCGATGTTTGGGAAACTGGAGGGCGATATTTCGGACCAGCCATTTTACCGTATTGGCATTCATACCGGCATTGCCACGATGGGAAATGTTGGAAGCCGTGATCGGCGCGAATTCTCGGCTATCGGTGACACGGTCAATCTCTCCCATCGTTTGATGGAGAACTGTGAACTCGCTCAGATCATCATTAGCCAGGAGACCCTCTCGGCTTGCCGTGACGCAATTGAGGCGACCGAATGGATTGGTATCCGGGAGCTTGAGTCGATTCAGGTGAAAGGGCGGGTACAGCCGGCACGTATTTATGAGATTTATGATACGGGGGTCTGATGACGCTAATCACCCAGCACTTCGACAGCCTGGCCACAGATCTAATGCGTTTGAATTACATGGTGCATGAAATCGCCGAAGGCCTTGAGGAGCAGACCCGGTTACTACGGCTTCGCTCCCTCGGTTTGCCAGATGCCCTCGTTAATGAATCCCGGTCGCTAAGCGACGCACTAGACCAGTTGACCGAGCAGTTGGAGCAGGATCACATCGAGCTGGCCCAATTGCGTGCTCTAGCCCACACTGCCGCGTTGATCAACTCAACGCTGGACCTCAACGAGGTGCTTTCGCGGGCAATGGATACGGTCATCGGGCTTACGGATGCCGAGCGCGGCTATATATTGCTCCGCAATGAGGCTACTGGCGAGATGGAGTTCATGATTGGCCGCAAAATTGGCCGCGAATCCATTGAAGAAGGCGAATTTATCGTCAGCCGGAGCATCATCGACCATGTGATTGAGACCGGCGACCCGGTAGTGACAACCAACGCTCAGGAGGATGAACGCTTCAGTGCCCAGGAAAGCGTCATGAGTTATGCGCTGCGAAGCATCCTGTGTGTACCCCTTATCTACCGGGGTGAGGTGAATGGTGTGGTCTATGCAGATAATCGCGTGCGGCAAGCGCTATTTGGCGAGCGCGAGCTGCAATTGCTGGTGGCGTTTGCCAACCAAGCCTCGATTGCCATCCAGAATGCCCAGCTTTATGAGCGTGTTCGGGCACGCCTGGCCGAAGTCACGGAAAAACAGCAGTTATTGGATAGTATCTTTGCTTCGATTGCTAGTGGCGTTATCACTACCGATCGAGATGCCTATGTACAGACCTATAGTCCGGTTGCTGAGACCATCCTGACGGTACCGGCTGAACACAGCCTTGGGTTTCCCCTGACGAGTGTCTTGCCGGCAGTTTACGAGGGGTTTGAAGAGGTCCTCAGGAATGTTCAGGAAGAGGATTCTCAAGAGACGATTGAGCTCAATACTGTGCTGGATCAACGGGGCCCGACGAACTTAAGCTTCAAGCTCAGCCCTCTGAAGAGCGAAGAAGAAAGCACGATGGGTGTTGCGATGGTGGTCGATGACCTGACGGAGATCAAACAGCGCGACGAGACCCTGAATGTCATTCGCACCTATCTATCCGCCGAGATGGTGCGAAACATTCAGAGCATTGATAGCCTGGGGCTGGGTGGAGAGGAGCGCATTATCACCTCGCTGTTTGCTGATGTGCGCGGCTTCACCACGTTTAGCGAACGCCTTGAGCCTGAGCTGCTAATGGAGATCATCAACAAGTACCTGACCACCAGCAGCGACGCGATCCAATTGATGGGTGGGATTATCGACAAGTACATGGGTGATGCCGTGGTAGGTCTTTTCAATACCCAGTTAAATCCGCTAGAAGACCATGCGCTGCGTGCGGTAAGGGCGGCGTATGCTATGACCCAGGACGTTGAGGGACTGCATGAGATCTTGCCGGCAGATCATCGCCTCTGGTTGGGTATTGGCGTACATACTGGACCCGCAATGCTGGGGAATGTCGGCAGTCCCAGCCGCAAGGAGTTCACCGTATTAGGCGAAGCGATGACGTACTCTAAGAAACTCCAGGAGATTGCCGAGCCAGGTGAGGTCATCCTGAGCGCGGAGACGTATGCGGCTGTTGCGGCCTATTTCGAAGTCGAGGAGACGGAACGCAAGCTAAGAGGCGAAGGCGGTATCGTAACAGCCTATAAGATCCTTGGTGGAAAAATATAAAAACCCCGGTCGGGGTTCTTATTGGGGAATCTTGGTGGATTCTAGAAGCCACGCGGATGCGTAGCTTGCAATCACCTATGCTTCTGCTTGCGCCTCAGCTTTGAGCTCGTTCAACCGCTTCATCAGCCGGCTCTTTCGGCGGGCTGCATTACGCTTGTGGATGATACCTTTATCGGCAGCCTTATCGAGCAGTCGAATTGCTTCGCGCGTTTCGGCGACAGCTTCTTCGAGGCGCTGGTCTTCAATAGCGCTCCGTGCCCGTTTTATCATGGTACGCGTCTTTGAGCGGTAGCTTCGGTTACGCTGGCGCTTGCGTTCATTGCTACGAATACGCTTGAGTGCTGATTTGTGATTGGCCAACGGTTCTCAACTCCAGAACACCGATTGATAGTTTTCGTTTATAGGTGGAGCATTGTACCAGAACCTTGAAGGGCTGTCTAGAAGTGTTTTGGCCAGGGGGCAGTCAAACAACGAGCGCTACGCTGAGTAGCAGAGTCCTGCGAGATGCGGTTATCAAGCCGGAAAGGCGGTACCGCGCTTGACACGCATTCTATTGACGCTACAATAACTTCGCTATAAGCCTGAATCAAATGTCTGGGAGATCCCATGCGAGAAGTGACAATCGCCACGGTTCAGTTTCAGCCAAAGCTGAGCGAGCCAGAAGACAATCTTGTGAAGATGTCGGAATTCGTTTCCAAGATCGCTTCACAACAAAAAGTGGACCTGATCGTTTTTCCAGAGCTGGCCACAAGCGGCTATGAGCTTGGGGTTGGCTTCACGGAGGTTGCGCAGCGTGTGCCTGGCCCGGCAATTAACTTGATGGCCCAACGCGCCGCTGAGTATGGTGTCTATATCGGGTTTGGTCTTGTGACCAAAGAGAAAGTCGAGAGCGTCATTTTCAATTCTGCAGTACTGGTTGGCCCCGATGGCGAACTGGTGGGTCACTATAACAAGGTCCATCTGCGGGGTGAAGAGCGAATGGCGTTTCGGGAGGGGTACCGGTTTCCAGTCTTCGAGACCGAGATCGGTAACATTGGCCTGATGGTTGGCTGGGATCTTGCCTTCCCTGAGGTCTCCCGTAGCCTGGCCCTTGAGGGAGCTGAGATCCTCTGTGCGATAACCAACTGGGAAGCCGGACATATGGACGAATATCGTACCTATGTCAAGAGCCGGGCCTTTGAAAATGCGCTATTTGTCGCGGCATCAAACCGAGTTGGCGAGGATGTGACATTGGCTTTTGGTGGCGAGAGCATGATCGTTGGCCCGCGGGGTAGGATCTACGCAGAGGTCAAGGCAGAGACATCGAAGACGGCGGACGCCTCTGGCGGTGGTGACTCTGAGAAGGGTAAATCTGCGGCTAGCGATGCCAAGAATATCCCGGAGGGGTATGCCGTGGCGCGCATTGACCTGGACGACGTTCGCAAGAACCGGGAACAGTTCCAGATGATCCAGGAACGCCAGCCAACTGCCTATCGTACGATTGTGAAGCGCTACTAAGCGCTACATATGGAATATATTGACCTCCGTAGCGACACCGTAACATGGCCTACACCGGCCATGCGTGAAGCCATGGCCGCTACGCCTGTGGGTGACGATGTTTACGGTGAGGATCCTACCATTAATCGGTTGGAGGCGTTGGCGGCTGAACGTTTTGGCAAAGCGGCCGGTCTATTTGTTGCTAGCGGTACGATGGGAAACGTTGTCAGTATTCTGGCAACCTGCCAGCGTGGAGATGAGATCATCACCGGGAATTCCAGCCATATTTTCTTGAATGAGGCTGGTAATCCCGCGGTGTTGGGGGGTGTGCACACCTGGCCAGTGCCAGTTGAGGCAGATGGCACGCTATCTCTCGATGCGATTGAAGCCGCGATCCGCGCAGATGATCAGCACTATCCCCGAACACGCTTGGTTTGCCTGGAGAACACGCACGCCAGTTCAGGTGGACAGCCACTTCCACTCAGCTACGTCGATGCGGTTGGCGAGCTCTGTCGCAAGCACGACCTTGCTTTGCACATCGATGGCGCACGGATTTTCAACGCAGCGGTCGCAACTGGTGTTGATGTCGCCCGCTTGTCTCAGGCAGCGACGAGCGTTACCTTTTGCCTATCTAAAGGGTTGTGTGCGCCAGTTGGCTCGGTAATTGTCGGCGATGAAGCGTTTATCCAGCAGGCTCGCCGTATTCGTAAAGCTCTCGGGGGTGGCATGCGTCAGGCCGGTATCGTTGCGGCAGCGGGAATTGTTGCCCTGGATGAGATGACTTCTCGCCTGGCTGAAGATCATGCCAATGCCTGCCGACTGGCCAAGGGGCTAGCGACGATACCAGCGATTGAGATCAATGTCGGCGCCGTTAAGACCAATATCCTCTATTTCAACTTGCGGGATGATGCGCCACGGTCGCCTGCTGAGCTGGCTGATGAACTGAAGACGGATGGCATACTCATTAAGGGAGCCTATCATCAGCGCCGTTTCAGGCTGGTAACCCACTTCTGGATCAAATCTTCGCATGTTGATCTGGTGGTGGACCGGATGCGGAGCCTCTTAGAATGACGCGGCGTCAGCACAATGATGGCCCAGAGGATATGGCCTGGCCTCGAGACGAGGACAGCGATGATGAAGCAACCGCGGCCCCAGAACTGGCTGATGTCTCGACCCAGGATGTAGAGGACCAGGTCCATAAGGCGCTCGAAGATCGCCAGCCACATGTGAAACGCCCCCAACCTCCAGACCTCGACTCCGAATCGCCAGAAGATGCGTATGACACAGCCAGCCAGTCGGCATTACGGCGTCTACAAAACGAAGCCGATCCCCTTTTTGTGCTGCTGGTGTTTGGTGCCATCAGTATTGGCCTGACCCCCGTAGATGCCGTAGTCCGCTATGTTGTCCTCTGGTCTCTTCTTGGTGGCGCAGGTCTGTTTGCCTATACCTTGGGCACTGGTCAGCGCATTAGCCAGACGACAATTGATGATATGATCTCAGGCCTGGGATTTGGCCTTGGGGTTGGGGTCCCTTTTATTATCCTTCTGGGGTCTCCGCTGGAAACGATCTCTTCGCGCATGTTCGATGTAGATGATGTGCCCGCAATTGTCATGGATACCTGGGTCTTCATGGCGGTGATCTTCGTGCAACCGGCGTCTGATACCCTGTTCTTTCGTGGTGCGCTACAGCAGGTCCGCAATTTGATCGTTGTGGCGATCCTGGCGACATTCTGGATGGTGTTGCTGTATTTTCCACATATGCAGTTAGGTGAAGCCACGGGTGTGGCATTGATGATCGGCCTACTCTTCGCTTTTTTGAACTTCCTCTATGGCTATATCCGGTTTCGGAATGGGCTGGCTGCGGCGTGGGTCTGCCAGATTGTCTCGGGGGGATTTTTATGGTTCGTACCAAGGTTACTCTTCTAGGCCGCAGGCAGCGATTTGCCAGGCGCACTCTATTGATTCTCGTTCTACTGGCAACCCCGCTGATCATTCGGGCTCTTGCCCAGCCGCCTCAACCGGGCAACGCTGCACCGGCGCTGCAGCAATGCGCTTCGATTTCGCGCCCCGAACAGCTCGACTATCCGGTTGACACCAATCACTACCGGATCGTCAATCCCTTTGGGCGGCCCAATGTTCGCTACGGTGGTCGCATCCATGTCGGGGATGATTGGTCGCGCACGGATGGGCTTGCACAGGGGGAGCCGGTACGCGCATTTGCACCCGGGCGCGTGACCTATGCCGATCCAACTGGTTGGGGGCGTGACAAAGGTGTTGTCATCCTTGAGCACCGCTTTGCCAGCGGCGGCACCTTCTATTCGGTTTATGGTCATATAGACGAGACGGAGGCGATAGATTTCCCGGCACGGGGTACCTGCGTAGACACCGGAGATGTGATTGGCGTGATTGGCGATCCGCGCCCGGCCCCGCATCTTCACTTCGAGATCCGTGATTTCGACCCACTTGAGCCAGGGCCGGGGTATTGGGATATTGAACCCACAGTTGAAGGCTGGTTTCCGCCACGAGAGTTCATCACGAATTGGCGCAGTTGGCTGCACCCAGCCTATCGCTGGCATTATGAATTTGCCACGCTGGCGCGGGCGACCGTGCTTCCTTTCATGCGCGATGATGGGGCAGTGATTCTGGTGGATGACCATTTTCTGGAAGCCTATGCTGGCGATGGGGAGCTTGTCTGGCAGTATCGTATGGCGGATTCGGTGGACCCGGTCGGTATGATGCCACTGGACGATGATGTGCTATTGATGGGTGTGGCCGATGGTCGTGTCCTGTATTGGGACCAGTATGGCGGGCTAGTGGACCAATGGGAAACGGGTTTGTCCGCCATCGTGCAGGGCCCGTATGTCCTCCCGGAAGCCATTCTGCTAGTCGATGACGCGGCTACGCTGCACATCTTCTCACATGGCCAGTCGCGAATCGCCACGCTAGACAGTGTGGGGCCAATACACCAGGCTGCGATGACGCCCCAGCTAACGGCGTTCTTGACGTCTGCGGGCCAGGTGTATTTGCTGGATACTCAGGGTAGCCTGATCGACAGCTTCACCGTGGACGAGCCTGCGGCAATTGCGGCGAGCCCTGACGGCGGCGTCTTTCTGTATACTGCTTCCAGCCTGGCTTATATCAGTCCAGACAACGCTCGCGAAGCGGTTTTCGACGCAGTGGAATTGGCGGGCGGCGAATCAGCAATGATCGTCGATGGAGCCAACAGCCAGATCATGGTGTGGGGCGGCGACCGTCAGCAGTTGACTGCTATAACGCTAACCGGAGCGCTGGCCTGGCAGACGCAATTGGCGCTACCGTCCCATCAGGGACTCCACGGGGTTGTGATGAACCTGGTTGACCGGTGTACACTTGTTCTGGCCGCCGAGAATGGGTATGTGATCATGCTCGATCCACGGACGGGACATATCAAGGGCCAGCTAAGGTTGTGGGGAGAACCGGGTGATGGTCTGTGGCTGGGCTATGGCGTTCGCGATGGGCTGCTTTACATTCGGATTGCGCATCAGCTTGTGGCCTATGATCTAGGCAAGACCTGGGGCTGCACGAGTTGAGGATGACCGCTACCCGATGACTTATCGGGGCCGTGGGAAACTGGTATGAAATCAGCTCCACGGGTTCAAGTCATTGCCACGGGTCTTCCTGACGCATCAGCATTGCTTCGAGATTCTGCTCTCTGAACCAGTCAACCATCTGGTCGCGCATTACGACCATCTCGCTGCTATAGTGGGATGCGCCGAGAAGATTGAGCTTCAATGTCGGGACAAAAGCCTGCATCTTCTCGCGATGCTGTTGGCCAAACTCGCTGTCGCCAAAGAGCCACCAATGTCCTGTTATGTAAGTATCTGCGCCGAAGGCACTGGCCTCATTGATGAAATCAATGTCCCCACCACCACCAGCTACAATTGCGACATGGTGCACCGACTGCCCATTGTGATGACATTGGTCATAACGGAGATAGGGGAGTTCGCATACCTCGGCCAATCGCTTCGCAAAGTCCTGAAACGTCGTCGGGGTGACTTTGCCGTGAATGCCAGCTTTGCCGGCATAGTATTGGCCAAATTGCGTCCCTTCCTCTAGTTCCAGCGCCGCGGCAAGTGCGCTTGTGGTACTGGTTTCCGGGTGACAATCAAGCGGCGCATGACAAGAGTACAAACTGATATGGTGCGATTGCAGCTCCTCTAGCTGGGCGGTCGGTATGGGCTTGAAAACGGCTTTGCTCTCGCTATAGCTGAGCGGATGGTGGGTGAATATCAAGGTGCCGGGGGCCCCGCGTTCGACCTCGCGCGCGATAATCGTGTCCAGAACATCCTGGCTGGGAAAAACTGCCAGATACACCCTGTCTATATCGTCGTCAGGCGGAACATTGTTGAGCATAAGGCCGTTCCAGGTTGTGGTGAAGCCATCCTGCAAGAAGCGCTGCAATGCCCCGCGAGCTGCTTCGGGAATGAGATCATGCCAGTCGGTCTCAGCATAAGCAGCGATATTGAAGTACGCATCGAGCTTGCTACATAATTCGCTAAGATTCATTTGGGTACTGTGCCTCTCTTCTTGCCAGCATAATAGCGGGCTTCACTCTCAACAAATTCGATTGCAGCAACGATGGATGGATCAGGTCGGGCGGACCGATCAAAGGGGATTTGTTCACTCGTTTGCACAGACATCGCTGGCCACTGGACAGTGACATGCCCCAACGCGTGATGGGGGGGGTAAATCGTAAGGCATCCTGGGGAATGGGTATAGGCGGTACCGGTCTCTGGCGTGCTGTCCGATGGCCATTTGATGCAAGGAGGTCCTGCTTTCGGGCCGATATGGATCGTGACTTCCTGCTGTCGCCAACGGTAGACAACGCTATCGTCAATCAGACGAGCCTGGACGACTTCCTGTAGCCCGATAATGCCCCCAACATCCAACCCATCTGCGCGGATGACATGATATCCCATCGCATCCATTACTAGATAGGGTGCTCGGTTCTCTGTCGCCTGGCAGATCCAGGATTGGGTAGTCCAGGCGCTGCCAAGATCGAGCAACAGTGTATCCTGAGGTGCTCTGTGGTGGCGTTGGCGTGTTTGCTGAATAAGCGTGAACAGGCGGGGCAACAGCCCAAAATCGGCCTTGAGATTGGCCGTATACAGAATCATGACATCGTGTGGGGTTTGCATAACGGCGGGCCTGTCGAGGGCCGCTAATCGCCCCGGATTTGCTGCAACATACTGTGCATATGCCAGTATCCGTCAAGGCTGGCGAGCGTGTCGCCATCAAATGTGAAGACGTTGACCCCGCTGAACTCGGCTGTTTTGCCGTTCTTGGCGGTCGCACTGACGGACCAGCGCATGGCCAGCCGGTCAGCGCCGCCGGGGTAGAAGTTGTCGGCCCGCATTTCGAAATGCTGCCATGTCTTGAGCATGCCGTCAAAAAACTTGCGCAGACCAGATTCCCCAACGAACTCAGCGACGCCGTAAGGGTCTCTGACGACACTATCCGAGGCAAAAAGGGCGAGATAAGCATCGACATCAAGGGAATTCAGTGCATGCATGTAGGCTTCGGCTACCTGAATGAATTGCTCATAACGTTCGTTGTTCATGTCTCTGTGTCCTCGCGTGTCTGGACGGACGAGTCGTGGAACAAGAGCCTACTGATGATGAGCATGCATTGTAACGACAGTGGGGAATTCGGTCAACAAGACGGGCCATATTTGGCCGGCGCTGGTTCCCCCTTCCGGTTCATGTTAGTGTATGGATGACTTTTTCTTGGATGTGTGGAACTTTGGGCGGGCGAAAGGTGTCTCTGTCTATAGCATACCCGATAGACTATCATGACGTGAGAAGAAAGGAGTGCAAGGAGCCTGGCAACAACCGTTGCAGTATCATGCTCCTGAAGATGCATTATGAGTAAGCGATTGCTACTGCTGCTGATGTTGTGTTTGCTCCCGGCATTAGCATGTACGCTGACCTCCAGCGATGAGGATGACTCGACTGTGCCCACGATCCCGGTCAACCCGGGTGGAAATGATGCGACGCCGACGGAGGACGGTGATGTCCCTGTCACAGCAACCGCAACAACCCGTCCGACCGCAACCGCTACCCAGGACAACGGCGGCGGTGGAGAGCCAAGTGGTCCCCCGGCGTTGTCAGGGATGTCATTCAGTACAACTGCTGGCGGCTCTAATATCACGGTCTTCCCATCTGGAACGCAGGAGGTCCATCTGCGCTTCAATTACAGCAATGTTCCTGTCGGAACGCTGATGACGCGCGAATGGTACCGTGATGGACGGCTCGTGACGACAAACCAGGACGACTGGAGCAATAACTGGGGATCGACAGGCCGGCTTACGCATATCAAGCTTTTCGATTACACAACGGGGTTAGCCTCGGGGAATTACTACGTGATCGTCAAGCTGCCATCCTATGGTCTCCAGATAGATGGCAGCTTCAGCATTGCCTCTGGCGACCCGCCAATCTTCGACGACTTGCGCTTCAGCGCGACCCAAAATGGTGCGGCAACAACGGCATTTCCATACGGTACCGAACAGGTGTATGCGCGCTGGAACTTCGCCAACGTGCCTGCTGGTGCGGTTATGCGTCGCTACTGGTACCGGGATGGGGTCTTGATCATCTCGCGCGAGGAGCCCTGGCGGGCTGAGTGGGGGCGTACGGGTACGCTTTCTCATGTCCGTACGTATAACTTCACCTCCGGATATGGCCTGGAACCAGGGAACTATCGTGTCGTCATTGACTTGCGCGATTTCGCTAGCGCGCGCGTGGAGGCCAGCTTCGTCATCGAGGGCAATGTCGGCCCCAGGCTCTCGAATCTACGATTCGCGACATCGGGCAACGGAACACCCGCGACCCAATTCGCGGAAGGGACTGAAGAGGTATTCGCCATTTTCGATTACTCCAGTATCCCGCTGCGCGCCCAGATGCGGCGCCGCTGGTGGCGGAACGATGCGCTCATCGTTGATCGTACTGAGGCCTGGGATTTTGATCGGTATGGGACTAGCGGTACTGTGCGCGATATTTCCTTGTTCGATCGCATCAACGGCTTGAGCAGTGGCGAGTATGATGTTGAGATCACCATTGTGGGCCAGCCAGGCGTGATTGTGACCGGGAGTTTTGTCATCCAGGATGCGCCGGTACCTGATCCTGTCTTCAACAGTTTGAGTTTCGGGACAACGCCAACCAGTACGGCCCAGACTAACTTTGAGGCAAGCGTTACCGAGGTGTTCGCCCGCTGGCGCTTTGCTAATATCCCCGACGGCGCTAACCTGGAACTGCAATGGTTCCATGACGAAACTCCGGTCCACACCGATAGCACAACCTGGGACCAAGGCGCTTCCGGCACCTATGCCAGCTCCATAAGCGACGCCAGTGGATTGGCAGCCGGTAATTGGCGAGTCGCAATCTCACTGAATGGTTATCCGACAGCTTCTCTGGAGGGGAGTTTCACGGTCGCCGTGGCCGTCACTCCGGCACTGTCCAATCTGGAACTGAGTGTAACACCCGGTGGCCCAACAGAGACAACATTCCCACCAGATGTGGGTAATCTCTACGCGCAATTCGATTTTGCTGATGTACCCCAGGGCACAGAAGTTGTCGCCAATCTGGTTTCTACTGATGCCGGGATAGATGTGCGCCTCAGTGGCTCGTGGACGTATGTCACCACTGGCCGCGTCACGGACCTGTGGATTGGTGACCCGACGCAGCCGCTGCCGCCGGGGAGCTATGGACTGGTGATCGAATTACCCGAATATGGTACCGAGACGAGCGCCGCGTTTACGATCGAGCCACCACCGGACGGCGAATTTGATCCCGCCAGCGTAAGCTACTCCGAACCACCACAATTGGACGAATCGGCCCCGCCAGGTGTACCCCCACAGGGCATCTGGACGGATGCAGAGTAGGCCAGGGTAGCCCGTCTTCAAGTGGACTGGGCCCCACACCTCCTGAGCTGTAGCCGGGAGGTGTGGGTCTTCATGGTGCCAATTCAGCGTGGCGAAAGCAGCCGACGACGTGATCGTTAACCATCCCAA
>JAADYW010000066.1 GCA_010092845.1 Chloroflexota bacterium
CGACACGGTTGACGGCCGGTTGGTTGCTTTGCCGCTGCGTATTGGCTTCGGAATGCTCTACTACCGCACCGATTTGCTTGAGAAATACGGCTATGATGGCCCACCGATGACCTGGGACGAGCTGGAAGAAATGGCCCAGACGATCCAGGACGGCGAGCGCGATGCTGGCAACGCCGACTTCTGGGGCTATGTATGGCAGGGTAACGCCTATGAAGGCCTGACCTGTAATGCCCTGGAGTGGCAGGTTTCGAACGGCGCTGGCAACTTCATCAGCCCGGACGGTGAGATCCAGGTCAACAACGAGCAAGCGATCGCTGCCTTCGAGCGTGCTGCCGGTTGGGTCGGCACCATCAGCCCACCGGGCGTGACCGGCTATCAGGAAGAAGATGCGCGCGCGGTCTGGCATGTCGGCAATGCAGCTATCATGCGCAACTGGCCATATGCCTACGCGACCAGCCTGAACGATGACGACTCAGCGGTCCAAGATGTGTTCGACGTAGCTCCCCTGCCCCAGGGCGCGGGTGAACGCAGTGCGGCCACTCTCGGTGGTTGGCACATGGGCGTTTCGCGCTTCTCCGAGCAACCGGCAGCAGCGGCGGCGTTCGTAATCTACTTCACCAGCACCGAATCGCAGAAGGAATACGCACTGGCGACCACCTCGCCGCCCGCGATGGCTGCACTGTACGAAGACCCCGACATCCAGGCAGCGATGCCCTTCGCATCACCTGAGGTTGTAGCGGGTACCGTCGCACGTCCATCGTCCTCGACCAAAGCCAACTATAACGCGGCCTCGACCCTGTACTTTAACGCCGTTCACAGCATTCTGACTGGCGAGGAAGATGCCGACGTGGCGATGGAGCTGCTCGAACTGGACCTCCAGGAGCTGCTAGAGGAATAAGCACCGGATTCACCGGTATCACTACTCAGGGGCGGTGCGAGCCGCCCCTGCTTGTTTGTTAAGGGTGTGGGGTACCCATGATCGCCAGGAGTCAATAGAGTTATTTATGGAGTCCGTTGATGAATCACAATAATACCCAGCCAAAGACCTCTTCGGACGATACTACCCACCGTCGCCTCTCAGGAAAAGACCGGCTAGTGCTCGAAGTCCTTAGTATTGTCACCATTCTGATAGGCGTGGTAGTGCTGTTGTATTTCTTCAACAGCGTCCGGACCGATTCAAAGATCAACGAAGTCCTCGACTGGTCTGCTGAACAGACAGAAGAGGACCCCAACGCTGAACGCCCGTCGCTGCTGCTGGCGTTCCTCGATAGCTTTGGCATTATCGTGCCGATCCTGATACTGTTCCTCGGCGGCCTGTTCATTCGCCTCGGTTGGTGGCTGCGACAACGAAATGTCAATGCTGCACGTTGGGCGCAGATCACCTATGCCTGGTTGGCTATTGCATCTGGCATGCTCGCGATATTGCAGCCGGTAATTGATGGCGTCAACACCGATAGCCTCCTGGCTGCAGTCCCGTTCGTGCTGTTGGTCATCCCATTTCGACTGGTGTTGCTGTGGCTCGACCGTGCTCTGGACAACGATGTCTTCCTGGGCGAGGAGCCCTTCGCAGCGCGTGACACCCGCACCGCCTGGAGCTTGCTCGTTCCGACAATGGCAGTACTGATCATCGTCGCAGCCCGCCCTCTTGAGCAGAGCTTCATCAACAGCCTGACCGATAAACGCTTCGCCAGCCAAACCGTGCCCAATTTCGTCGGCCTGGGCAACTACGAAAAACTCATGACCGTCCGGTTCGATGTAGTCGAATGCCGGCGCGATGACAACGGTGAGTGCCGGCGCCGCGACGACGGTTCTATCCGCTGGGAGTTGATCGACCGATCGCTGTTGGAGGATGGCTACCGCACCGCCTGGAATCTGAACTGGCCAATCATCACCGATAGTGAGCACGCGCTGGCAGTCAGCGGACTGGACGCAGAATGGCTGAAAAGTGTTTGGACTACCCTGCAATTCGTGGCTGCGTCGGTCTCGCTCGAATTACTTATCGGCCTGTTCATCGCCCTTACCGTGAATTCCAACTTCAGAGGACGGGGGTATATGCGAGCCGTGATGCTCGTGCCGTGGGCGATTCCGACGGTAATCTCGGCCCGGCTCTGGGAGTTGATGCTCAAGGACTAATCGGCGGGCATTGTCAAACGGATTCTAATGGACCTGAACATCATCGGGCTGCCCGAAGCCTGGCTTACCCGAGTCGACCTGCAATTACCTTCCGCCATCATGGTCGATGTTTGGAAGACATCGCCGTTCATGGCACTGTTGCTGCTGGCGGGCCTACAAACGATCCCGGCCGACTTATATGAAGCAGCGTCAGTAGACGGCGCAAACCGATTCCACCAGTTCCGTCATATCACGTTGCCGCTATTGAGGCCAACCATCGGCGTCGCGCTCGTGTTCCGTACACTGGACGCTCTGCGAGTCTTCGACTTGTTCAACGTGCTATTTGGCCGCGCCCAGCTCACAATGGCGACCTATAACTATGAGACGTTGGTTGGTAACCAACAGGATGGATATGCCTCAGCCGTCGGGGTGCTGATCTTCA
>JAADYW010000067.1 GCA_010092845.1 Chloroflexota bacterium
ACTAGTATCCAGCCACCTTCAGCGACGCCTTCAGCTCGTGGCCTGGGAACACCATAATCTTTTTTCAGTGTCTCAAGGATCTTCTCTACCATCGCTTTGAGCTGTCGTTCATTGTTGGTGGTGCAGATGATGAAGAAGTCAGTAATGATCGTAATATCCCGCAGATCCATGAGCAGGATATCTTCCCCCTTCATATCCGACATAATGTCGATGATGATGCGGGCCATTTCCTGGGTATCTAGATTGGGGTTACTCACAGGCTGCTTATCTTCCATACACAGTTTCCTATTGCCTTATTGACGCTTGAGTTAGTTCGAAGTTCGGAGCCGATGCTCAGACAGCGAGGTGTACATGGCTCCCTGTGGCGATAGCCTGCTCTTCATCAGATGGACTGTGTCGCATTGCCAGTTCGCAACATTCACTATATCTGAGCGTGCTACAGCGTCCCCGATAGCAGCGAGCTGTGCTTGCTGAACATGGCGCTTAACGCGGCCAATCGTCAGATGGGGACTGAAGGGCCGTTTCTCGTGTGGAAAACCGAGGTGACCCAGCGCATATTCCACTTCCTTTTGCAGCCGCTGCAACTCTTGCGCTTGCTGGTCAAGGGATAACCACAAGACTCGGGGCTTCTTTGAATTAGGAAAACACCCGACGCGACCGATCATCGTGTTGAATGGCTGGAAAGACCGGACGGCATCTTCTAAAGCCTCTTGGATCTTGGGGATTCTCGACTCAGCGGTATCCCCCAGGAATTTGAGGGTTAGGTGCAGGTTTTGTTCAGGGACCCAGCGAACCAAGTTTCGTGGAATTGTCTGATGAAGAGGGCCGATACTCTTACCAACGATAGCCTGATGGGTTTCAGGCAACGTTATCGCCACAAATAATCTTGAAGTTTGGGTCACACGTTCTCCAAAAACACGCTTTAACGTTCAATGAAAGTGCCTTAATTATACTCCAAATAAGATAAGTGTGAACCGTCGGCTGTGTATTGACCAACCATTCCAAGAATTTTCTGATAGTCTGTTCGATGTTTGTCTGGTATAATTTTTTTAACTTAAACATGGGCGTGTAGTGGATTCGACGTGGGAGGTTGACTGTACATTGCAAGCCGCGGCGCCCGACCGCGATAACAATGGGCAAGCACAATAAGTGCCAATAACAATCAACCTGCTATGGCCCTCGCCGCGTAAGTAGGCGGTGGTTATAGTAGCTAGCCCAGAAGTGGTTAGCCGTCTGCCCTTCTCGTCTCCGTCCGGGAAGATTGGTAGGCGACACCTAAGGCGGAGTGCGATCTGTTGATG
The DNA here is from genome assembly GCA_010092845.1 of Chloroflexota bacterium. Lineage (GTDB taxonomy): Bacteria > Chloroflexota > Anaerolineae > Aggregatilineales > J027 > J027. The sequence continues at coordinate 1,302 of JAADYW010000067.1, forward strand.
CCGATAAGGCAGGTCAAAGAGACATCGGCTAGTCGATAGTCTACCGTGTCGTCTCGGGCTACTATCGGCGAATGCAAAAAGACGACTAAGCTTGTAGATATGTGCATTCGAATCTTGCGGACGCCGGTTCGATTCCGGCCACGTCCACTTCAAAAAAACTGATAGAACCAGCATAACTGTGCTGGTTCTATTGATTCATACGCAACCTCAGGATTTGCAAAGATCTGAGCAAGAGGCTTATGGCCGAACTATGATTCTTCTGCTTCCTCTGCCGCTGCTTCTATTGCATCTTGGGTGTCTTCGATGGCCTGGGCAACATCCTCGTTAAGCGGATATTCATACACTGATCCCCAGTACGCTACCCACTGGTAGGCTGCTAAGGCGTTCTCGTATTGTCCCAGTTCGCTGTAGATCTGCCCTAAAAGATAGTAATCCTCAGGAGTTTCACGCGTCGTGAGCAGAGACTGGAGGCTGGCTAGCTGCTCTTCGAGGGTGGCTGTGCGCTCGGCTACCGCCTCTGTGTCTTCTTCATCGATATCTTCATCAATGAGCAGCGCGAAGTCCGTAGCCAGGCGATAGGATGTTGCCTCGCGTTGCGCTGAGGTTCCCTCACCCAGGCTTGCCAGAAATTCATCAGTGAGAAGATCTCGGCTGACCGCACGATAGTCACAATTAATGCTATTGACGTAGCGGCACGTATAGGTTAGCAACCGTGCCTTCTCGAGTAGCAGTTCGGAGTCGTCAGGATTATCCTCAAGCATGAGGTCAAGATTGGTTGCCGCAACATCATAGCGTTCGAGGCGGAGAGCGACATCCTTCTGGAGTGCGATCCAACGGCTGTTGTCAGGATCCAATGACGTAACCAGGCGCTCAAGGTCATTAAACGCGTCTTCCCACTGACGCCGAGAGAGGTAAATCTCAACACGTAGGGTGTAGGCTTGGCGCAAGATATCGCGTTCAACGTCGTTTTCCGTCTCAATAACGCGGTTGAGGTTATGTAGCGCAAGATTCGGGTTTCCTTCTCGCAGTCGGGCCTCGGCCAATAGGGTATAGGCGGCGGGTGCGTCCGGATAGTAGAACAAATAGTAATCCGCGTGGAGCGCGGCTGTGCCATAGCGAACAATGGCCAGCTCGCTGTCATCCGGCGCTTGTTCAGCCAGGCGCAGATAGGCAACTACCCTCTTGCGGAGCGCTTCTTCGGAGGTAGGCTCGACATAGAGGGCTGTTTCAATATGGACGAGTGCATTCTCAGGGCGGCCGCGAGCAAGCTCAATATCGGCTAATAGAAGATGGAGCACCACGTTGCCCTGGTTTCTGGGGCTGGCATTGATTGTATCGTCAAGCACCCCGAAGGCACGATTCAGTGAGTCAGGATCTCCAAGTGTGAGATAGATTTGGCTTAGTGTCTCGGCTGGCTGGGGCAATGCCCGGTCTTGCTCATGCGCTTCGTTGCATAGCTGAATAGCTTCATTGATCAACTCAAGGTCAATCGGGTCTTCGGCTGCCGCTTGCTGGTACTTCACCTCGCATAACGCCGCCTTCAATAGCGCCGAATTGCGACAGGTATTATCGAAACCAGGATCGCGCTCAGCGTTCAGCCCGTCAGTGAGAACACGTTCAGCTTCTTCCAGTTGTGCCTCGCCGCCCTGTCGGGCGAGAGCAAGGGCATCGTAATAATAGGTGTCTTGATAGCAATGCGCTGGTTGGGCATTGCGCGCCGTACGGGCCAATTCGCTGGCGGTATCATAGTCTCCTGCCGAGAAACTGGTGAGTGCATCCTGCATTTCGGGCCGCACTGGGGGATAGGGCTGTGTTGCGGTTGGCTCAACCAATGGGTTACCACGGGGCAGCCCTCCTGGGATAGCGACCGGTGTACTTGTCGCAACATCATCGGGAACGGGGGTATATTTGACTTCTGTCGGGGTGGGGGTGGTGCTTGGTGTCAGGCTTGGCGTGAGCGTGGCGCGCCCGGCGGCCTGCTCGTCATCATCACCGCTACCCCCCAATACCACCAGCCCCACCCCCACAACGCCCACAAGAACCGCCGCCGCCGCGGCCGCGGCACCAGCATAGACCGAAGCCCTTAAGCGCCTGACAGCCGCTTCACCATAACGCTTATTGGTCTTGAAGACCCACTCGATCTCCAGAGGGGTGTAGGGCTCGGGTTTGTAGGTGCGCAGGAATTCATCGATGGCTGGCTGGATCTTCGTGAGCTTATCCTCCGAAACGATGGGCGCACCGCTAGTGGGCAGGGGCGCTCCGGGACTTGCAGCGGCGCGGGCTTGCTGCTGAGGAGGAGCAGGGCTGATCCCCATTGCCTGTAGCCCTTTAATCGCCAGTTCGTTGTTCGGATTGATCTCCAGAATGTGACGTAGACAGAAGATACGTTCTTGATCGTTGCGGGCGACACTGCTCAACCATAGCCATGCGGTTTCGTTTTGCGGCTCTATCTTGACAACTTGCTGTAAAGCCTGGAAAGCCTGGGCCTTGTTGCCAGCCTTTGCGGCGGCGATGCCTTGTTGAAGCAGTTGTTTTGCGCGGTCCTGGGCCATAGTATTTTCTCTTAAGTCCGTGGTGATGAAGTTTTAATAATCTCGCAAGCGTGTAGCTTGATTCTACAACGACAGGTGTATGGCCACAACTGAGCGCCGGTCATGCCTCAGAGGCGAGTAGCGCGGCTATACTTGATGGCCCACTCTTGGCTGTCCAGAGGTTTTTCGCCCTCGGCTGGTGAGAGGCGCTGCCAGGTGCCATCCGATTGCAGGACACGAGCACGTACATTGTCCGCCAGCTGGATCTTTAATAGCGATTCGTGGAGCTCGGTTCTAATGTTTTCGGATTCGATGGGGAAGATTGTCTCGACCCGGCGGTTGAGGTTGCGGTCCATCAAGTCTGCACTGCCGACGAAGACCTCAGGCCTGCCGTTGTTGCCAAACCAAAAGACACGACTATGCTCGAGAAAACGGCCTACGATGCTGCGGACATGAATATTCTCGCTAACACCTGGGATCCCGGGACGCAGACAACAAATACCGCGGATAATCGCGTCGATCTTGACGCCGGTCCGGGACGCTTCGTACAGTTTGCGGATCATTTTGGCATCCGTGAGGCTATTGGACTTAATGATGATGTGTCCGGGCTGGCCTGCTTGTGCATGCGCGATCTCGCGGTCAATCAGGGCCTCCAATTGACCCCGCAGGCGTTCGGGCGCCACCATGAGTTTCTTATAGCTAGTGGAAGGCGCATAACCCGTTAGCCGGTTGAAGAGTTCGGTGGCGTCATCCGTGATCTCCGGGTCCGAGGTCATGAAGCCGAGGTCTGTATACAAGCGCGCGGTATCCGCATTGTAGTTTCCGGTGCTCATGTGTACATACCGCCGCAATGTGTTGCGCTCGCGGCGGACTACCAGAGCGACCTTAGCATGTGTTTTCAGGCCAACGAGACCGTAGACGACGTGTACGCCGTGGGCCTCAAGTGCGCGCGCCCAGACGATGTTATTCTGCTCGTCAAAGCGGGCCTTGAGCTCAACCAGTACCGCAATCTGTTTGCCTTTTTCCATTGCCTCGAGCAGTGCCTGTACGATTGGCGAATCATTGCCCACGCGATACAGGGTGATTTTGATTGCCAGAACTTCGGGATCGTGAGCGGCACTGCGTATGAAACTCACTGTTGGCGTGAACGAATCATAGGGATGGTGGAGCAGGAAGTCGCGCTGGCGCATGACGCTGAAAATGTCGTTCGGAGGCAGCAAGCTATCTGTCTGGCGCGGCACAAAGTTTGGATATTTCAGCTCTGGAATATCAATACTCGCGATCTGGAATAGGTCAGCCAACCCCAACGGGCCGTCAATCTTGTAGACATCGCGCTCGGTAACGTCCAGGTGCCGCATAAGGATATTACACATGGCGTTGGGCATTGATTTTTCGACTGTCAGACGGACCACTTGTCCAAAACGCCGCAACCGGACGCCCTGCTCGATAGTTTCCAGAAGGTCAGAGGCTTCATCCTCAGCGATCTCAACATCCGCATCGCGAGTAACCCGGAATCGATACGCATCTTCAATCGACATCCCTGGGAAGAGCAGATCCAGATTGGCACGGATGACCTCGCTGAGGTACAGGTAGACATGCGGTGAGCGCAAGGGTTTGGCGCCATAGCGCTCCATAATATCGCTGACGTTGAGGAAGCGCGGGATATGTACGCCACTGGGTACTTTGAGGCGTGCAAAGCGGGCCTCACCCTCGTGGTCGCGTAGGTTAATTGCCAGGTTCAGGCTCAGATTCGAGATGTGAGGAAAAGGACGCCCCGGATCGACGGCCAGGGGAGTCAACACAGGAAAGATCTCAGCGCGGAAATACTGGCGGACCGCATCCTGTTCAGAGGCCTGAAGTTCTTCATATGAACGCAGAATGTGGACACCATATTCTGCCAGCGCGGGCTTGATATCTTCGCTCCAGCATTGTCGTTGCAACGTTTGCAGCGGGAGCAGTTTCTCGCGAATGGCGTCGAGTTGTTCGCCAGGCGACATGCCATCGGCTGGGGTCTTGGTGACACCAGCGGCAACTTGCTGGCGCAGTCCGGCCACGCGGATCATGAAAAACTCGTCGAGATTGTTGGAAAAAATAGCAAGGAATTTCACCCGCTCTAGGAGGGGATTACTCTCGTCAAGTGCTTCTTCCAGTACTCTGGCGTTGAAATCAACCCAGCCAAGCTCCCGGTTTATGTATAGCGAAGGGGCTTTCAGATCGACGTCATCTCTGGCGGGGGGAGGTAGAATCGTTTCGCTCATTGTTCCTCACTTCTCAGCTTTGAAAGCCCGTTAGGTTGTTTCAGACATGTCCCTATTATAGGGAGTGCGTCCAGGGGATTGCAAAAAAAGCCGTCGCTCCGTAGGGTCGGCGTCGGAGGCTGGCACCTTCTGCTTGGGGTATAATCCTCGCGTTGTGTGGACTTGAGGAGTTTTGGGATTGGCATGCCATGAAGATTGAACTCCTGGGCTCAGGTGGTGCAACGTTGACCCCGCGCCCATTCAGTACCAGCAGGGTCTCCGTCGAGGCTCGCGAAAAGGGAGCGCCGTATAGCCGCATGGGTCCAGCATATTTTGTTCATGATGCTGCATTGCTGATCGATACACCCGAAGAAATCGGCCCGATGTTGACATGGGCTGGTATCCAGCGAGTCGAGGCAGCGGTATACAGCCATTGGCATCCCGATCATACATCAGGTCTGCGCGTATTTGAAGCGAACTACACGTTCTGGGATTGGCCGCCACACCCAATGCCAACGCGCGTCTATCTGCCGCCTCAGGTCGCTGCGGATTGCCGTCAATGGTTGGGACTGGAGAAACGCTTGGCGTATCTTGAGTCCCGCAACGTCATCCAGATCACGCGGCTGGCCAACGATGAGGCTTTCCAGGTTGGCAGCATCCAGGTGCAACCGCTCCTGCTGGCTGTCGGATATGTTTATGCCTTCCTGATCCAGGATGATGCTACCAAGGTGTTGATCATCCCCGACGAGACCTTTGGCTGGCACCCTCCTGATGATCTGCCCGCGCTCGACGTGGTCATCATGCCGGCGGGCTTGTTCGCGTTTGATCCCTTCAACGGCGAGCGGCTTATACCCGCGGCCCATCCGGTTCTGCAGAGCGAGGCCACGTTTCGTCAAACCTTGCAGATGGTGGCAGCCTTGCCGGCTAAAGAGGTGATTCTCAGCCATTTGGAGGAGCCCAACGGCCTGAGCTATGATGATTATCTGCGCTTGGCTGAGCAATTGGCCGGAACACACCCTGATCTACCCCCTATCACCTTTGCCTACGACCATCAAATCATTGATACCCCGTGACGGTTGAGAAGGGATTTTGCAATGATTTATAAGCAGTACCGCTCACTATTGATCTTCTTGATAATCACATTGCTGGTGGGTCCACTTTGGACAACTGCTGCCCAGGACGGGACACCTGAGACGGATGCGCCGATCCGCATCTGGGTTGACTGGAGTCTTCCCCTGGATTTTGAGGCCATGCTGCAACCCCTAGTGGATACGGATGATTATGAAATCGAGCTAAACCGGGTCAATGCCGACCTGGCGGTTACCGTTACCAATGGATCTGGCGCGATTACGAGCCGGTGGGTGTACGTACCGGTGCTGCCTTTTGCCTCCTTGGCCGAGAACGTAAGTTATCTGGATATTCAGCGCTATTGGAATGGCGACAATGCCGCGTTGAGTGGCCTCTCGCCCGATGGGGAGCCGGTGAAGCTGATCGTTACGCGGAACACACTGGAAGCGATGAAATCCTTTATGGGAGAGCCGGCGGAAGAGACGGCGTTCCAGATTGTGCCTGAAGGCGCGCTGGTTACCCAGCTCTGGGAGCAAAGACCCCATGCCTGGTCGTTGGTGGCTTTCAATGATCTACGCCCGGCTTTGAAGGCGCTGTCGCTGGATCATCAAAGCGTGTTCAGCGACGATCTTGATCTAGAAAACTATCCTTTCATCCTGGATGTTGGCATCGAGGGTGAAAACTGGGCCGTCGGGCAGGCGATCGATGATCTGCTGGCCGCTGGCACATGGCAAGGGATCAACCGCGATCCACGGCGCATGAGCCGGATTGTGTTGAGCGGCGTCACGGCGCTCACCCGGGCAACAGCTTACTATATGGAGAATAACGGCATCACATCGCCCGGGGATGGCATTCTGCCCTTTGTCGAGGATGCGGATGTTTTCCATACCAGCAATGAGGTGCCATTCTCGGTACAATGCCCGTATCCTGATCCTTATTCTGGAACGATATTTTGTGCTGATGACCGCTATCTGGAGCTGCTAACGCATATCGGCCTGGATGTTGTCGAGTTGACGGGCAATCATATCAATGACTATGGGCCCGGTGCGCTCAAACATACCCTGGATTTGTATGACGCCGCGGGGATCGAGTACTTCGGGGGCGGCCGTACCCCGGAGGAAGCGCGCGCCGCCCTAATCCTTGAGCATAACGACAATCAGATTGCCTTTATCGGCTGCAATATGCCTGGACCGTTCAAGGCCTGGGTCTCCGATGAGCGGCCCGGGGCAGCGCAATGCGACGACACCTACCTTGAGCAGGAACTAACCCGCCTCTCCGAAACAGTCGATGTGGTCATCATGACTGTTCAGGACTACGAATACTATCGCTATGACCCGCCCAATGCCCAGGTGACACGCTTCACGAACTATGCCAATTGGGGTGCTGATGTCGTTATCGGGAGCCAGGCCCACCAGCCTCAGGGCTTCGGTTTCGTCTCACGTGAGGACCAGCCCCAGGCTTTCTTGCACCATGGGTTAGGGAATCTGTTCTTTGACCAAATGGCACAAATTGGCACCCGCCAGATGTTCCTGGATCGGTTGATTGTCTATGATGGGCAGGTCATCGCCGTTGAGCTTTTCACGGGACTGATCGAAGACTATTGCTGTCCACGCCCGATGACCGAGGCAGAGCGCGCGGAATTTCTCAACACAATCTTTGCGGCCAGTGAGTGGTAGTGGATTACGCCAGTATTTGGAAAAGCCCCTCGTAAGTTAGGGGCTTTTCTGTGGTGGATACGGGGCTGTGCGCTAACAGGGTGATTATTTCTCAAGCTCAGTGATCTTGACCTGGTCTTCGCGATCCCCTTCTTTCCAGCGGATCCGCGGAACGATGGCATGGGTGATAATTCGCTCTTTGAACTGGACCACGCGCTGAATCATGCTTTCAACCAATTGCTCTTGCAGGTAACGTGGTTGTAGCCCCAGGTCCGGCAGGTGACTTAGCGTTGGGTTGTAATAGTGAACCTCAGCCTCAACTCGCGGATTTTCGTAGTGAGCGATCTCGACTGATATGCCGAGTTTCTCGGCAGCTTCCTTCACCGCCTGCGCTAGCTGGAGTACGGAGAATGTTTCGGTGAACTGGTTGAAGACGCGCATACGTCCTGGGTCCGCCGGATGAAGCATGGCGAGCTCGACGCACTGCAACGTGTCGCGGATGTTCAGATATCCGCGTGTCTGCTGGCCTTTGCCAAAGAGGGTGAGCGGGATACCGGCGACTGCCTGGACAACAAATCGATTGAGCGCGGTGCCAAAACTCTCATCATAATCAAAACGCGTCAGCAGACGGTCATCCAGATTGACCTCGTCGGTTTCAATACCGTAAACAACCCCCTGGTTGAGATCGGTCGCCCGCAAGCCCCAGATGCGGCAGGCAAACATAATATTGTTGCTGTCGTGAACCTTCGTCAGATGGTAGAAGGAGCCCGGCTGTTTGGGAAATGGCAAGGTGTCTTTGCGGCCCTTATACTCAATCTCAATGTATCCCTCTTCAATATCGATGTTGGGGGTGCCATATTCGCCCATTGTGCCCAGCTTGATGAGATGGCTTTCTGGGGCAAATTGATGCATGGCAAACAGGACATTGAGGGTACCATTAACATTGTTTTCGTGAACGTGGACGGCATGGTGGACATCGATCATTGAATAAGGGGCACTGGGGATTTCGCCGTAATGGACAATCGCTTCGGGCTTGAAATCACGAACCACGCGGGATGTGAAGTCCCAGTCCCGGATATCGCCAATAAACGGCGTGATGGTTTTGCCCGTAGCTTCCTTCCAGGCTTCGACACGCTCGCGGAGGAGTTTGATAGGGGTCAAGCTATCGGTGCCACGCTCAAGATGCATCAGGCGCCGGGTAAAATTGTCAACAACGGCGACCTCATGGCCTTTGTTCGAAAAGTACATGGCGGTGGCCCAACCCAGGTAACCATCACCGCCTAGAATCAATACTCGCATCGTGTATTCGTTCTCCTTAATCGTATGCAACGCAGTGGGGAGATCCCCAATGATATAACCACTTTAAGGGTGGATAGTTGCATTCTTTTGTGAAAGCATGCACTACCCCGTGGATGATAGCTCACAAAGCCCTAAAGTCAATGCAAAGTCTGGGAAAGGTGTTTAGAACCGGGGATTATTCATCGAGACCAGAGGCGACCTGTGCGCCCAGTCTGGTCTCACCGAGTGAGACATTTGCCTGCGATTGGCGGTTAGCTCCTAGTACACGCCGCCGGGCACTATGGAGTAGGTCTTCAGGGATGGGGATACGAATGGTGATTTTAGTTCCTTTGCCTGGCTCGCTCTGGAGATTCAGCTCGCCATTTACCAGTTCAGCCCGTTCGCGCATGTTGACCATACCGAGGCTGCCGCGTTTATGATAATTCTCATTGACGATTTGTTTGACGTCAAATCCCTTGCCATCATCTTCCACTTCAACAAAACAATACGGGCCACGGCGATAGAGGCGCAGGGTGACCTGACTCGCCTCAGCATATTTACGCGCATTGTTGACGGCCTCTTCAACAATGTAGAAGAGAGCGCCTTTCGCGTTTTCTTCCAGGTAGTTCTCGATGTCAGGTTGGGCTTGCACGACGACATCAAGGTCAAAGGTGTCTTTCGTCTTTTTGGCGATTTCGCCGTAGGCGGCAACGAGGCCCTGACTCTCCAGAACCAGAGGACGCAATGCAAAGAGCATGTGCCGGATCTCTTTGGTCGTGCGGTTCGCCAGGTCGGCAACCTTACTCAACTCCTGGATCGACTCATCGGTCTGGTTAGCACGGATCATGCGCTGAATGATGCTGATACGCATGGCAATTGCGGAGACAATTTGCGTTGGGCCATCGTGCAGGTCGCGGGCGAGTTTCTTGCGGGCATCTTCTTCGACCTGAACAATCCGCTCTTTTTCGTTGAATATGTTCTGGTAGAGGACCGCATTCTGCAGGGCAACCGTTGCCTGGGTACCGATAGTTGAGAGAAGCTCCGCCGTATCTGGCGAGAAAGCATCGGTTTCTTCATCGCCAAATACCAATACACCATAGTTCTGATAGCTAGCGCGGAGCGGAACCGTTACGATGGATTGTGCTCTGCGTAATCCCACGAAGACCTTCAATTCGGGGTCTTCTACGGCACTCCCAGCGAAAACCGGTCTGCCTTCGCTGATGGTTTCCGCCAGAATGCCCTGGCGTCCGGGAGCGCCCTTCCGGTAATCCGCATGTGTCAGGCGTCTTCCAGTGGTTACATGGAGCTGGTCGTCAGTGCTACGAAAGAGGAATACGACACTCACCAATCGTCGATCCAGATCGGGCTCGCGGAGCGCGATATTGCCTAGCGTCTGCACCGTTTCAAGAATCTGATTGTGGTCCAGCGTAGAACTTAAGGCAGCGGCAAGGTGATAGACGGCGCGTGAGCGTTCTTGATCGAGCTCGTAGCCATGCATTTGCTCTTTTGAAGCCGTGGTCATATCTTGCGCCCGTCGGGATAAGCGCCCTGAAGAGGCGATGCCAATGATGCTCAGGACGATTCCCATGCTAGCCAGCGTGAAAGCGACCGCCTGCACGAGCCATACGGAGATAACAATCGCGACAAACAGACATCCCAGTAGCAGCCAGAGACTTCGGGTGGACCGAATATACTTCAGCGCTGTGTCCTGTGGCGAAAGGGTCGCCTCTTCGACGTGTTTGGTTTCCTTATTAAGGCTCATCAGTCTAGCTTTCATCACTCACGATGGCACTAATCATAAGCGATAATACACTAAATTTACAACTATTTTAGTGCGCAAATTCTGACGAGGGGCTCTGACCTCAATTATACGTTCAAAACTATCTTCCAAGGCCGAATAGGTGTGCAATTCTATCAAACCTAATGTTATCTACCTGATCTTCAAGGCAAGGCGACAATGCGTTTGTTCAACACAAATCGTCGGATAGACAGGCGCGGCATTTGCCTGATATCAGGAGGTGTATCACGACTGGCAACTTTGCCTCTGTCCGGGCACTGGATGCCGGATATTGCGGTATAGGCCCCAGACGTATTTTGGTGAGTATGCTATAATGGTAATCTGTAGGATGAAATATGAGGTCGCCTTCCGCAACAACTCTCAACACGTTCTCTATGACGTGGCTATTGTGATCGTTCCTCTTGCTGGAAAATTCTCTTTTCGGTTCACCTTAAAACAAAAAAGCCCGCTACATCCAGAAGCGACCTTTATGTTTTCTTTGAGATACCTATTCGATTTTGGGCGCGAAGGGACTCGAACCCCTGACCTCACGGATGTGAACCGTGCGCTCTAACCAGCTGAGCTACGCGCCCTCTAGAATGAAATTATTGTAGCACCGTCCAAATAGCGTGGCAAGGACGAGTTAAGGGGCTAAAACAGCCGCTCCTGCGAGAAATTGTGATAATCAATGTATGGTATAGTTAGGGTGAACGACAACATAGGCACTTCAAGAGTAAATGCGTATGGGCCTTTTTAGAAACAACAGAGACGAAAATGACGATCAGCCGGATAACCCCAATGATAGTCTGGGGCGATCGCCGCGTGGACGCCGGCCGGGTATCGGCGACGATGATCCAGCCGAAGATAGCGATCAACCACGCGCGCGGCCTACGGGGCGGGTAGCGCCTGATTCTCCCGTCTCTACGCGGCGCCCGACAACATGGAGCCAACGCGGTGGCGATGCAGATCGATCGTCGTCAAGCAGCCCGCCATTTGGTCGTTCGCGTGAGGGTCTGGGTGGCAGAGACAGGGACGATGACGCCTCCCTGGATCAACTGACGCGCTCCTATACAGGCATGCGTCGGGCACCTGGCGGTGGCGACGATCGGCCGGACCCACGCAGCCAGCGCCCTGGTGATGATGATCCTGGTGCGCGCCGATCGGCACCGCCCGGAGGGCGTAGCGCTTTTCAGCCAGGCGATCGATCCTCTGACCGTGATAGCCGCGATGGCCCATCTGGCGGACGGAGCGGTAGCTTCCCAGGCTCGGGGCGTGGGGGCAGTAACTTGTTCGCAGGCGGTGGAACGCGTGGCCGGCCGGGCGATGATCAAGATGCTGACGATAAGCCATCCAGTGGGGGCCGCTCACCATTTAGTCGTTCGGGTACCTCCGAGTCGAGTCCCTTTGGGGGTGGTCGGAGCGCAGGTGACCGCAGCACTGGCCAGCGCCCGGGTCCACCCGGCGGCGGTTTCAGCCGTGACACCTCGGCCAGCAGCCGTGCCCCCGGGTCATCGTCAGCGGGGAGCCGTTTCCCCGGATCAGGTGGCAGCGGTGATCGTGGTAGTGGAGATCGCCCCAGCCCTGGAAGCCGGCCAGGCGATGCCCCGAGTCGACGGCCCCCACCTGGGGACGGTCCCCGCCGCGGGCCAGCTGATAGAAGTGCAGGTGCCAGTCGTCGGCCAGATGATCGCGCCGGCAGCCAGCGGCCAGGCGATCGAAGTAGTAGCCGCCCGGATGACAAAGGTGGTGGCCGCCGGCCCGGTGGATTTGGGGTCGGCCGCAAGCCGGATGACACGAAGAAGGGCGAGGCCGATAAGAAGGATGCAGGGCGCTCTGGTTCGCGTTTTCGGGGTGGTGGCCGCGGCGACCAGAAAGATCAGAAGGACCGCCAGGATCAGAAAGCTCCTGCCGACAAAGACAAATCTCAACGGGGCGGTATTTTCCAGCGCGGTGGCAAGAAAGACGATAGTGGCGACAAGAAGAAGCGTCCCGACACTAGGAAAGAAGCCCCAGCCAAGGCTTCCAGAGAAAAGCCTGCCAAGAAGGAACCACCTGCCAAGGCCAAGGCCTCAGCCGCGCGCGGCAGTAAGCGTGCGCAGGATAGCGCCAAGGCGCTACCCACTGAGTCAAAGGTCCCAAAGAATGTCACCGCGGGCCTTTCATTGGACCGCAAACTCGATTTGCTGGGTTTTGGGCTCCTGGGGGCTGCGTTGGTCATGTTCATGGGATGGCTGCAGGTCAATCTATCATCGACCGAGGCTGGCGGCTTCACGGCCGGCGTTGATGCATTTATGGCACAGCTATTTGGCATTGGCCGGCTAGCCTGGCCTGTAGCGCTGGCGGTTATTGGTGGCTGGTTGGTAGTCCGCCATTTTGGCCGGATGTTTGACATCGATTATTTCCGGGTAGCAGGATTCATTCTGCTTTACCTGGCTCTGTTGGCGACGCTGCATTGGTGGGTGCTCTTCTTTGATAGCTTCCCCAACGAAGTTAACTACGTGCCTTCCAAGGAGGTTTTAGCTCAGCAGAGTGAGGCTCTCTGGCAAGATGGCGGCGGCGGCGGTGTTATCGGGCACGGGCTGTATATCTGGTTACACCGCCAGCTCGGTGACTGGGTATTTGAAGCGTTGCTGGTGTGCTGGTGGGGGCTGGCTTTCTTCTTCGCGTTCGATCTGTCTTTTGAGAAGATCGCCAATGGTATGATCGCACGTCGCCATACACGCCAGGCCCAGCGTGCGCGCGAAGCGGTTGAGGTTCCGGCAAGTGTACCCAACCCAGCACCTGCTGTGGCCGCTGCGGCGGCGGGTGGTGGAGTCGTCAGCGGTGAACGCCCGGTAGGACGACGTCGTAGTGGCGACAAGCAGGGCCGAAAATCTACACCGTCCGATGCTGACGCTGCCGGTAGCGCGCAAGGTTCACGACGCAAACAGACTGAGGCACAGGGTCGCAAGCAGGCACCATCCGATGCCCCGATTACGGCGGCCACAGATAGTGATGAGGCGAAGCGCGATCAGGGAAGCCGTAAGGGACGGCGCCAGAAGCCTTCCGAGGCCCCTGTAACGGCCGCGACTGATGGTGATGCACCCAAACGGTCTGAGCGAAACATCTTCGGGCGTCGCAAGGCGCCGCCAGAACCAGCGACCGCGAAGGCAGACGAGAAGCCGCAGGGCGAACCCGCAGTTGATACCGCCGCCGTTTCGCAAGCTGAAGGCCAGGACCAGAAAACCGACCAGCCGCGCCGTCGCGGGCTGCTGGGGCGAGCCGGTCGCCGAGCCAAGCCTGATGAGGCGGCCGATGAGGCCGCTGAGCCAAGCGCTCAAGAAGACGACTCGACGGCTCAGCGCCGGAGTCTGCTAGGCCGCCAGGGCCGTCGCCAGTCCCCTGCTGAAGCTACTCAGGCGGCTGCCGATGATGGGAAGGACACCGAACATCCGCGTCGGGCCCCAGGGCGCGAGCGTGAGGGCCGCCGGGCTACACCTGAGGTTGGGCCGGCGAAAGCAGATGCCAGCACAGTTGCTGGCGGAGCCGGTGCCGCCTCACAAGAGGCTAAAGAAAAGCCACCCCGAGCGAAGGAGGCTTCGTCGGAGACGTCACCTGCTGCGCGCCGCGCACCTCTAGCCGACAGGGCTGGGGCACGCCGCTCGCCTGATGCGCCTGAGCGTCCGCTCGATGTCCGACCGGCAGTGGGCCGGCGGGAGCCGCCCGGTGCAGAAAGCCCTGGGTCTGGGCCGCGGGCCACTCAGGAGGTTCCCGGTCGTCGTCCACCGATGGCGGGTAGCCGGCCTGCTGAAGATGAGGCCGCCGCGGGCCGTGACGCCCTGAGCCGCCGCCCCGCTGAAGCTTCAATGCGCCGCCGTCAGCAACCCTTTGCTGAAGGCGAAGAAGTGCCCGATACGGAGGAAGCAGCGGGCCCTTCGCGTGAGCAGCCAGCGGACCCCAGTCCAGTCGACGAACTATTTGGCCGACGTGCCGGCACCGGGCAAACACCCGCTAGACAGCCAGGCGCATCAGCGCAGCGTGTGTCAGATGCAGAGGGTCGTAGTAGCCTGTTTCCAGCGCGACGTCAATCTGGTCTGTTTCAGGAGCAATCTGAATCTAGCCCGGAAGCCCCGGCTGAGTCCGGCGAGCCAACTGACGCATTGGCTAAAGATGAAGCGGCTGCTTCCGAAACGGTATCTGAGGCTGAGAAGGTCGAGGCAACGCTGCCGACCCGCGATGTGAATGCGGAAAAGGCAGTGGAAACCTCCTCGGCTGAGACGGTTTCTGATGAGCCAATCATTGCGTCAAATTCCCGGCCGGCTGCTGTCAATCGGGCTGAACGCACACCCGAGCCACCAGAGGCTGAGGAAGCTGCGGATGAACCTGTGGCCGGCGATGCCCTGCGGGAAAGAGAGGAAAGCGAGGCGATACTGGAGAGCGGTGACCCTGCTGGGGTCAAGGTTGCCGAGCCTCGTGCAGCGAGTGACGAGGCAACCGCGGAGGCTCAAGCGAAACCAGCCGCCCCAACGGGCCTGTTCACGCGGCGAGGGAGTACAGCATCGCGCGCGCCCGATATCGGTGCTGGGGCTTCAATCTTCCGCCGCCGCTCATCCTCACCCGAGCGTGACGCGCCCCCAACTGATCTGCCTGGACGGCGGGCCAATGTCGATGGGGCAACAGTTACTGGTGGTGGCCGCCAACGGACGGAAGGATCCGATCCACTGGATCGCATTGCCGGTATTCTGGGTGAAACGCCGCCGCGCTTCAAACGAGCCGGCGCCGGTGGTGATGGCCAGGGGCGGCGACCGAAACCTGAGGACGAGGCCGCGGAGGACGTTGCTGCAGCGCCCCAGGATTCCGTCACGGATGATGTCGAGATCTCACCGGCCCGACCGCGTGGCCTGAATTTCCCAATGAATGAGCGACCGCGACGGCGCCCAGCGCTTGGCAGCAGCGATGCCGAATCCGATGACGATGTTGGCCAGAAACCAGAGCAGCATGCTCAGGAATCGTTGTTTTCCATGCCGAGTCCTCGCCGGCGTAGTCCGGAGACCACCGAACTGGATGTGGTTGCTCCGGCACTCGATGCGGCAGATACTTCTTCTGAAGAAATCACACCTGCTGATACTGCCGCTGTGTCTGCTAGCCCGGTGGACGAAGCGGCCGAACCAGACGATGTCTCGTCAGCCGAAGCCCCATCATCGCCCGAAGCCCCGCCGGAACCAGAAGCTGAGCAGGCGACGCCGGCGGAGCGTCAGGAACCGCATGCTGAAGCTGCACCCGAACCAGAAGCGGCCACAGATAGCGAGGAAAGCCCGGCCCTCGCCAGTGAAAAGGCGTTAGAGGATGAGGCTGAAGGGCAATCTGACGCAACAGAATCCCAGGAGCCGCTAGAACGGTGGACCAGGCCCAACTTCCGTGAATTGCTGGAAGAGGGATCTGACCAGATGATCGACCAGCAATATCTCCTGGAGCGTGCTCGCCTGATTGAAGATACGCTCGAGAGCTTTGGTGCTCCGGGGCGAGTTGTGGAGGTCAACACCGGTCCGGTAATCACTCAGTTTGGGGTCGAACCAAACTACATCGAAAAACGCGGAGGTGCCCGCTCACGCGTGAAGGTCTCAGCGATTGCCTCCTTGGACAAAGACCTGGCGCTAGCACTCGCCGCCAAGTCAATCCGTATCGAGGCGCCGGTGCCAGGCAAAGGCTATGTAGGGATCGAGGTCCCGAATGCCGAAGCAGCCCTGGTGAGCTTACGTGACGTGATGATCTCTGACCTGCATCAGAAACTCGCGGCCAAATCCTCGCTAACCATCGGTCTCGGGAAACGGGTTGATGGCGGTGCGGTATCAGCAGACCTGACCCAGATGCCCCACCTGTTGATCGCTGGCGCGACCGGTTCGGGTAAATCTGTCTGTGTGAACGCGATTATTGGGTGCCTGCTGCTCCAGAATACCCCGGAAGAGCTTCAATTCATCATGGTTGACCCTAAACGCGTTGAGCTGACGGGCTACAACGGTATTCCGCACCTGGTGGCACCAGTCGTGGTTGATCTGGAGCGCATTGTGGGCGTCCTGAAGTGGGTACAGCGCGAAATGGATGATCGCTATAAGCGCTTCGCGGCGCTTGGAGCGCGCAATATTCGCGACTATAACTCTAAGCTGCCCCCGGACTCGGCGCAGAAGATGCCTTTCTTGATCGTTGTGGTTGACGAGCTTGCTGACTTGATGATGCTGGCGCCAGATGAGACTGAGCGCCTGATTGCACGACTGGCTCAGATGGCGCGCGCCACCGGGATCCACCTGATTATCTCGACGCAACGTCCCTCGGTGGATGTGGTGACGGGTTTGATTAAGGCCAACTTCCCGGCGCGTATCGCGTTTGCGGTCGCTTCCTCGGTCGATAGTCGCGTAATTCTCGATCAGCCGGGCGCTGAGAAACTGCTGGGGCGTGGTGACATGCTGTATCAGGCACCCGACGCTCCGGCACCATTGCGTATGCAGGGTGTGTTTGTGTCTGATCCAGAGCTCAACCAGATCACCCAATACTGGAAGGGGACCAAGGCACTCGCCCGCAAAGGGCGCCCCGCTGCGCCGCTCAAGGTGCCGCCTAATCTTACCGATCGGGAGGAAGTACCGCGGGTTGTGTCACGCAGCGAGCGGATCAACACTGAAAAAGACGAGCAGAGTGGCGATGGCGCACCGAGTATGCGCCCTGCGCCCACTATCAACCGCCGCGAAGATTTCTGGCAGCAAGTCAAAGAGGTCGAGAAGGAAGAGCAGGAAAGCAATGGCGAAGATGATCTCGACGATCTCTATAACGAGGCCGTTGAGCTGGTCCGCCAGCAGCAAAAAGCCAGTATCTCGATGCTCCAGCGGCATTTCCGCATCGGTTATACGCGCTCGGCCCGGCTGATCGATATCATGGAAGAGCGGGGCGTTGTGGGGCCGGCGACGACCGGTGCCAAGCCGCGTGAGGTGCTGATCGATCGCAACTTAAGCGCTGACTGAGCTAAACCTCAATAAGAATCGGGAGCTTCAGTGTAATCCGAAGCTCCCGATTTCTAGTCTGACTGATTATGCGCAACTATTCATCTTCAGCTGGCAGCGGATCAACCGTATAGCCATCCTGGAAGTACTCGATGAACCAGCCTTCGCTGCCATCTTCCATCCGAACCTGGAACCAGGAAACCTCACCCACGCTTGGCTCGATCTCAACACATTCTGGTCCGCCGATGACCTCGAACTCTGCGCCCGCGGTGTACTGGGCAACCACCTGCGTATTTGCAGTGCCAGGGGCACTCCTCAGATTGAGGGGCGCGCCACGAAGATGGTCATTGACACGTCCTCGCCCGCCGACAACCAGCCGCGCTTCGATATCGGGATTACACGGAATTGGCGTGGCCGTGGGCTGGGGAGTACTCGTGGGTTCGGGGGTGGGGAGCCAGATACCCGGTGTGCTTTCGATGACTTCGGGCGCGTTTGCGGGGTCAGGTCGCCAGATATCGGATGGCTCGATGGTAACGACACGTTGGCTGAGCCAATCGACCACCCAGACATGTGTGTCGGTATAGGTTAGCGTGCCGGGGAAGCTAATCGGCGCCGTGTCGACGGGACGGGTCGTCACCAGGGAGCCATCCAGCGCTTTCAGGACGACGATGTTGCTGGTGTCGTTATCGCTGTGGACATTGGTCACCCAGATATGTTCAAAGGCATAGAGCAGTTGCACCGGGCGCGGCGGGTCGCCGGGAAGCGCGTC
Organism: Chloroflexota bacterium; assembly: GCA_010092845.1. Lineage (GTDB taxonomy): Bacteria > Chloroflexota > Anaerolineae > Aggregatilineales > J027 > J027. Next base: position 19,585 of record JAADYW010000067.1, read on the forward strand.
AAGTAGAATCTCCTCGGACTCCCGCAAATCGCTGCTGCGGATGGCCTTGATCGAGCCGTCATAGTGCGAGACCCACACATGAATACCATCGAACGCCAGGGAAATCGGAAAGGCGTTGACGGCGATGGTGGCCACTGCTTCGCCCGTCTCTGCATCAAGGACAGACAGCGAGTTGTCCAGCCCATTTGCCACCCAGATGCGTTTGCCATCATAGGTAATCGCGGTCGGAAAGCGCCCGACCGGATATCGGTTGAAGAGTCCTGTCTGGATCTCAATCTGGACGACACTACCCGGGACCTCACCGACACCCTGATTCACGATCCACATACTGTCGTTGGCGCTCTCGTAGAGCAAAGCAACGGGGACATTGATTCCGTGGGTTAGGCCGAAGACTTGATCATAACTGCCATCGCTAAGGAAAGTCCGCACATCATTTGCGCCATGAATGGCTACCCACATCCGCCGGCCAACCCAGGCCATAGCCACCGGGCCTTCGCCAATTCTCTCAGTTAAGGTATCGATGACAGTCCCGTCAGCAACCGACAGACGTGTGATGGAGTTGTCACCCCAGTTCGCGACCCAGACCAGTTCTCCGTCGAAAGCCATGGCCCGGGGAAAGCTGCCGGTGTGGTAGCGGTTGTCTTCATCACCCGACTGCGCTTCCGCCGTTTGCGCTCGCTCATGCCATGCAGTGATCGGCACAGCGATCGTTGCCGCCATCCCTACGATCATCATGGCGAGAATAATGAAGCTGATCATGCGTCTCATCGGCGCTCAATCTCCTATCCCAAGAATGTATCTGGTGTGCATTATAGCATGGGGGGGATCCCCATAAAAACGTTAATGGCGCTTTATCTTAGACTTGTGTATGCTTATAGAAAAATCGGCAGCCGGCGATAAGATAGGCGACCAGCGAGAATGGATGTTATAAACTTTGCTTTTGTGCGCACCGTTGATATGGTCGCACTCAAAGATGCGATACTACTCATCAATCGGTCGCGCCATTATCCTGTTAGTTACTCACGTGTAATTCAGACCACGCCCCGCAGCGGTTGGATAGCACTGATTATGGACAGCATGACGCCTGATCATTATCTCATGCGCAACATCAGTGGGCGCCTGGAGACGACCGCGTTTGAATTGGGTATCAACGGAGAGGCGCTCTATTATCGCTATCACCATGATGGGCGTACCGAGGCAGCCTATGAGTCCAATCTTTCAAAGTGGATTGCGCAACAGCTACGCCTGGTACTGAATAGCGGCGATGTCCGGCGCATTGACTTATCGGAGCCAGGTGGGCGGCTGGTATTACAACGTTATCATGAATACCAGCGCTCGCGGAGTTGGACCCAGCCAGCCAGCGACGAGGAAATCGATCCGTCAATCCGTGAGAGCTACCGGCCCGATGCTACTTCACTGCAGGAATTGATTGAACCTAATGCTGATATTGATGATGTCCAGGCGATCCTCGAGTCAGATATGACGGCACAGGAGATGCTTGGCGGCTTGATTGACCTGTTGGCCTTGCCCTATTTAAAGGGTGATCCGGTGATGGTTGCCGTTGGCAATGAGATTACCCAACCCATCCAGGACGATATGATCTCCATGAACACCAAGGATTTGAGCCGTAGCTTGCAGGGCCATCGTGTCGTAAATGCCCTCGCTGTTCTGCAGCCGAGTACCTGGCTTGAAGGCAATCCTTTACCTGACGGGTGGTTGACGCTCACCCAGAATAACTGGGCCAGTACCTAACGGAGACAGAGCATGCCTCGGCACCAGCGTCGTGGCAGGTACTTTCTGCGTGTAACGGATGTTTCTCTATTCAACACGCTATATGCTTACCTTGAACGGGACGCCAAGCACGAGCGAGTTATCGCTACGCGCTCCCGAGGCTACTATGTCCTCTTCACCGATGACCCCGACTTGTGGCGGGAGTTGTACCTCTACGGGCAACTACTCGCTCAGGCTCAGGGGACATGGATCGAAGGCGGAGAAAACAGCTGAATCCTCATGCCCCGGATACGCCGGGTGCGGCTTCGCGCAGGGTATCCAGGGCATTTTGACTCACCTAGAAGTTGCCACGACTGCCCTTCTGGTGGAAGGCGTCATTTAGAAGATCCTGGTCGAAGTACATATTCTCGACTTGCGGCTCGGTTGCGTAGGCATAGAGAGCCGCCGTATAAATGCCACTGATTGCCGTCCCCACGGCTGAGAGTGCGAGTGCGTAGAGCACGATCAGGATGATTCCGATGATCGCTGCGGCAGGTGCGATCGCGCCAAGGCCGATCGTCAGCAGAATGAGTGGAATACCGCCGGCCAGGAACAACAGGAAGAAGATAATCCCCACGCCGAAACTACCGGCAATCTGCTCACCCCAGGTCTGGCGCAGAAGCGATCCGCTGCGCTTGATCGCGTCAATGGCACCAACGTTTTCCACAACGAGCACTGGGACAACCAGGAAGGTCGCTACATTCCACGCCACGCCAACCAGGCTGACAACAATGCGTCCGATGCCTTCAGCGCGTTCTTCGATCGCCCGCAGAATCATGCCAACCGTGGCTGCAATGACGGCCCAACCCAGTATCTTGCCAGCACGGCTCATCGCGATATTGAAGGCATCCGAGACGGTGGGATCTTCGCCACGAAGACGCATCATCGCCGCGCCGACCACGGCCGCATTAGCAAAGATGGTGATGTAGTAGGTCACGACATAGTACAGGAACGCGACCACCACCAGAAACGGGTTGATCGATTCCGAGTCGCTGGCGACGCCCTCGAACAGCCCTGCCAGGGCGGCGGGCACAATGAACGCGATGGATACTAGAGCCAGGCCGATCATGGAGAGTACAGGGAAGATCAGCATCTCCTTGTCCTGGCGAAGCACGCTGAAGCTGGTCTTGACAAGCTCCCAGCTTCGCGAAATCGTTCTGAACATGCGTATTGCCTCCTCAAGATTTACGGGTGAATGTGGTTCCACCTACCTATTATATACGTTTTTGCCACCCTAAATGACGCAACTCGCGACATATCAGTGTGAGTATTGTCTGCTGGCAGCACGGAGCTAGCCCTCAAATATCCAGCACCGTTAACTCCCGCGGGAACGTAGTCAGGCTTTCGGCGCCATCCTGCGTAGTGACAACGTTGTCTTCGATCCGTACCCCGAAGGCACCAGTCAGGTACAGCCCAGGCTCAATGGTGAATACCATGTTCGGCTCCAAGGGGCGCGTATTCTCAGGACTGATATTCGGGTGCTCGTGAATATCCAGGCCGAGTCCGTGGCCGGTCCGGTGCTTGACGTATTCGCCGAAGCCTTCATCGTGTAGTATCTGCGTGGCTGCTTGGTCGATCTCAGCGCCCGTTATGCCTGGTCTGGCGGTTTGGCGTGCATTCTCGTTGGCTGTCAGCACGGTATCGTACACTTTCCGCATCCTATCGGTTGGCTCCCCGGTGAAGAAAGTACGCGTGATATCGGATGGATAGCCATGCACACGGGTACCGAAGTCGATGAGCACAGCATCGCCGCGCTTGAGAACTGCGTCGCCTGGCTCACCATGCGGTAGGGCTGTGCGCTGCCCGACCAGGACGATGGGGCCGAAGGCATCATTCTCGCCACCCAGATCGCGCTGGAGCTGGCTAAGCATCCGTGCGATCTGGCGCTCAGTCATCCCCTCCTTGATACGTGGCAGCAGTTGTTCCAGAGCCTGCTGACTGATCGCGTTAGCCGCGCGCAGGTGCGCGATCTCCTCCTTGGATTTCAGGAGGCGGAGATCAACCAGAACCGCATCAGCGTCAATGATCGCGGCGCCTGGTGCGTGCTCGGTGATCAGGTTTGCTTCGCGCACCCGCATGGTCAAACCTTCGACCCCGATGCGTTTGCCGGGTAAATCTAGCGCCTGGCTGGCTTGCTGGAAGGCGCTCGTATAGCCGTCAGCATCCGTCCATGCGAAGTAATTGCCAGGAAAGCCCGTCTCGACGAGTTGCTGCATCTCCAGAGCAGGGATGACGATAGCCGGGTCGCCTTGGGCTGGAACAAACACAATAAATGGCCGTTCCAGCAGCAGGAACTGTACCTCTGTCAGATACTGTATATTGCGCCCCGGAACCAACGCAATGGCATCCACATCGGATTCTGCGATCAGACGTTGCAGGTGGGGCAGGCGATCAACTTGCATAAGGATGCTCCTCGGTAGGATATGATTAACAGGGGCGTTCGCGCTATACTGGTAGAACCCACAGAAAGTATTTAGGAGTCAAGAATCTAGATGGATAAGTTTATCGCAAAACGTATCGGTCAGGTGCCCCCTTCGGGAATCAGGAAGTTTTTCGACATTGCGGCCACAATGGAGGATGTGATTTCCCTGGGCATCGGTGAGCCTGATTTTACCTCGCCGCGCAAAACTATTGATGCTGGCATCCAGGCGCTCAACAATGGCGAAACCCATTATACCAGTAACAACGGCTTAATCGAGCTTCGTCAAGCGCTGAGCAAATACATCAACAGGCTATATGGCATTGAGTACGAGCCCCAATCCGAGCTCCTGGTTTCAGTGGGGGTGAGTGAGGCGTTGTATCTTACGGTGACAGCCACGATCAACCCGGGCGATGAAGTCATTATCCCCGAACCCTGCTTCGTCTCGTACAGCCCGGAAGTCATTTTCGCTGGCGGCGTGCCGGTGATGGTTCCCACGGTGATGGAAGAAGACTTCCAGGTCACGGCTGAGGCGATTGAAGCGGCAATCACCCCCCGGACAAAAGCGCTTCTCCTCGGATACCCCAATAACCCAACCGGGGCGGTGTTAAGCCGGGAACGCCTGGCCGAGATCGCGGGCCTGGCCGAGAAGTATAACCTGCTCGTCATCTCGGATGAGATCTATGATCGACTGGTTTATGGCGTTGAGCATACGCATTTTGCTACCCTCCCGAACATGCGCGAGCGGACGGTGGTTCTGAGTGGCCTGAGCAAGAGCCATGCCATGACGGGCTGGCGGGTCGGCTACGCGGCGGCGCCGGCGCCAATTATCGCGGCTATGCGGAAGATCCACCAGTACACCATTATGTCCGCGCCAACCGTCTCGCAGTATGCTGCGCTCGAGGCTCTGAACTGTGAAGAGGATGTTCAGAGCATGCTGGCGGAGTACGATCGCCGGCGTCAGCTCCTGGTCAATGGCTTTAATGAGTTGGGTCTGGACTGCTTTGAGCCAAAAGGAGCCTTCTACGCTTTCCCGAAGGTGACGGCATCGGGACTGGATGGCGATACCTTCGCTGAAATGCTTCTCGACGAGGAGCAGGTTGCAGTAGTACCGGGTAGCGCTTTTGGCGAGAGCGGTAAGAACTTCGTGCGGGCGTGTTATGCCACGGCTTACGAGCAGATTGAGGAAGCGCTGGAGCGGATGTACCGCTTCATGCAAAGACATGGCTAATGAACAACATCGCCTGGAATGAGATCTTGCCGGTCATTGTCTCGATTCTGATCATCATTGCCATCGCTATATTGAGGCGGTTTTCCGAAACATTCGCGGCGATTGTAGCTGTTATGCCGATCAACATTCCGTTGGGAATGTGGATTATCTATGCGGCTGAAGCAGATAAGACCTCTGCCCTGGCAAATTTCAGCGAGGCCCTGTTGCTCAATTTCTTCCCGACGGTCTTGTTCATGCTGGTCGCCTGGCAGATGTCACGGGCAGGCTACCAACTGGTGCCAATCATCCTGGCTGGATACGGGGTATGGGCCGTGGGGATCATGGGAGTCTTCTGGCTGCGTAGCCAATTCGGGCTCTAAGCGCAAACATGGGACAAATTGCCCCGGCAATCACTGATTGAAGAAAGATGGAACATGACAGTCTCTCAAGCAACAGACTATGAAGGTGTTATCGGTCTGGAGATTCATGCCGAGCTGCAGACCGCAACCAAGATGTTTTGCCGGTGTCCGGTGGTTGACCTGACTGCCACGCCTCCCAATACAGCGATTTGTGAGATCTGTACGGGGTATCCGGGTGTGTTGCCGGTGATCAATCAACGCGCCGTTGAGTATGCCATCATGGTGGGGCTGGCTCTGAACTGTGAGATCAGACCCTATAGCATCTTTGCGCGCAAGAACTACTTCTATCCCGACCTGCCAAAAGGGTACCAGATCAGCCAGTACGAGTACCCCCTGGCTGTCAACGGTTATTTGATGATTGACCTGGCCGATGGTCGCCAGAAGCGTATCGGTATCCGGCGTGCTCATCTGGAAGAGGATACCGCCAAGAATATCCATCTAGGCGATGGTACCAGCCTGGTTGATTACAATCGCTCGGGAATTCCGCTACTTGAAATCGTGACCGAGCCTGATCTGCGCAGCGGCGAAGAGGCTGAGGCTTTCGGGCGGAAGCTGCGTGCGATCCTGCAATATCTGGAGGTCAACAGCGGTGATATGAGCAAGGGCGTCTTGCGGATGGAGCCGAATATCTCAGTGCGGCCAGTCGGTGCCAACGAATTACGGACACGCACAGAGATCAAGAACCTCAACAGCATCCGTAACATGTCACGAGGAACCGCCGCCGAGATCGAGCGCCAGATTACTGTATATGAATCCGGTGGGTCGGTCAATCAAGAGACCCGCGGCTGGGATGAACACCGTCAGAAGACGGTCTTGCAACGGGTTAAGGAATCCGCCGACGACTATCGCTATTTCCCGGAGCCCGATTTGCCGGTGTTGGAGGTCTCTGAAGAATGGGTCGATGCTATTGCGGCGAAGATGCCCGAACTACCCGATGCCAAGCGCAGCCGCTATCTGGCGGCGCTACAGCTCAATGAATATGATGCTGGGGTGTTGGTTGCTGATCGTGCCATTGCCGAGTTCTTTGAAACGGCTGTCGCTGCTGGCGGGGATCCCAAAACGGTCGCGAATTGGATAACAGGCCAGATATTCCGGCTCATGAACAAAGACAGCCTGGAGCGCGAAGAGATCGGTTCCATCAGTATCCAGCCTGAGCAGCTTGTCGCCTTAATCGGCCTAGTAGACCGCAACCTTATCAACAACAACACGGCCAAGCAGGTAGTGGACATCATGTATGCTGAAGGCGGTGACCCCGCAGATATTGTTGAGGCCCGTGGTCTGGCGCAGGAATCCGACGAAGCCGTGTTGCAGGAGGCAATCGCCCAGGCGCTGGCGGCCAATCCGGACGAAGTGCAGCGCTGGTTGGATGGCGAAGAGAAGGTATCTAAGTTTCTGATGGGTCAGGTTATGCGCATCCTAAAGGGCAAAGCGGACGCGCAACAGGTCCAGACTCTACTGAATGAGGCCCTCGAGAATCGCCGCGCTTGAGCTTAAATTCATCGGAATCTCGCCAAAATGGTCAAATAACCTATGCCATTGTTACCGATTATGTGGTATTATATATGGTAGTCCGGGGCGTGTCTCCGGGCAGAATGGTAGCACAATACGCTCAATCGGTTTCCACGTGGGCAAGGAAACCCCTCGTTCGTGTTATCATTATTGGGTGGCTAGGTCAAAAGAGAGATGCTGGCTGAACATATCTAAGATGTGTTCTTGTGCTACCAACAACATGTTGGTAGCATACACCCACCACCCACTTCGGTAGGTGGGCCTAGTTTTTTGAGGTCAAATACCATGTTCGCATCTGTTGTATTGAACATGATGATGGGTAGGCCGCGCTGACCGGGAGGTAGCTTCTGGGCATTTTGTGTGCATATCGCCCACCCGCAGCGCGGAACCGTCGGCAACAACCCGGCGGTTTTTTGTTTGCTTGTTTCTCGTTACAATTCGACCGTTACTAAAAAGGAGCATAGCCGCAATGCCTGAGTATATTCATGTTTCTGTTGCCTGGCCCTACGTCAACGGCGATTTACACGCCGGGCATATTGCTGGCTCGAACTTGCCGGCCGATATCTTCGCACGCTATCATCGCCTGAAAGGAAGCCACGTCCTCAAAGTCAGTGGCTCCGATACACATGGTACGCCCATCATGGTCGAGGCTGATGCTCAGGGCGTGACGCCACGGGAGCTTTTCCAGCGCTATCATCGCCGGCATCTGGATGTGCTCCTCCGATTGGGGATTGCCTTTAACTTGCACACCCATACGGACACCGAAAATCATCACCGGATTGCGCAGGACATCTTCCTGCTGCTGCTCGAACGTGGTTATCTCTATCAGGAAACCCAGGAGCGTCTATATAGCGAAACGCAGAACCGTTTCCTCGAAGATCGCTATGTAGAAGGCATCTGCCCGGTATGTGGCTATGAAGATGCCCGGGGCGATCAGTGTGACAACTGCGGGAGCTTGTTGAATGCTACCGAACTGATCAACCCGCGTAGTAAGACGGATGGTAGTGCACCCGTCCGGCGCGAAACCGAGCATTACTTCTTCGACTTAAGCAAGTTCATTGACCCGTTGACTGAGTATATGGAAAGCCACCAGGGGCACTGGCGGGAGACCGTGATGAACGAGTCACTCAGCAAGGTCAAGGAGCAGCATGGCCGCCCCATCACGCGCGATGTCAATTGGGGTATATCCGTTCCGCTGGATGACCCGGTCTGGTCTAAGAAACGGCTATACGTCTGGTTTGAAGCGGTTATGGGCTACCTCGCAGCCAGTATCGAGTGGTCCCATAACACGGGCCAGCCTGATGCCTGGAAGCAATGGTGGTACAACCCCGACGCGCGGATCTACAACTTCCTGGGCAAGGATAACATCCTCTTTCACACGATTATCTGGCCAGCAGAACTGATTGGAATCAGCGGGATCTACAACGACGGTAATGATACGCCGATCGCGTTACCCTATGACGTTCCCGCCAACCAGTACCTCAATCTCGAGGAGCGTAAGCTCTCCAAGAGCCGGAAATGGTTTATCCCTATGCCCGAGTTGTTGGATGCCTTTGATCCCGATGCCGTGCGCTACTATCTAACGGCAGTGATGCCCGAAAACCGTGACACCGACTGGAAATGGGCGGATTTCATCTCCCGCAACAACAACGAGCTACTGGCCAAATGGGGCAATCTGGTCAATCGCGTGGTCAAGTTCGCCGATAAGCACTGGGATGGTACGATTCCTGATCCCGGGGAACTGCGGCCGATGGACCGCGAGATCATTGAACAAGTTGAAGGTGGATTCGCCAGCGTCGGGCAGCGCCTCGAGGCGGTCAAATTGCGGGAAGCATTGGGCGAAGCGATGCGGCTGGCGACCGAAGTGAATGGCTATCTGGATCGCGCGCCATGGTTCGGCAAGACGATCAAGGAAGACAAGCCCGCGGCCGCGACCACCATCTACACCGCCTTGCGCTGCATCGACAATCTCAAGATCCTGCTGGCGCCGTTTCTGCCGTTCACCTCGGAGCGTGTGCATCGGCTGTTGGGCTATGAGACCCAACTCTTTGGTGACCTCTCGATTCGGGAATTTGCCGAAGAAGAGGGCAGCCACGAGGCCCTGTTCTACGATGAAACCAGTGCCGCTGGCCGCTGGCAGCCGAGCGACCTCCAGCCCGGGCAAGCGCTGGGTACACCTGAACCGTTGATCAAGAAGCTGGATGAGGACTAT
>JAADYW010000068.1 GCA_010092845.1 Chloroflexota bacterium
CCACCCCAGAACTGAGTAAAGACTTGACATCGAACACAAGTTCGTAATATAATTTGGATATTCAAACGAACGTTTGTGCGATTGTGATTCGTCGTAACAGTCTAAAGGTTAGTTATTATGTCTGAACCGAAATCTCGACGCCGCCGGCAGCCCCAGAAGCTATCGGAACGCCAGAAGAAGATCCTCCAGTATATCGAACGCACCTATACTGAGACGGGTTACCCTCCGACTATTCGTGAGATTGGTAAGGCGGTGGATATCGACTCCACATCCGTGGTGAACTATAACCTGAACAAGCTAGAAGAGTCCGGTTATATTCAGCGCGAAAAGAAGGTCTCACGGGGATTGCGCTTGCTCAAAACGCTCAATAGCGAGCCATTTACTGAGCTTGGCGTGAAGCTCGCTGATGACACGATCAATGTTGTTAACGTGCCCATGGTGGGCAAAATCGTGGCCAGCGCTCCTGTCCCGGTGCCTGGGGATGATTTTGGAATGTACTACGATGACGATGATGTCATTCATCTACCGGTCAATCTCCTTGGTTCGCGCGTCAAAGATGGCGAGGTCTATGCCTTGCGTGTCAACGGCGAATCAATGATTGATGCGCTGGTCAATCACAATGACATTGTCGTCTTGCAGCGCCAGGAAACGGCCAACAACGGTGATATGGTCGCAGTCTGGTTGGATGAAAATAGTGAAACAACCCTGAAGTACTTCTATCGTGAGGGCGCTAAGGTCCGCTTACAGCCGGCCAACACAATGATGGAACCCATTTATGTGGATGCTCGGCAGGTTCATATTCAAGGCCGGGTATTGGCAGTCCTGCGCCAGATCTGAGGCTGACTAGCCGAGCACAGCCGCTGCATAAGCCACTGTTGCGACAATCCCAACCCCGAATAGTACGGGCGCAACCGCCCACTTTTCGGGGGTATTTGTATCTACCATCGTGATTTGTTCCTGAGCTGTGCGCCGCGGCTCGTACTCAGGGCTGATAAACCAGGCGAGCAGGAACCCCCCGATCGCTCCCCCCAGATGCGCTGCATTGTCGATATTGGTTCCCGGCGAAAGCCCGAAGACGATATTGATAACGCCCAGCATGACCATTTGTCGCAAACGGACGCTGGCGAACTGCCCATAGAGATGACGATGACGGTAGAGGTAGAACCCCATCGCCGCGAAAATCGAGAAGATCGCCCCGGAGGCACCGATTGAATTTGCCTCTGTATACAGCAGGCTGCCAATTGAGCCCGCCAGGCCGCCCAGGAAATAGACAATCGCAAAGCGTATGTGGCCGAAAAGACTTTCGACATCGCGGCCGAAAAGATACAAGGCCCACCCATTGAACAGGATGTGCAGAAAGTTCAGGTGAAGGAACATGCTGGTGAAAAGGCGATAGTATTCACCACCATAGACCTTGTCGTTGTCCTTGGCCCAGCGTTCGAAGAAGAAACTACGGTCCGCTACAGTCAGCGATGTTGAGTACAGGAAGACCAGCCCGATAATGACCAGGATGGCATAGGTGATCACTGGCTGAACGGTGGGAAAACTAACGATAACGGGCTTCTTCTCAGCCCCAGGTGGAGGTTGAGATGGCGTGGGTTCGAAGGGATTGGATTCCATGGTTCAGATTATGCCGTTCGCTAGTTCCATGCGCAATGGCTGCCCGGCTTTATGATAAAACTCTTATCCGAGCGCCTTAAAACTATTGCTGCTCGCTGATCGGAGTCGCCGCTGTGGTATCGGTTGCCGTTACACGCCCGCCATAGGTCAGCCGCAGGTTGTCAGTCGTGAAGACTTCAGCTGTGGGGCCGCTGGCTATCAGCTCAACATTTAACAACGCGACCCAGTCGAAATAGTCCGTCACCGTCTGTAGATCGTGGTGTACAACCACCACTGTCTTCTGGCGTTTGCGAAGCTCGCGCAACATGCTAATGATGGCCCGTTCGGTGACCTTATCTACCGCCGCAAAGGGTTCGTCCATGAAGTAGATCTGGGCATCCTGGACAAGCGCCCGTGCCAGGAAGGTGCGTTGCTGTTGGCCACCTGAAAGCTGGCTGATCTGGCGATTGGCTAGCTCTGCAATGCCGACCTGTTGCAGTGCTTCCATCGCTTTTTCGCGCTCATGCCGGCCCGGCCGCCGGAACCAGCCAAGCTGACCGTAAAGTCCCATCATAGCGACATCCAGCACGGATGTTGGGAAGTCCCAGTCGACACTACCGCGCTGCGGAACATAGCCGACCAGGTGACGCGCCTTCGCATAGGGTTTGCCGTAAAACTGGATCGTCCCCGCGGCCCGGGGCACCAGCCCCAAAGCTGCTTTGATCAGCGTACTTTTGCCCGCTCCATTGGGCCCTATAATCGCCATCAGGACCCCTTCGGGCACTTTCAGATCAACATCCCACAAAGCGGGCTTGCTCTGATATGCCACTGTAAGGTCGTTGATTTCGAGCGCCACAGGGTTTTGCGGGTCTGCGTCAATGGTGTTATTCACCACGTGGCGAACTCCTTATCAAGTTCGTAGCCCAACAATTATCATCTGGCGGCCACAAGGGCTGAGGCCCGAAGCCATTGTACACGCCAGTGTCAAGAACTGAAACCCGAGATGGCACCACACCCGCCAGCGGCTATAATGGACATCAGTGGTGGGATGTTAGGCGATATTTCGCTGGGAAAGGAGCTATGCTAGCTGGTCTGGTCTTTGGTCAATGGCCGGCTGCAATGGACGATGAACGAGAAAAGTGTTGACCCAGCCCATCTCGAAACGCTTTATGAAGTCACACGTTACTTGAATTCCAGCCTGGATATGGCTGAAGTCTTGAATATGATTATGGACCGTGTTGTGCAAGTGACGAATGCCGAGCGAGGATTTCTGGTCCTGGTTGATGAAGTTGGTGAAACCTGGGAGTTTCAGGTGGCGCGTGGTATGGACCAACAAGTCCTTGATACGCCGGAATTTGAGGTGAGTTCCACTATTATCCGTGAGGTTATCAGCAGTCGTGAGCCGTTGCTAACGCTCAACGCCCAATATGACAAGCGTCTGGGAGGCCAGAGCATTGTCGCCAAAGGTTTGCGCTCGATCCTGTGTGTGCCGATCCTTGTACGTCAGCGCCTTATTGGATTGGTCTATGTTGACAATCGCCTCAAAGCCGGCATTTTTGATGAGGGGCACCGGGATCTTCTGGTTGCTTTTGCCAGTGAGGCTGGTTTCGCGATTGAGAACGCACGCCTCTATAAATTGGCTGTGGATCAGGGGCGTATGCAACGCGAGCTAGAGATGGCGTGGAATATTCAGCGCGGCCTTTTGCCAGCGCAATTTGAGCCGGTGCCGGGCTATGAGGTCGCCTTCGATTGGCAGGCGGCGCGTGAGGTTGCGGGCGATTTCTATGATTTCTTCAAGCTCGATCATTCACAGATGGGTGTTGTTGTCGCCGATGTTTCCGACAAGGGCGCTGCCGCAGCGATTTACATGGCTGTCGCCCGCAGCTTGTTCCGGGGGAATGCCTACGCCAATATCGAGCCAACAGAGACCGTGCAACAAACCAATACCTTGCTGCTCGAGGACTCAACCGGAGGAATGTTTGTCACCCTTTACTACGCTGTTTTTGGTGATGCCGGGCTGGTCCAGTGCGTCAACGCCGGGCATAACCGGCCGATGCTTTACCGGGCCAGTGATGATCACGTTGAGTTTTTGCCTAAAGGGGGAACGCCGCTGGGCTGGTTTCCAACCATTAAGCTGAAGATGCACCAATACCATCTTCAGCTCGGAGATGTGATGATCTTCTATACCGATGGCCTGACCGAAGCCGAGAATATCTCACAAGAGCCATACGGTGAGGAGCGGCTGGTACAGACCGTCCGCGAGTCTGCTGGCCAGCCGGCGGGCGAAATTAAGGCTGCCATCCTGGAATCGGTGCGCGATTTTGAGGGCAATGCCCCAGCCTTCGATGACCTGACTCTTGTTGTCGTGCGCTATGTTGGTACCTAGCAGGCGGTTTCATCGACCTCATAGCCAAGGGCGTCGACAATATCCGCCAGGATCGGGATATCATCCCAGGCGCAGGACTGGTCAATGAGTATGATTGCAATCACGCTCGTGATGATGCAGAGAACCAGGAAAACGCCACACGACAGGAATATCCAGCGCCCCACGCCAGCTTCTTCGGCGTAATAGTCCTCTTGGTATGGATAGTCTGGTTGGGGAGGCCCATAAGCAGGTTGTTGACCAGGTTGGGCAGGGGCTTCGCCGTATCCGGGCTGCGCTCCCTGCGCCCCATATCCTGGTGAGGGTGCACTTCCGTACCCTGGCGCCTGGGAGGGCTGTTGCTGGCCATAATAGCCTCCGCCAGGCGGAGGTCCGCCAGCGGGCATTGTTGAGCCGGCTGAGGCATCGGCATATTGCCCGGGGCTGCTGGCGTACATTCCAGGGGCCTCAAAAACGAGAGTAACCGTCTCGCCCAGGCCAATCTGATCATTGCCAGATAAGGGCCGTGCTCCCGTCAGGCGCTGTCCATTGACGAATGTCCCATTCGTTGAGCCCAGGTCTTCAAGGATGTACCCCCCACTGGAACGGGTAAGCCGGCAATGGTGACGGCTGACTTCGGGATCGTTCACAGCAATCTCGTTGGACGCCTCACGCCCGATTGTCATGACATCCCGGCTGAGTTCAAAGACCTGATTGGGCTGAGGGCCCCGGCGAACCACCAGCCGAAAACCACCACTACTCTGCATCTGCTAAGCCTCCCTCGGCGAAAACAGCGGCCTTGGCCGCCAGCACCATCCAATTCGGCGCTATTGTGACAAATATTGAGACAACCTGCCAGCACTTAGGGTTCCGGGACGATATCTTCCTCAATTGTATCCGAGAACTGAAGCACCAGTCCACAGACCTTTCCGTTGCGCATGTTGAGGTGGATCGCGCGCTCGAAGCGTTCTTGCTCGACCACTTCGACATAGTCGCATTTCACATCATTGCCGTCTTGGGAGCAAGAGATGTCCTCGAACCCGGCTTCACAGGATGCGGCTAGGCGTGCGATTGCATCCTGGTCATCATCGCAGACATATGTCTCAGCTTCCTCAGCATCGCACGACCCGAGCGCTTCCAGGAATTTCTCGGCATTGTCAACGCTGCTGCCGGGTAGGGGCACAGCATTAGCGGCATTCGAGACGAAGGGGATGTGATCCAGGGGGGTGTCAGCCACGATAATTGCGACGAGTAGCACTACCAGACCAACGACAGCAAACACACTGCACCCAATCATCACGCCGCAACCTCGGTTGCCGCGTCCCTCTGCCTGGTCATAATAGCCCCCATGCTGTTGGCCCGGCGCCGCACTGTAGGCCTGGGGTTGGCCGGCAAAATAGGGCGCTGGCCCGGCAGCATCGTAATAATCCGGCGGCTGGGGGGCGCCAGGGGGTAAACCACCTGCTGGCTGCTGGCTATGGAAATCACCAGGCGGGCCGCCCATCTGTCCCATTTCTGGCCCGGCATAACCGCCCGCGCTTGGGGCGGGACCAGCCCCCATCGGGCCCGCTTCATATGCCAACGTAACGGTTTCACCCAGGCCAATGAGATCACCCGGATTAAGTGGCTGTGAACCGGTCAGGCGGCGCCCACTCACAAAAGTGCCATTGGTTGAACCCAGGTCCTCGATTGTGAAACCACTTGGCCCCCTGGTCAAGCGGCAGTGATGTCGACTGACTTCCGGGTCATTGATCGTGATCTCGTTGTTCATATCACGACCAATGGTGTTAGCATCCTGGGTCAGTTCATAGACCTGATTGGGCTGAGGACCACGGCGAACAACGAGACGAAATCCCCCACTGCTATACATTACCTATGCCTCCTGAAACGAGAGGAATAGCAGAACTCAATATTATGCACATCATCAATACCGCCTTTTAGGCCCGTCAATAGGCGCTATCATGGCGGCTGCAAGGGCAGTATACTACGAGCATGTCGCATGTTACAAGCTGCACAGCCAGTGATTGTTGTTGCTAAAGCGACAAACTCGTATTGCTCCAGAAAGCCAGGTCTATGCTATTTCACCCAACCACGACATTTATCCCGCCGCGTGTGCTCGCGATTGGCGGATCCGACTCCGGGGGCAGTGCTGGAATACAGGCCGACCTCAAGACGTTGACTGCCCGCGGGGTCTATGGCACCTCAGCCCTGACAATTATAACTGCACAGAATACGATGGGTGTACAGCAGAGTTTCCCGCTGCCGATACCCTTCATCCAACAGCAAATACGGGCAGTTCTGGATGACATCGGTACGTCCGCGATCAAGACGGGGTTATTGGGCCGTGCCGATGTGGTCCAGATGGTAGCCGATGAAGCGCAACGCAATGGCCAGGCCATGCTGGTAGTTGATCCGGTGTTGGTGAATGGCGAGGGGCACTTGATTGTCTCGGCTGAGACCGTAGGAGCCTATCTCGAAATCCTTTTTCCCCAGGCTACTATCGTCACGCCTAATCTTGATGAAGCCAGTCGTCTCGTCGGGATGCCACCAGCAACCTGTCTGGACGACTTTTATGGCCTGGCCCGGAAACTACATGCCCTGGGACGTAGCAAGGCTGTTCTGATCAAGGGCGGACACTTGAATGACACCGATCATGTTGTGGACTTGCTATTCGATGGGCAGTCCTTTACAGAGCTGTCAGCGCCGCGGTTGCCTGTTGAGAACCCTCATGGGGTAGGCTGTACCTATGCCTCGGCGATTGCGGCGGAATTGGCCAGGGGCTTCAGTATAAAAAGCGCGGTGCAGACCGCTCACGCGTATCTGCACCGGGCACTATCGGGGGCGCTCAACTGGCAACTCGGCCAGGGACGCTCACCAGTTCGTCATTTCGTGGAATAGTTATAGGTCGTCGAGTTCACCCTTTTCCAAAGCAATCTGGAAGGCGCGACCTATCATGAGAATTTCCTGCACCCAGTATGCCAGTTCGGCTTCGGACTCTTCTGACCCTTCTGACTCCTCATCCGCTTCTTCATCGACGAGGAAATGGTCGAATATCTCATCCGGCATATCGGATACGATCTCCGTCGCCAGGCAGGCAATCGCCTGCAAGACTGAATCCCGCGAGGAGGGTGGATCGCCATCCATCAATCGCTCATACCAGGCTTCGACAATGGGATGCACTTGCTTACATGCGGAGCCATGCTCCAGACGCTCGTTTGCCAGATCTTCGAACTCCTGTAGCCATTTTGGGCTTTCGTTTTCGTCGCTCATAGCATACTCCCATACCATCTAACGTCAACGGATACGACTCCTTACGGAGGATTGTATGCGAAATTATTGAAAAATGCATCAGTTGCTTTCTAGGCGCTCAACGACCCGAAGCTTGGCGCTCCGGGCGCGCGGATTGCGCTCAATTTCCTCAAGGGGAGCCGTTATCGGTTTGCGGGTGATTAGTTTCACGCGTGCGCGGTGATTGCAGGTACACACTGGCTGGTGAGGGGGACATAGGCAATCCGCTGCCTCCTGCTTGAAATACTGCTTCACGATCCGGTCCTCCAGGCTATGAAAGCTGATTACCGCCAGGCGGCCGCCTGGCTTCAGGCAGCCAAGTGCCACCGGCAAAGCCGTCTCCACCGTGCGTAGCTCGTCGTTGACTGCGATGCGCAGTGCCTGAAATGTCCGCGTCGCTGGATGGATCTTGCCATGAGATAACCCTAAACCAGCGATAAGCTCAGCGAGATCACGGGTCGTGTGCAGTGGCCGTGCTGCGACGATAGCACGAGCGATGCGACGGCTGTGCCGCTCCTCGCCATAGTGATACAGGATGTCGGCCAGGGCATCTGCTGGCAACGTATTGGTAAGGTCTGCGGCGGTCTGTCCCTCGCTGGTGGAATCGAAGCGCATATCCAGGGGGCCTTCTAGCCGGAATGCGAAGCCACGTACCGCCTCATCAAGCTGCATCGATGATACCCCGAGATCAAGCAGAATACCGTCCGCCTGAGACACTTGAAACGCTTCAGCTAGCGCGGAAGGCATGGCCGTATAGCTGGCATGGATCAGTCGTACCCGTTCGCCAAATGGGGCCAGCGCCTCACGAGCCAGGTCTAACGCCTGCAAGTCGAGATCCATACCTATCAGCCGGCTATCGGAGCGAGCCGCCAGAATGGCGCCACTATGGCCACCCGCTCCGACAGTCCCATCAACGTAAACTGCGTCTGCTCTTGACGCAACTTGGAGCCCGTCCAGGATAGCCGCGACCATCACTGGGGCGTGGGCTATTGCCATGTTCTACTCCGCGACCAGCTTGTAGATACCACCACCGCGGTCGATAACGTAAATCTCCCCGCTGAGGTCCTGACCAAACGACGTGATCTGCAGATCCGTCTCCATCAAGACCCCGCCATCCCATTCGTCCTCCTGAGATCGATTCAGCCACCAGATCGTGCCTGTACAGTAGTCGGCGTAGAAATATACGCCCTCCAGATCAGGGAGTGACTCACCGCGGTAGACATAGCCGCCGGTGATCGAACACCCTTCACTGCGGCCGTATTCGGCGACAGGGAACACCGCATCCTCGGCCATCCCACCGCTATAGCGCAAACTGGCTTCATAGACATTCCAGCCATAGTTCTCACCACCGCTGCTATCTGCCGGTTGGAAATTGATCTCTTCATACGCATTCTGACCGACATCAGCAATGTAGAGATCACCCGTTTCTATATCAAAACTGAAGCGCCAGGGGTTACGCAGACCGTAAGCCCAAACCTCCGGTGCACCTTCTTGCGAATCAACGAAGGGGTTGTCATCAGGAATGGCGTAGGGTGTGGTTGATACCGGATCAATCCGCAGGATTGTCCCCAGTAGAGTATTCGGGTTCTGGCCATTGTTCCTCGGGTCGCCGCCAGAACCGCCATCTCCCAGGCCAACATACAAATAGCCATCCGGCCCGAATGCAACCATACCGCCGTTGTGATTGCCAAAGGGTTGTTCGACAAACAGGATCATTGTCTCGCTATCGGGATCTGCACGGTTCGGATCGTCCTCCGAAACCGTGAAGCGTGAGACAACGGTATGTCCATCTGAGAGGCGGGTATAGTCCACGTAGAAGTAGCCATTCTCGGCAAAGCTAGGGTCAAAGGCCAACCCCAGCAACCCGCGCTCGTTGGCGGTGATCCCGGTCGACTCAGTCAGATCCAGAAATGGCTCGTCGAGCAGCTCGCCATCTTCGACGATGCGGATACGGCCTGGTTGTTCGAGGATGAATAACCGGCCGGTGCCGTCGTCCGGCTCGATGAGGAACAGCGGACGCTCCAAACCGTCAACTACCAATGCCAAATCATAATTCTCGCCTTCTGGTTCTTGAGCAATACTGGGTATTACCACCACCAGGCCCAGAACCAGCGCTAGGATACCGCTCAGCATCCAACGTTTTCTCGTTCTCATCACGATACCTATACCTCCAAGCGTAAATTGCAGCATGCTAACGAGCACAATTGTAGCAGCAAAGTCCAGGCTTGCATGGCGCATTAAGCCAGGGCTAGAATTGCAGAAGATCAAGTACGTTGTGCGAAGAGGCAGAAGGAATGAACTCGCAACTAGATTTTGAGACCCTCAAACAGGAAATTGCCGAGACCTTATCGCCCGAAGCTGGTTATTGGGTGGAACGGCTGCTCCATACCTATGTTGGGAACCCGGTAGCAGGGCTTTATACTCAGGTGGAGATTATCCAGCGCGTCATTGAACGCAGACCCGAAATGCTACCGGGCGAGGTCGAGAACTTGAAAACGCAGGTCAAACATGCGTCGGACAATATCGTGACGATAGTCAGAGCCCTGGCAGCGGCGTTCAATAGCGACGACTAGGAGTTGCACATCTCGGCGAGTAACTCGTACAAAGCCTGTGGAGGCTCTGCAGTGGTATCGAAAACACGTAGCACCGCATCGGGTGGATAATGTGCCCGTAAGGGGCTACTAGGTTTGCTTTCTGCCAATTCGTCAGCAAAACGCCCGCTTCCTTTCAGTACCACCAGGGGAATCCCCCGCCGTGCCTGAACCTCGGCCTCGCGTCGCACCAAATCACCTCCATTGACAATCAAGGCCAATGCTGGCACTGCACGCGCGCTGGTGAGACCAACCAGTAGGGGGGACTCATCCCCGAAATCGTGGCCATCTACCAGAATAAAATGCGAGTGGTGAGGATCCAGAGGCCAGCGGTTCTCGTCGGGCGCTGGCCCGCCTGGATAGGTCACGAGCGCGGCGACAGCTACCCCCACCAACGGAAATCTAGCCTCGATTGCCGCACGGGACTGCCCGATGAGCTTCATGCCACCAGCAGCGGTGCCCCCGTCTGCCAGTAGAAGCCCATTATCATCAGCGAAACGAGCCAGGCCTTCTGTGAAGATCCGGGCCAGCTTGCGCTGGTAACGCTCGATCATGAACGCGGCGCCACTGTGCATGACGATCGCGGCTTTATAGTCCGTGATGCCCACTTGCGCCAGGGCCTGAGCAGGATCTGAGTCTGGTTCTACTTGCACAACCCGAGCATGACTCCCCTTGCCAAAATCTATGGTTTCTGGTTGACTCACGATGACCTGCCTTTCTCTGCTTATATATGCACAGTATGCATCATATAGCATGCGTTTCTAGCCCTAGATTTTAGGGCGCTTCATTTCTGTAGACAAATCATAGGCCCGTGATGGAGTCAACTATGGCCAAATCCACAGCGCGAAACCCCAAAGGAATGCGGGATTATCTTCCGGCCGAGATGGCCAAACGCACATACGTCTTTGACACAGTCCGCCGCGTTTTCGAACGCTTCGGCTTTGAACCGATCGAAACCCCGGTTCTGGAGCTGCGCGAGACACTGCTAGGTAGCAATCTCGGCGACGAAGCCGAGAAGCTGATCTACCATGCCCAGCATCCCGGCGCCAAGGAGGAACTCGCGCTCCGCTATGACCTGACCGTACCGCTAGCGCGCTTTTTTGCCCAGAACGAGAACGACCTCAAGTTACCCTTCCGCCGCTATCATATCGCGCCTGTCTGGCGTGGCGAGCGGCCTCAAAAGGGGCGCTATCGGGAATTCTATCAATGTGATGCTGACATCATCGGAGTACGCAATGCTGCTGCAGAAGCAGAGGTGATCCACATCGTCTATACTGCCCTCCAGGAGCTCGGCTTCACCGATTTCACCATCAAGCTGAACAATCGCAAGCTATTGACCGGCATTGGCCTTTATGCCGGTGTGCCTGAAGAGAAGCTGCCCGGGCTATACCGAACAATCGACAAGGCGGACAAAATCGGGTTGGATGGCGTCCGAAAGCTTCTGGTTGAGGAGGGTCTGCCCGCTGAAACCACCAGCCGGTTGGTCGATCTTCTAGCGCTTGACGGTCGTGGTGATATCTCACAGCGTATGGCCGCGCTCGGTCACTTGCGCGAGGAGATGGATGATATTCCTGTGGCCCAGGAAGGTATAGAAGAACTGGCGACAATCAATGAAGCGGTCGAGGCCTTGGGTATTTCGGGTGACTATCTTGCGCTGGACTTCACAATGGTACGGGGTCTAGGTTATTATACCGGGCCGATCTTCGAAACCGTCATCACCAAGCCCGACAACCTGGGTAGTGTGCAGGGGGGAGGGCGCTATGACGAGTTGATTGGGCGTTTCCGCGGCCAGAGCCTACCCACCACAGGTATCAGCCTCGGCATTGAGCGCATTATCGACCTAATGGATATGCTGAACCTTTATCCGGCCACGGTCCGGTCAACGGTCGTCGAGGCTCTGGTTACCGTTTTCAGCGACGATCTGCAACTCGAGACCCTGAAACTCGCCGCTGAGCTGCGCCAGGCGGGGGTGCGTACCGAAGCCTATATGGATCCCCGAAAAAACCTGGGCAAGCAGCTCGGCTATGCAGACAGTAAGACGATCCCCCTGGCCGTGATCGCCGGCCCCGATGAGATCAAGCAGGGCGTTGTTACGCTCAAGCGCCTGGCAGATGCCCATGAGGAGACTGTGCCGCGGGCGGAAATTGGGGCACGAGCGCTCGCCCTGCTCAGCGATTCATAAGGCAGCACAACGCGAATCCGCTTTGTTTATGCGTTGACTCAGCTACCACTCGAT
Organism: Chloroflexota bacterium; assembly: GCA_010092845.1. Taxonomy (GTDB): domain Bacteria; phylum Chloroflexota; class Anaerolineae; order Aggregatilineales; family J027; genus J027. The sequence continues at coordinate 12,077 of JAADYW010000068.1, forward strand.
GCTATACTCGGGCATAACTTTGTAAGAAAAGACCAAAGGGGATTGAACAATAGCAGACACCGACTATAGGATTAATGAACAAATTCGGGCCAAGAAGGTGCGGCTCATCACTGACGACAATGACAATCGGGGCGTTGTCTCGATTGATGAGGCCCTGCAACTGGCCATGGAGCGTGATCTGGATCTCGTTGAAGTGGCACCGAATGCCGATCCGCCAGTATGCCGGATTATGGATTTTGGCAAGTTTCTTTACCAGAAGAAGAAGCGCGAACGGCAATCGCGAAGCCAACAGAAGCAGATCGAGGTCAAAGAAATTCGTCTGCGCCCGAAAACTGACGATCATCACCTGGGTTTCAAGATACGTGATGCCCGTCGCTGGCTTGAATCAGGCATGAAAGTCAAGGCCCGTGTCCGATTTCGGGGCCGCGAAATCCAACATCCTGATATCGCGCGCGACATGCTCAATAAGGTCTGGGAAGAACTCCAGGATGTGGCAATTCAAGAGAAAAGCCCGGGCATGGAGGGCAATACCATGCTCATGATCCTGGCCCCAGCTTCTGAAAAAGGCAAGAAATAACCTAAAGTCGGGTCGCAGTTCCATCCTGCTCAACAACAATAATCATCCCGAAGCCGCATGCAGAATGCGGCCTTCGTTTGCCGGTGAAGGAGTGAGAAACGTGGCGAAAAAGCAGAAGAAGTACAAGCTGAAAACCCATAAGGCAACAGCCAAGCGCTTCCGGGTCACGGGCAGCGGCAAATTGATGCGCACCAAAGGCGGCAAGAGTCACCTTCGGCGTCGCAAATCGGCGCGGGTTAAGCGTCAATTTGATCGTATGCTCGAAGTGAGTGAGACGGCGTCAGTCAAGCGTGTCCGCAAACTTGCACCCTATCTCGGCAAGCACAAGGCCAATCCGCCTGCTTAGCAATCAACAGAGGAGTTCGTATCAATGGCTCGTGTTAAGGGCGGCTTCACAACACGCCGCCGCCATAAGAAAATACTGAAACTGACCAGAGGGCAGTGGGATACACGCCATAAGCTCTTCCGCCGGTCCAATGAGGCCATGATGAAGAGCCTGCATTATGCTTACCGGGATCGTCGTCGCCGTCGTCGTGACCTGCGCCGCCTGTGGATCGCACGGATTAACGCTGCTTCGCGCACGCACGGGGTCAAATATAGCGAGTTGATTCACGGTCTGCGTGATAACAATATCGAAATTGACCGCAAGATGCTGGCCGATATCGCAGTGCGTGATCCCGAAACCTTTGGCCAGATCGTCAAAGCTGCTATGGCCTGACCGCAACCTGTGATTGGTTGCCATCAGATGAATGCCGATAAACAGGTGGGGTGCCCTCCACCTCTTTTTTGTTGGCGCGAGCAATGGACATAATCACGTCTTCCCAGAACGCGCGCCTGAAGCGCGTACGTACGCTGTTGTCTTACGGCAAGCGCCGGCGGTCGGAACAAGCCCTGGTGTTGGAGGGCGTACGCCTGGTACAAGATGCCCTCGCGGCGGGTGCTGTGGCGGAATTCGTGCTCTTGCGCGAGGACATGGTCTCCCCTGATCTGGTGGATCAACTCCGCCAACTGGATGTAACCACGCAGTTTGTGGCAACTGCCCTTTTTGACCAGCTGAGCGATACTCAGACGTCGCAGGGTGTGCTGGGTGTATTCCCCTGGCCAGATGTCCCGGCGCCTGAATCCCCCAATATGACACTGATCCTGGACCAGTTTGCTGACCCAGGCAATGTAGGGACGGTCCTCCGGACTGCGGTAGCGGCCGGGGTCGATCTGGTCGTCCTCGCGCCTAACACAGTCGATCCCTACAATCCCAAAGTCGTCAGAGCCGCGATGGGAGCTCATTTCCGGATACCTATCGTGAGATGGGATTGGCCCCAAATTGATGCGCTCGATATTCCACTGGTCGTGGCAGACGCTCATGGCGACACGACCATATATGACGTGGAGTGGCCGCGGCCATGTGGGCTGGTCATTGGCAGCGAGGCGCATGGCCCGAGCCATTCAGCCAGCCAGCGTGCTGCTATGACTGTCCGGATCCCGATGGCAGCGGGTGAGTCGCTGAATGCTGCGATGTCGGCGGGGATTATCCTCTTTGAAGTCTTCCGGCGCTGGAATGTTCAGCCTTGAGTGCAGTCCGGCTAGAAGGTAAAAGTTGCGACAACCGGAAGATGATCTGAGGCGCGCTGTACCACCTCTGGCGTGGTGACGACGTCGCACGCCTGCAAGTAGGGTCGAAAGCCTGGATTAGCGTAGATGTAATCCAGGCGCACCAGGGGCTGATGCGAGGGTAAGGTGAAACCGTCCTCAGCAGGATACAGGGCCCGATAGCAGTCAGTATAGCCTGCATCGGCCATTTTCTTCAAAGCCCAGCGCGCCTTGGCGCCAAATTGCCACCAAGTCTGTGCCCGAACCCACCGTGGTGCGTCCGACAAAGCAACACGATCCCCTGGCGCAAATGTGTTGAAATCGCCGGCTACGACGTGCAGTGCAGTCTCATTGTCTACCAGAAAACGTATCAGTTGGCTAAGCTGTGCCGCTCGGATGGCCTCAGAAAACCACATATACAGTCCGATGAGATGTACTCCATAGATTGTCACATTGATTTCGTCGGTTACAGCGACACGGATACGCAATGCCCTGCCACCGATTAACCACAGCGGCACCGTCTCAGTATGTTGGATCGGGAACCGACTGAGCGCCCCAACACGGAAGGGCCAGCGTTGATTGACAAGAAAGGCCTCCATGTTCAACGTGGTTGCCAGGCGTTGGAGGAAAGCTTCTGTGTGGATTTCCTGTAAGACAACAACATCGGGCTCGTGAGCGCGGATTACCTCGACGATCGCCTCTTCGCGCTCCCGCCCGTCACGCAAGATGTTGTAAGTCATTAGACGCAGTGTATTTTCCAAGCGAGATCACCTTTGTTCGGCTGCAGTTGTATCGCTTTCATCTTCTGTAGATGGCGGAACAGCGGGTGCGAAGATCGGCTGCGCGGTAACTGCCAGGAGGCGTGCTTCATCACTCGATGTTGACAGCCAGTAGAGTTCGGTTTCGGGCCTGGCAAAGCGCAGCGTGACCGGATCCGCTTCCTCAATGAAGGCCATTGTCCATTCGCGATCACTGGGGATCACACTGAACAGCAGGCCGGCATTGTTTGGCGCAGGCACCATGCGTCCCACAGCATAAGCCTGGCCCTGCCAGCGAACATCGTTTGAGCCATCAGCCAGATTGTAGGCCGTTATGGTCACGGTATTCAACGCTGATTCATAGGGAAATGTCTTCAGCACCCGCTGGGCGCGCTCTTCAAGCGCCGGGTTATCCACGAGAAATGGCTGCCCTGGCATGAGAGCGCTATAGTACAACACCTCATTATTATGCGACCAGGCGATCTGATCGGCTGGTGTTTGCAGCGGTAACGGTGTACGTTCGCCGGAAACCAGATCGATCTCAAAGACGCTTCCATCCCCGCCAATAGCTGCCAGTTTCGTGCGGTCGGGGCTTAGCGCGGCGCGACGCAGATCCTCCCCCAGATCCTGCAAGCTGCTATCGCGAGGGTCCCAGATGGCCAGACCTGTGCCGTTGCAGTTGGTGGTGTAAAGGAATTTTCCGTCGAGCAGCCAGGCAAACGTGAGGGCATTACCCTGCACGCCGGTCTCCTGCCAATAGAGTTGCTCCGGTGTATAAGGTGTGCTCGGTGGTTCACAGTTGTCGGTAAAGGGGACGTTGCCCAGTACCTCCGGTTGTGGCGAATCGCCAATGGCAGCGTTGCGGACTTCCAGGGCACGTCGTCCATCCGGAGCTGGTGGTTCGTCCGGCTGAACGACATAAGCGAGCTGTAATGCATCTGGAGACCAGGTCAGGGGGAAACGGGGGGCCAACAGCGCATCGCGATCAATCGTCACCCGCCGCGACGAGGGGCTTGCCACACGGATGCTGTCTTTCCCCTCTTCTGGGCTGGGATCGATATAGGCCAGATACTGCCCATTGTAGGAAAAAGCCATCCCACGGCGCGGTCGGTCAGAGCCAACGGTGATCGCGTCGCCGGGCAAATCGTCGAATCCACCCCAATAGACATCCTGCACGAAAATGTGTGCCAGGGGATAGCCCGCCAGCAAACGGGCAGGATCAACAGGCTGTTCGCCTTCTGTCTCTACGACAGATTGTTCATCAATGAAGCGGAAGGTTTCGATAATCTTGGAAAGGACATTGGACCAGTTGGGGTACTGTGCCTGGGGTGCCCATTGCAGAACCAGATAACCAGTGGTGCCGCTGGTATCTGGGAAGGCGGTGGCTCGATATTGCAGCACATTCGAGTCGCAGGCTGCCTGGTAGAGCACCGTGAGCGCTGTCTGGCTGTTGTTTACCGGGATACGGGCTCCCACATTCTGGACAAGGCCCGCACGCCGGAGGGCATCATCAAGCATCATATTGGCATTGCCGACGGAGTCCAGCCGGAGGATGTACATGCCGATATCGTCGCAGGCTACAGTACCATCTGGTGAAATAGTGACCTCGGCGAGGTCTTCTGAGGCGTTGATCTGCCAGGTATCGGGATAGTCAATCAGGTAGATGCCATTTTGGTAGGTCTGGTAGTCTACGAGCCGTGCCCGGTCAATGGGCGTACAGAGGACAATGACACTGCCATCCAGATTGCTATGGAGTTCGTAGGTTGTGATTTCGTTCGTGCCATCACTAATTTCCAGTTTCCACTGATACCCTTCGACGGTACCCTGGGTATAGGCTATGCCGGGTTGGGGGCAACCTAGACTGCTATCCGCCCAGGTCTGGAAGGCATAGGTATAGCGCACCAGCGCATAATCACGACCGTATTGCTCGCCAAAATACTCTTGTACACGATCCAGGACGGTATCTATCGGGGTTTGGGCGCGCCCGACGGTGACCGGCACCAGAATAATGACAACCGATACCAACCCCATTATCACGTTTCGCAACCGCATCACAGCTCACTGTTCCCAGTACATCAATGAAAAAGCACCGGCATACTACCTTATCGCTCATGTCTATCGCAAGGGTAGAGTCATGCACCGATGGCCAAACGGTGGGTGTCCGTCATATGACTTGCGCGTATGGTGATTTCACTTCGTGAGAAATTGGTATAACTCAGACAAGTGTTGAAAACAATGATCAGCGAATGCATTGTTCTCGGGCTGGCCAAAGGCGACGGTGGCTAAACCATATTCCATAACCCGCACGAGGATCTCACCACGCGGGCTGATGAAAGCTGTTTCTCCCGGAGAGGCCTCTGCTTTGTCGAGAGCGGTGTCAAAAATAGACTTGTCAGGAATCGATTTTCCGACCTGGCAAGAAGTCGTTACACTTGACCATAAGGCCGTCGGAAATCCAGCGCGGGCCAGCATTGTAATGACATCCTGCGAAGGGTGTTCACTATTCATTACCAGGGCTAGCTTGAACCCATCAGCTTGCAGGTTTTTCAGAACGGAAGGTGCATCGTTCATAGCCTCGATTGACATCGAATCAGCCAGCAGTGCCTTGCGCCCAATGGGTATGACAGTCTCGCCTTCGATTTCATAGAAGCGTAAAATTGCGTCGTAAAAATCATCGCGGGTGATACGTCCATGAATCACGTCGAAGTAGCCTGCTTTTAGGGCACGTTGTACCATTTGGGGATGACGGGGTTGCAAGCCAAGCTTTTCCAGAAAAGCATGAAAATGCTGGTTTGGTTGTGGACGTTTGTAGAGAATGTCTTCTGGTTCAAACAGCAATACGCGGATAGCCATTGGTTTAACCCCCCATCGCTATGTCATATTGGCCTGATGCGATTTTAGCAGGATCATGGGGGGATCGCTATACAAAACAACTTGCGCCCTCTAGCCACTTCGGGAAAGCACCGCCTTAAATGATGATCGTCATCGCAACTACAATCCAAGGAGAGCACGCTGATGAAACGTATGCTATTGTTTGCCGTCGTATTAGTGTTGATTGCGCCTCTGATGCCTGCAACTTTTGCGCAGGATGGTAGCCCAGAGACCTCGGCCGAGGCTGTCACTATTGAAGCCAGTGACGGTTTGCAGCTGCAAGGCGATTTCTATCTGCCAGAGAGTGAAGAGCCAGTGCCAGGTGTGATCCTGATGCATATGCTGGGGAGCCTGCGTAGTGCCTGGCGGCCACTGATCCCAGTCCTGGTGGATGAGTACAACTTCGCTGTATTGAACATCGATCTGCGTGGACATGGTGAGACGGGTGGCGAACGTGATTGGACGCTAGCCGAGACGGATGTTCAGACCGCAATTGATTGGCTCCGTGAGCAGGAAGGCGTAGACCCCGGTAGGATTTCATTGGTCGGCGCGAGTATCGGCAGTAATCTGGCGATCCGTGGCTGGGCCAATGATGCGGAGATTGCCACAGTTGTCGCCTTGTCCCCGGGCCTGGATTATCGGGGTGTTACTACCGAGGATGCGGTCGCCAACAACCCGGAGCGACCGATCATGTTGGTCGCATCACGCGACGACACTTTCAGCGCAGATACTGTCAATCAACTCTATGCTGTTACTGAGGGTTATACCCAGCTACGGATGTACGCTGGTAGCCGGCATGGCACCAATCTATTTAACGATGAGGACATTCGAGATTACCTGACAACAGCAATCGCTGCATGGCTGGCAGAGAATAACTAGTGGACCGCGCTATGGATGGCCATTGGTGTATGCACGAATGGCCATTTGCATTATCTCCTCGTGTTCATCTTCGGAGCACACGCTAGCTCGCCCAAGGCATTCAAAACTTCTGCATCGCGTCTCGAACCCCCACACAATGTGGAGAGTCAATTCTACCTTTTGGTACGCTAGCGGTTCTATCGCGAATCAACTATATTATAGCTATTAGGCAACGGTGTTTAGTAAAGGATCTGGCAATGGAAACCTACGAGTTGAGGCAAGTTCTAGTCGTCGAAGACTCGTACACAACACGCCGTTTTCTCGTGGAGTTGATCAACAGCATGCCAGCCTTGATGGTCTGTGGCGAAGCGCCTGACGGCGTTGAAGCCGTGCGGCTCGTACAGGAACTGCGCCCCGATGTCATAAGTATGGATATCCAGATGCCGCGCATGGACGGCCTTGAGGCTATTCGGCAGATTATGGCTACTGCGCCAGTACCTGTGGTGGTTGCATCCTCTGGCGTAGGTCAGCAAGAGGTTGATTATGCCATGCTGGCCATGGAGGCCGGTGCGGTGGCGGCCATCGAAAAGCCATCTTCGGCTCCCGAAGATGAGCAGAAACGACGCGATTTCGTCCGCCTTCTAGAATTGATGTCTGATGTAAGCGTTGTCCGCCGAACACCTGGCACGCCGCTAACTGACATCCCGCATCCCAAAAAGATCAAACCGAACAGCCGCAAACTCCCCAAGCTTATCGTAATGGGAGCGAGTGCTGGCGGGCCGGGGGCACTGGCCCACGTGCTGAGCGAGCTTCCAGCCGATTTCTCTGTGCCAATTCTGGTGGTTCAACATCTGGTTGAGGAGTTCGTGCCGGGCTTTGCCGATTGGTTGTCGAGAAGATGTGAGCTGAGTGTGAAACTTGCACCGGAGGGTGATAAGCCAGTCGCGGGCGAGGTATGGGTGGCGCCGGGCGGTGTTCATCTGGCCCTGAATCAGAATGGGAAGGTTGTGCTAAACTCAGAGAAAGGCCAACAACGGCACCAGCCATCAATTGATGTCCTGTTCGAGAGTGCGGCCAGGCTACATGGGGGGCGAGCGGTCGGTGTATTGTTAACGGGCATGGGGGAAGACGGTGCCCAGGGCCTGGCGATGTTGCATGAAAAGGGTGCGCGGACAATCGCGCAAGATGAAGAATCATGTGTTGTATTTGGAATGCCCGCCAGTGCTATCGCCAGAGGGGCAGCCGAATTTGTGCTACCCGTGGAACAGATGCCAGCTGCATTGATGGAGCTTGTCGGTTATAAGCAGGTTGGTTAGTAAACTATAACGAGATTCTCTCGGTTTGCTGACACAACAGGTGAAAAACTTGGCACAATAAATTTGACTGGGAGACAGATAATGGCCCAACAAGTTCTACTGGTTGAAGATAGCCCGACCCAGGCCCAGCAGATAAAAGAAACCCTGGAGAGTGTTGGCCTGCAGGTTCGGATCGTCAGTGATGGGCCAGACGCAATTCGTGTCGCTATGGAAAGCCCGCCCCACCTTGTTGTTCTCGATATCAACCTGCCGTCAATGGACGGTTACCAAGTATGTCGGCGGCTCAAACGTAACCCAGGGACGCGCGATGTGCCCGTTATCATGCTTACCGAGTTCGCTAGCCCCAAGGAGACAATGACAGGGCTTCAGGCTGGTGCCGATGACTACATACCCAAGGATATTTTCGCGGGTGAACACCTGCTCGATAGTCTGCGTGAACTCGGTTTGATTGACTAAATTCTGAGAAGGTCTCAAGACATGGAACATGAAGGGCAACGGATCAAAATCCCGCCGGTAATGCTGATTGAGGTTGAGGACAGCATGGATGTCATGCTCGCCCGCAACACTGCTCGCCGGGCAGCATCGCTTCTGGGTTTTAATACCGCTAGCCGTGCTCAGATTGCCGGAGCGGTAGCTTCGCTGGTGAATATTATCTTGAACGCGGGCGAACATCAGGTTATTAACCTCCATGGGCTGCGCCAGGGGGCACGCACAGGCCTGCAAGTCCGTTGCAATGCGAACTGGCTAGCTACTGCTAGCCCTGAAAATGCGGCCGTGGCGCTACGCACCAAACTTGGCAGTATGATGGATGAAGTTAGCCTGGTGCCCGGAAGTCCGCCCAGTATCGAACTGGTACTATGGCTAACTGACGAACGTAGTTCATCTGCTTCGCGCGGTTGATAGTGCTTAGATAAGAGCCAATCTGGCCAGAGATGTCTGCTCTAATTGTTTTTCGCCTGGGGTCCCAACGCTATGCTATACCTATCGCCACAGTCTCAGAGATCATGGCAATCCTTGAGGCCAGAGCGATACCGGATATGCCGATTGACTGGCTGGGAGTCGCCAACATACGGGGCCAGGTTACCCCTATCATAGACCTACGGGTGCGGTTGGGACTTCCACCACGTACCCCTCCGCTGGACGCACCATTGATCATCTTGAAGCACGCCGAGCGCCAGCTTGCCGTTCTGGTGGATAAAGTTGAACGTATTGTCCAGGGTGATCCGACAGCAACACTTGCGCAAGCAAGTGTAGAATTATATGATGGAGAACTAATCATCCTATTAGAATCAGACAAACTGTTTGCCGATACAACATCACCTGTCAGTCAGCGGAAGGCCGAGTCATGAAAAAGCCAAAGGGTCGTATTCTAATTGTGGGGCAAGACCGCGAGCTGATCACCAATCTGAGTGAAATCCTCGAAGGTGAGTATCTGACGGTTGACTCAGGTACATTCGAAGATGCCCTCAGCGAGATCCTTCTCGGGGAGTTTCAAATGGTCATTACCGAAACCCGGCTGCCTGACCTTAGTGGTATGGACCTTCTGGCTGTCGTTGGCGGTTTGCGCCCGGGAACGCCTGTCATGATTATCGATGATGATCTATCGGCAAAGTCGGCAGTCGCGGCAATGCGTTTGGGCGCCTGTGATTATCTTCATAAGCCCGTCAACTATCAACTCCTCCTCATGCAGATCGAGCGCCAGATCGAGACGGCCAGCAAGCTGCGCCCGGTGGCCGCTGCCGACGCGGTAGATCTTGGCGACAAGGCCCATCCCTCGCGTAATCGCGAGCGCCAGATCAATCGTGCCACCCGTCCAGCCACCCTCCTGCTCTCGCGCGAGCAGTTTGAGACAATCAACATGGAGCTATCAACCTTGTTAGGCCATATTCGGGCTCATTTCGTCGGCCTGATCGATTCGGAGGGTAATCTGGCAGGCGCGGCCGGTACACTGGAGGACTACGACCTCGTGCTGCTGACCCGCGCCCTGTCGATTGATCACTCGGCAACGGATACGTTGGCCCGTATCCTTGATGAGAATCAGTTCCACGCCGCGTATCTGGAAGGCGAGTATAGTGGCGTCTACATCGTCGAAATCCGCGAGCCGTTTTTGTTATCGCTGGCGGTAATCTGTAGCACTGAGGTCAAGCCAGGCATGGTATGGCTCTACACTAAACGTGCTGCGGAAAGCATCGCCGTGGCATTGCGCACGATCAACCATGATCAGGGCGATTCTAACGTGAACATCCCGGCCATGTCACCTAACTCGAGTTAGCCAAGCGTACTATGAACGGGCTCACTGTGCGCAACAAAGGCGACCAAGGATTCAACGTGACAACTCTCCCCGCTAAAGCGGGGAGCTTCTCAGGCTACGCACACCGCAACCGGCCACGTTAGCGCCTGACGGCCCCTTCTGTGCCTCGATGTACCGCTTGATTCTATCACGCGAGAAACATGGAGGAAAGCGCCATTCCCCACCCCGCTAAAGCAGGGTGTCCCCTGGTGCAAATTCTATGGATAGTCTGCTTGTAGCCAAAGACAACTCGGTTGAGAGGAAGTACTCCACATGCAATTAGGCGTCGTTTTTCCCCAGACAGAAATCGGTGCGGATGTCGCAGTTATACGGGACTATACCCAGACCGCCGAGGGGTTGGGATATTCTTATCTGCTTGCATATGACCACGTGCTTGGGGCTAATCCTGAGCGGCCTGGGGGTTGGCGTGGCCCCTATACCTTCGAGAGCCAGTTCCACGAACCGTTTACTCTATTCAGTTATTTGGCGGCGATTACACAGCAGGTTGAATTTGTCACTGGAATACTGATCTTGCCCCAACGCCAAACCGCATTGGTAGCCAAGCAGGTGGCCCAACTCGATCTCCTATCTGGCGGACGTGTGCGGCTGGGGATTGGAATCGGCTGGAATCCCGTCGAGTACGAAGCCCTTAATCAGGATTTTTCCAACCGGGGTAAGCGCAGCGAGGAGCAGGTTCTCGTCTTGCGCGAACTCTGGACCAAACCTCTCGTTACTTTTGAGGGAGAATACCACACGATCCGGGATGCTGGGCTGAATCCACTGCCCGTGCAACGTCCGATCCCCATCTGGTTTGGCGGTGGCGCTGATGCAGTCTTGAAACGCATGGCCCGGCTGGGCGATGGCTGGATGCCAAACACCATGTCTTTTGAGAAAACGGCCGTAATGGTAGAGAAATTGCACACCTACCTGGCTGAGGCAGGACGTGATCCCAGGGACTTTGGCCTGGACATTCGTATCTCTCTCAATCGGCATCCCCGGGGCGAATGGGCCGAGACGGTCCAGATGTGGCAGGATTTCGGCGCAACACATCTCAGCATCAACACGATGGGTAGCGACCTCACGCCCCAGGAACACATCGCAGCGATTAGCGAATTTAAGGCGGCGCTTGATGGCTAATCAATCGCGCCTGGCTCTGTAATCTTGTGCTGATCTTTCGGAGGCGCTTCGCCTCGTAAACCACGAACGCGATCGCGTTCCGCCTAATTCTTGAGATTCTGTGCCCAATACACCAAAATAATCCAGGCAAACTAATCACCCGAGAAAGCAGTGTTTTGATTTAAGGGAGATCCATACATGGACTATACATACAAGCAGTACATCGATGGAGAATGGGCTGAAGCCAATAGCGGTAGCACGTGGGACGTGATCAACCCTGCCACTGAAGACGCCATTCGCAGTGTCCCATATGGCAATGCTGATGATGCCAATGCAGCGATTGAGGCCGCGGCCAGGGCTTTTCCTGAGTGGTCAGGGCAGACCGCCTACAAGCGAGCAGCGCTTCTGAAGAAGGCGGCGGACATCATACGGGGCCGCCTCAATGAGTTGGCCCATACTACTGTCCTGGAGTCCGGCAAGCCATTTAAGCAGGCCAAAGGCGAGTGGTTTGTGGCCGCTGATTTGTTCGAGTGGTTTGCTGAGGAGTGCAAGCGCGTCTATGGCCGCACCATTCCCTCGCGGATTCCACGTAAGCGTATGACGGTGATCAAACAGCCGCTCGGGGTGGTGGGGGCCATTACCGCCTGGAACTTCCCTGCCTATAACACGGCCCGCGCCTGGGCTGCGGCGCTGGCGGCGGGCTGCACGCTGGTGGCCAAGCCATCTGAATACACCCCCCTCACGGCGATGGAGATGACCAACATCCTGGTTGAGGCTGGTATCCCACGCGGAGTGATGAATCTGGTAAATGGGGAGCCTGCCCCCATCGGTGAAGCCATGCTCGATCATCCGGCGCTGCGCAAGGTCAGCTTCACGGGGAGTACACGTGTCGGTCGCATCCTCATGGAGGGCGCTGCCCGTACCTTCACCCGCCTGGGCTTGGAACTGGGCGGCAATGCCCCGGTTTTGATCTTCCCCGATGTCGATCTAGGGCGAGTCGCCAAAGGAGCAGTCGGTGTCAAGTATTGGAACGCTGGCCAGGCCTGTAATGGCCCCCAACGCTTCATGGTGCATGAGAGCATCGTCGATGCCTTTGTCGAGAACGTCGTACCGCTCGTAGAAGGCCTCCACGTCGGCAATGGCCTAGATGATAGCACCGACGTTGGGCCTATCATCAATGAGAAGCAGCTCGCCCGCATCGAGAGTATGGTGGCTGAAGGTGTTGCGGGCGGGGTCGAAGTTGTCACCGGCGGAAAACGCCCCGAATCCCTGAAGAAGGGCTACTTCTATCAACCGACGATTGTGACCAACACGAAGCCGGAGCATCGCCTCTACACCGAGGAGATCTTTGGGCCGATCATGCCGGTGATGACGTTTTCTAGCATTGAGGAAGCGCTTCAGCAGGCCAATGCCACTGAATACGGACTGGCGGCCTATGTCTGGACCAATGATCTCAACACCGCGATCAAGGCCTATGAAGGGCTCGATTTTGGCATGATTGGGGTCAACGAGTGGTATCCGAATAGCACCGAAGCTCCATTTGTCGGCTGGAAAGCCAGCGGCCTTGGTGCTGAAGCCGGTCTTGAGGGATTAGAAGACTATCTGGAGACCAAGCTGGTATCCATCGGCAATGTGCGCTAGGCCAAACTGGTAGCTACACTGGGTCAGGACTGAACGTGTCGTAGAAGGCCTGGGCTACGACGGTTCCAATATTGGCTGGCAAATAAGCCTCTAGCATCAAAGCTGGAGGCTTATCGTCATTTTGCTGCCAGCTCAACTTGATCGCCTGGTTTTCTGCCAGGCCTTCAACCCACACGGTGATTGCTTTGTGGCGCTGGTCAGACAGAATGCGGTGTTGCCCGCTGCCCCACGTCGCCAGCGATCCGGCTTGCTTGGTGGCTGGCGCACGCACATCCGGCACCGAGAATGATCTGTCGACCAGGGGGAGAATGTCATGCAGGAAAAACACCAATGGCTGGTGACCTGGTCTCTCTTCAAAGGGGACAATCTGCTCATGAAGCGTGCGCATGCGTGTTACCTCTCAAGACTGAACGCTGGCTAGGCCCTGTTCAATCACCCAGCGCATACTCGGGTCTGACGTCTCGTGTAATGCGCGTTGGAAGTGGGCCCGTGCTTCGACCAGGTTACCCGTGCTGGCGGCCTGGCTTCCCTCAAAAACGTGTGCCAACGCCCGGTACTGGATGCGTTCATCGGCAGTCGAGAGCTTATCGGCGTTTTCTTCCAGAACGGTTAGTAACTTGTCAATTGCGTCGTTGGTACCTTCATGCTGGGATAAGCCGGCATGACTCCGTGCGACCAGCGCATAGACGTATACCAGGTCTTTGATATCGGCATCGCTGGTACGCTGCAACACAGCCAGCGATGACCTTGCCGCCTCCAGCGTTCCTTCGTATTTCTCAATCTCAGACATTGTCTCTTTGAGCTCGTTTGACGCTGCTTTACTGAGATTGGCATATGACGCCATGCGCTTGTAGGCCTCAGCCGCTTTATGGAGATTGCCCTCCTTACGATAAGCGTGAGCAATGATCTCAAGGGTTTGAGCGATGCGGGTATCCGAGCGCGGCTTGTAGTTCATCTCGATAACCAGGGCTTCTTCGAGCGCTTTGTGGGCATCTAACCAGCGGCCCTGCCCGGCGTATAAACGTCCCATCAAGCGGTAGCGGTTGGCGGTCTGAATTGGTTGGTGATTGCGATCCATATAGACCAGGGCTTCGTGATGGCTGGCGATCGCCGCGGCTAGGTCCCCAACTGCTTCATGGGCTTTAGCCAGCAGGTCTAGGGTCTCAACAATCCGGCCGTTGACCTGTTGAGCCAGGCTTTTCTCGATTTCCAGTGCTTTTTGGAGGGGGTGAATCGCATCGCCGTGGCGGCCAGCATCAACCAGCATACGGCCAGACAAGCGCCATGTATGGGCCGTCTCACTTGTGCCAGCCAGATGATAATCCAGCGCATCCTTAAAGGCTTTTTCGGCCTCATAGTACATCTCTTGCGCACTGAAAGCTAAGGCAATTGAGCGATGCGTCAGCGCAACCTCCAGTGCGGGGGCGTCGGTGGTGATCGTGAGGGCTTCTGTCCACGCATCGCGTGCTTCAGGAAGCCGGTTCAATATGGATAATGTCTGGCCATAGCCACGCAAGGTCGCTGCACGCTCACGGGGGACATCATCCGCTGGCTGGACCTTGAGTGCTTCCTCGTATGTATACATGGCTTCCTCAAGGTTTCCCGCCTGGCGATATGTATCAGCCAATGCACTCACCACCAGCCCGAGATCATGAGGGGTGCCGTACATCTCCGTTTCGGACCGCGCCTGGAGATAAAGGGCGATGGCCTCGTCGTATTGCGCCATGTTGACCCTTACGGCGGCTAAGCGGGCCAGAACCTCACGATGGTCATCAGGCGACGCTTTGCGCGCCGTCTCGAGGGTATCGAGTGCATTGCGGTAAGCGATAGCTGCCTGAGTGTACTGCCCTTGCGCTTCGTGGCTAGCTGCCAGGCTCTTATAGACCCGGGCTGTATGGACAGGGTCAACATCAGGCAGATTGCGTAGCATCTCGAGCGCGTCTTCATAGACCTGGATTGACTCGGCATACTGGTTTGTGCCCGACAACAGGCGCGCCAGCTTGGTGAGAATACGAGCCGTATCGCCGGGTTCATGCTCGCGATCAAGAAACGGAAGGGCTTGTTGTACGTGTGAGATCGCCTGGTCGGTATCCTGGATTTCCAGGTGAATATCAGCCATGCGGTCCAGAATAAGCGCTTTCTGGTGTGCGATGGGTTGGTATTCAAGGGCCTGTTGGAAGTGCTCCAGCGCGGCTGCATAGTTCCCCAGATAGGCGTGCGCCGTCGCGGTATAGGCCTGAGATAACGAGAAAGTAAAGGCCTCGCTCTTGACCTCATCAAAGCGCACTGAGGCCAGCATGTCGATCGCGCTTTGCCAGTTGCCGGTGTCCAGATGTGCTTTGCCCAGGTCGCGCCGCGAGCTCCAGGCGATAGCTGTGCCAGGATAATGCCGTTCCGCGATCTTCAGTGCCAGCTCAGCAAACTCGACAGCCTCATCGGCCCGTTGATGTGCCAGGAGGCTGTGTACGGCTAACTTGAGGGCCAACAGAGCCACGCCGGCGCGATTATCCTGCCGTGCGTCCGCCCGGCCCGCCAGCAGGGTCGTCCAGCGACCAAGCGTCTGCACGGCCTGCTTGAGTTGGCCGAGTTCTTGCTCGATCTGTGCCTGGCGGACCAGCATATACCCGATGTGCTGCAGATCAACAGGGGAGCGTTGCTCTAGTTGTTTGATGGCCGCTTGCGTAATCTCCAAGGCCTGACCAAGGCGTCCTTCCTGCGCCAGAATCGCTTGCAGCGCTACCTGGGTGATGAAATAAGCCTGTGGCGTTTCCTCCGGGTCAAGATGGGTCAGTGCCCGTCGGTAGTTTGCGATGGCGCGTTCAGGTTCGCTCGTATCTCGATAAGCATCTGCGAGATGGTGCAGTCCAAGGCCGATACGGATTTCGTCGCGTTTCGGGACACTTTGCGCATGGTTTACCTCAGCCTCAAAGGCGTCCCGGGCCTGGGCCTTGTCGTCACACTGCCACAGCGCCCGCCCCAGGGTACGCTGAATATCGGCACGGTCACGCGCCCCTTCAGTCGGTGATATTCGTTTGATCGCCTCCAGCGCTTGCTGAGCCAATTTTATGGCGCGATCATGTTGCCGGTTGAGCAGTGATAGCGCTGCCTGAAGGCCGAGCGTTCGGGCGCGCAAGATGGGTGCTGGTTTCCCCAGAGTTGGATACACATCCAGGGCCTGCACCAGGGCACGCTGGGCCTTTTCGTGTTCGCCCTGGCCCACGTAGGCCTTGCTCATTGCCAACAGGATATCGACACGCTGGGCGCTCTGCTTGCTGACCATATCCAGTGCCATCTCGTAGCCCCGGACAGCATTTTCGACATCGTCTTGCAGATGGTAGATTACAGCGCGCAGAAACGCGCTCTGACTATCGCGTGCATTTGCTAGCGCTGCCAGGGCTTCGGCATAGCGATCAGCCTGCAGATAGGCTTCAGCCCGGGTGTATGGCGAAACATCGTCGGTCAATTCCAGCGTTTTGAGCATCAGCTCCCATTGCTGGGTCGCCCGATAGATGCGCACCCGCTCAGGGTAAGCGTCTGGCGTATCGTCCAGGACGCCCAGCGCATCCTTGTAACGTTCCTGCTTGCGATACACCATTGCCAGGGCAATACGGATCAGGTGCAGCGATTCCTCGGCCTTCAGATCAAACACCAGTTTGGCCGCGCGTTCGAGATGGTTTGTCGCGGTCTGGTACTCACCCATGAAGTCAGCATAGCGGGCAGCCGCAACCAGTGCTTCCGCCATCTCGTGCTCAGAGCCATGTTTGTCGGTTTGCTTTAACCCCTCGGTGAAGGCTGCCTCTGCTTCCTCAAGCATCCCCCGGTCAAGGAAGCGCAGCCCATCGCCAATCAGCGTGGCCGCCCGTGCCCGATCACCCACCAGGTCTGGTACCGGGGTATCGGCCGTCAGGTAGGTGGGCGCATATTCGCGCAGATAGGCTCCGAGAGACAGATTCAACTTATGGATGAAGCTGTTGGCGCGCTCCTGCTGGGCTTGGCCCAGCGCATAGAGAATCTCGCGTTGGAAGCGATACACCATCCCCGCGTCTTCACGATAGCGCCGTGTGATCTCCAGCACCCAGGTGCGTAGTTGCTCAGTGGTTTTCTTCTGCTGGGGAACTTGGGCCGCCATCCGGTGCCATATGTCGCGTTGCGCCACGTAGTACGCGCCAAGACGGCTATCCCGGCGAATGAAGCCGCGTCGCAACAGGAACGATAGCCCGCGATGCCCCGCCAGTTCCGTATTGAGCTTGGCGGTAGCAACAATCGCCTCGAAGCTCGCGCCAACAGGTGGTAAGCCACCGAAGGCAAGCAGTAGTTCGTAATAATCGCTCGGTAGGGCATCCAATGAGATGTCGAGCGCCATTTCTGGCTGGGGATTGTCTGGATCAATACGGGAGCTGAACAGCTCGACCAGACGTTCCATCGGCAGACTATCTTCGGCAAACAGGGCGCCAGCAACCATTATTGCCAGTGGGTGCCCGCCCAGCAGTTGCACCAGGTGCGACATCCAGGCTCGCATCTGGCCGCGTAAGCTGTTCCGATCAGTTAAACCACAGGCATGCACCATCAACTCCATCGCATCGGCTCGGGGCAAGCTGCGCAGGGTTACCACCCCTTCGGGATCGGGTTCAGGCTCAACATCATCATCCAGGACTTCGGGTGGCGTTTCGATCCCCAAGACGATCTGAGTCGACAGCTCTCGCAAGTACGCTGCTTGCGCTGGAGAAGCATTGTCTATCACCAGTAATGTCTCGTCATCCAGCGCATCCCGGAGCTGGTGAATCTGGAGGGTTAAGTCGGTCTCTGTGAGCACCGTTGGCAGGTTGAGCGCGAGCGCGAGTGTCTGCGGGAGATGCTGGGGATCATCCAGCCACCAGATGCGCCGGTAACGCTGGCGCGTGCGCTCATGTGACGCCAGATAGGCCAGCAAGGTGGATTTCCCCAGCCCGCTGGCGGCGCGGACTTCGACTGGCCCTTCGCCGGCCAGAAGGGGGCGCAACAGGCGTTGCGCTTCAGAAAGGCGAGTCTTGCCCAGAAGGGGGGTGCTGCGTAGCGGCATCAGGCGCCCAAGCGCCCAATCGCGAACCGCCTGGGTTGGCCGAGGATACCACACGTAAGGCAAGAGTGGCAGTGGTGGCTCGGGCGGGGGTGCGGGTAGCTCGATCTGAAATGGCGCCAGATCAAGCGCTGACTGGTCATGTTCGGCAGGGAAAGCCAGCAAGGTAAGCGATTGCTGGTGGAATTCATCGAGCCGGAAATCGTCTAGGCGTGGCGTAAAAGGTGGTAGCTCAGGAA
>JAADYW010000007.1 GCA_010092845.1 Chloroflexota bacterium
CCCTCTTTTTTTTTTTCATCAAGAAGCGGGATAACTCGCTCCTCTCTGGTCTCGTGGGCTCGGAGATGTGTATAAGAGACAGGGTCAACAACCCCGCCAGATGATATGACCTGGACAGTGCCCCCCCAATCCGACGAGGTCTGGCCGATAACGCGCGGGTTGCTTTCGCCGCGACGCCATTGGGCGAAACTCTGCCGGTTCGCATATAGGATGGCCCGTGGTTTATTCGAAAGAAGACCACCCCAGGCCTGGCGATAGGTCTCGCGTTGGGCGGCCATAGCATCCATAACCTGCTGACCCGTGTCTTCAGGAAGGCCCTCTTGGACGAAAACGATGATGTCTTCGGACTCATAGCGGGACCAATTATTGGTGTTATCAGCATATTCCTCGCCACGGAACCAGGCTGTGTTGTAAGTGTTTCCCTCGCTATCGGTGAAGCGCCATTGGTAGTTGACGGCCACCCACGGCGGTACCGAGTCCTCTTCAATGCCCGGCCAGGTTGCACTGAAAACACCCGTCTCAGGATCGAAGTCGGCGCTGCGCCGGGTGATCTGGCGCGGTGCGTGCGACCAGACAACTGTTGCGGCCTCGATTTGCCCTGCGCTACTAGAGGCCTCGATGGTGAAGTCGAAGCCGTTGGGGAAATTGGAGGTGAAAGTGTTGCTGGCAACTGTCCACTCGGCGTTACCCGTGCTGGTAGCCGGTTCCCCATAATAGACGTCGGGATCGCGACGGTTTGGTTCATCACCGCCAGGTGCGGTTGGGGTTGGCGTCGCTGGACCATCCTGCGCAACTGCCTCAAGCCCTATCGAGACAAAGAGGGCAGTCACTACCAGGATACCCAACCAGATTGAAATAGCGCGTTGTCGATGCTTCATCTTGACACTCCTGATCATCTCTACTTGCAAGCCACCAGTAAGAATGGTCCCACTATACAAGAAACTCGCTACACCACGTTAATGTTCGATATTCAGAATATCGCCCGTATTGTATAAAGATTACGTGGTCAAAACAAGCTCTTGGCAAACCCAGGGTTAATAAATGGTCAGAAATCGTGAAGTACCTTTGCAATCCGGGCCAAATCAGCGCACAATAAAGGCTATCGGCCTAATATAAGTTCATTGAGTAGCGTACAGTTGTTAGAGCAGATAGCAAACTTCATTGCTGCCACAGCGTCGTCAGGGAGCGAGGTTCAGGGGTCTGTTGGCGGCTTGATCTTCTACATCTCAATTGCTTTAGGAATCTCATTTCTGTGCTCGGTTCTCGAAGCGGTTCTCCTCTCGACGTCGCTATCGCACGTCGAATTGATGGCGAGTGATGGAAGCCGGGCTGGCCTTCTGATGCGCAAACATAAACAGGACGTGGAGCTGCCGATCTCGGCGATTTTGACGCTCAACACAATCGCACACACCGTAGGCGCAGCCGGGGCCGGGGCTCAGGCTGCCGCCGTGTTCGGGAGTCAGTGGTTGGGGGTTATTTCGGCAGTGCTGACCCTGCTCATCCTCGTCTTTTCTGAGATTATTCCCAAGACATTGGGTGCCGTGTACTGGAAACAACTGATGCCCTTCTCTGCTTTCACAATTCAGGCCCTGGTCTGGCTGCTGTTCCCGGTGGTATGGGCTTTCCAGAAGATGACGGCGCTTATGGCGCCCGAGGAACGGGAACCAACCGTCACGCGCTCGGAGTTGGAGATCCTGGCCCTGGTCAGCACAGAAGAAGGTGCCCTCCAGGAAAAGGAGAGCCGTATTCTTCGCAACCTTCTGACGCTGGATGGTGTTCAAGTTCAGCATATTATGACGCCGCGGACGGTGATGTTCACTTTTCAGAAGGATGTTCCTGTACACGAGGTGATGGAAAAGCACTCAGTGCTGTCCTATTCGCGTATTCCGGTCTATGCCGAAAGCGCTGATGACATCTCGAGTTTTGTTCTGCGTCACGACATCCTCAAAGCTGCCGCTGAAGACAGAGATCAGCTCAAAATGCGTGAGATCGCGCGGCCGATGCAGTCTGTGCCGGAGACACTCTCCGTAGCCACTGTGCTTGAGAAATTCATGACCGAACAACAGCACATTTACCTGGTTTTCGATGAGTATGGTGGTACGGCCGGAATCGTTACTCTGGAGGATGCTGTGGAATCGCTCCTCGGCGCCGAGATCACCGATGAATCGGACCGTGTTGCGGACTTACGAGAACTGGCGCGGCGCCGCTACCAACGCTATTTCGATCTTGCCGAGAAATCAGCGCGCAATGCTGATCGCCGCTCCGGGACTGCGGCATCGGAGGCCACGGCGGATTAGTCGCAACGCTTTGTAGTTAGTCGTAAAACCCTTTGAACCCGGCTGGAAGATTGTCCATTCCCAGCGGAGCATCTGTATCCTCAATCAGATCAGCGTCGAAGTCTGGACGGCCACGCACAGGTTTGGTCCCACGTCGCATTTCATATCGATACCAGGCGTCGCGGGCCAGAATGAACAGAGCGCCGAAGCCTGTCAGAGCGACACTAGCATCCAGAAAGACCGCAACCGTAGGTACCGGCG
Organism: Chloroflexota bacterium; assembly: GCA_010092845.1. Classification (GTDB taxonomy): domain Bacteria; phylum Chloroflexota; class Anaerolineae; order Aggregatilineales; family J027; genus J027. The sequence goes on from JAADYW010000007.1 coordinate 2,538, forward strand.
ATGGCAACGGGACGTTGATAACCATGGCGTACAGAACAGTTCCCAGTGCTAACGTGGCCCAGCGGAAACGTGTTGGGATCGGCGGCACGTAGATCGGTGGATCGTCTGGATCGTGATTGCGCCGGGCGAGGTAGTGCCTTACCCCCTGGATTACTCCGTAGCCGATGAAAAAGCACGTGATGGCGCGGCCAACGTAGTAGAAAAGAATCCAGAAACCCAGCGCAACAGTCAGATTGATGATGGCCATCAAAATGCCCACGACAACAGTCAAAGAACTCAGGGTCACCAGAGCGGTCAAAACGACAAGAATAATGCTGGTGATCAGCATGAGCAAGGCAATCGGGAAAAAGAGAATGGCGATCATCAGCCCCCAGCTCACTGCCGGGATGATTGCGCTCCTTAAGTGTTGGCTCGACTGCACGATCATTGAAGGCATGAATTGGAGCAACAGAACACCGATAATCAGCAATCCGATGACCTCTTGGAGGACATCGACAACGTAGTTGCGCATGATCGTGAAGAAGGTTTGGGGCCGCTGGATCGTCGTGATATCGGCCTGTTCAATCACCTGGGTATAGCGTGTGGTTCCTTCTACCGCGCCCCGCGGAATGTTGGCGGATTGGGCCGCCTCGTAGCGGAGGTTGCCTCTGATGACTGCACCATCGGCGACATATAACCCATAATCATGAAAGCGAATCGAATAAGGAATGAACGGGATAGTCCGCAGATTGACGTCAGTCCGGGAATCGCCGACGATGGCGTAAACATCGTTGCCGATTCTGCCTTGTATATCGAGCGCCTGACCCTGGAAATCGATATTGCCGCCAACATCTCCATAAACCAGAGCCTGGTAACCCATCATGGCCAGGTCACCAGGGACCCGTGTCCCCGATGCAATTTCAACTGTCAAAGCCAGGGCGGTCACATCAGCGCGGGGGTTGACGAATGCAGCCGGTTGCTCGATATCGAGATCAGCGCCCCCGAACCGTACGTCGTCGGTGACACGCCCCTTGATAGTGAGCTGGCCGCCCGCCATCCAAATGTCGCCCATAACCTGGCCCTGGCTGGTGATCGTCACATCGGAAGCAATACCGATCAGATCGCCTTCGATTGTTCCGCGCACAGTTAGCGAGCGGCAGAAGAAATAGAAATCGTGCTCGATATATTCGTCTTCATCTACCACGCAACGCGTGCCCCGCATCCCATCGTTGGCCTCAACGATCCCAACCCCAAGCCCAAAGGTGAATAGCGCCGCTACAAATTGGATCAGGAGCAGCCGGTATAGCCAGCGATAACGACGCCGCGGGCGCTGTCGATATGCTTTGGATGGTTTGCTCTGGCGAGGGATCATACCCGAACTCAAGGTGTATTGTTCTTCATGTGTTCACCGGTCGATTTTCAGATCATTGTACCGCATTGAACGTGTAGATTCACGAGCGCTTTGTGCGGATTCCGGATGTAGGGTTTATAATAGCTGGCTATGATGCATGCTTCGCAACGTTTCCTCCAGACGTGGTCCCCCCGAGTCGGGTTTGCATCCCTCTTGCTTGTATTTGGTGAACTGGTTACCTGGCACCGCGCGGGAACCTACTCCTTCCTTGATTGGCTCGCCGTGATTGCTATCTACCTTGCCTTGGGTGCCCTCCTTTTGGATGGGCTAGTCCGTCGGTTCCAGGCGGGCTGGGATCTCCCTTTTCTGTTAGTGGGAATCTTCGGTCTCTTGAACAGCGGTTTCGTGAGCTTGGCGTTGTACCAGAACCTACCACTGAGCCTGGTGTTCTTTGCAACGGGTGCCCAGACGCTGGCTTTCCTGCTCGCGTATGTGAGCTTCAGGTGGTTGTATTTCGGGCATTTCCCTCTGGCTGGCGTTTTCCCGGTGTCAGTAGCGGTCGGGCTCGTATGCGGTCTCTGGTTGCGTGGTCTGACACGTCTCGAGAGCGTTGACGTCCAGATTGGATCGATTGAGCTTGCGGAAGTCCTTCCCATTATTATAGTCGCCATGTTCGGTGCCGCGTCAATCAAGATTCTGTTGCCTTTGCCGCAGCGTATTGCCGCTCAGAACCTATTGCTCACTCCAATGGATGGGGTGATTGCCGGACTTGCGCTATTCGTGCTGGTGCTCCTACGCGCCGAGGCGGGATTCCTGCCACCCCTGGGCCTGCTAGTCGCGGGAGTGGTGCTGGGCATGCTCCTGCTACTCTTGTGGTTCTCAAATGCTGATCAGAACAAACAATTCTTTGATTGGCCGGTAATATCGTCACATCAGCGCGTTGTTCCTGGGATGTTAGGCATCTTGGTTTTCGGGCTGGCAGCCAGTGCCAGCTACGCTGCACCGGTTGATCCGGAGCTTCAAGCCGCGCTTCTATTCTGGTCGCTCATTATGTTTGGCGTCATCTGGCCACCCTTGGTCTCGGTTCTAGTGAGTATTCGTATCTTCGTTGAGTTAGAACAAGAGGAGTTTTAATGCCCGAATTTTCGTCGTCGGCCGAGTATTTTTCTGCGGTGCAAACCAGAACGGGCTGGGCTTTCATTCTGGAGAGCTTCGCCCGATTTGTTGCCCCCGAGACTGAGGCGCTTATATTGGATGTTGGCGCCGGGCCCGGTGCGCTCGTCGAGATTTTCCGCCACCAATATGGCGCTAACGCATTTGGCATCGACTGCGACCCGGCGATGGTTTATGCCGCAAACCAGCAAGTGGTCGGTGCTGTCCTCACGGGCTGCTTGCCGCATTTGCCTTTTCCCGATGCGTGCTTCGATATCGTTACGGCGACAAATGTGCTCTTCTTGCTGGAGGCGCCTGATGCTGCCCTGCGAGAGATCCAGCGTGTACTGGTCCCCGGGGGCAGTGTGGTCTTGCTCAATCCGTCGCCACGGATGTCTCTAGCGGCGGCGGCGGAGCTTGCCTCAGCGCGTGAACTGACAGGGTTCGCACGCGATAACCTGCTCAATTGGGCAAAGATTGCCGAAGCCAATCATCGCTGGTCAACTAGTGATATCGAGACAATGTTTGCTCAGGTTGGATTTGATCCCGTTGCGTTCCGCGAACGAATCGGTCCTGGATTAGCGCTATATGCACGCGGTGCTAAAATGTAGGCAATAAGGGATCGGTTCACAAAAGGATAACATCGTGCCCGAGGAAGATGATCGTTTCCGAGACGTCGATTACTTGATGGACGAGATTCGCCAGGCATTGTCCTGGACGGCTGAAGCGCGCGAGGTCAACGAATTGCAGGCACTGCAACTGCTGCTGGATTTGACCCGCAAGATTCACAGCATCCAGGATATCCAAGAGTTGATCACCCTGATCCTTGACAGTGCCATCACATTTGTCGATGCTGATCGCGCTTTCCTGGTGATGCTCGAGGGCGATGGTGCCCTGCGGTTCAAGATGGGGCGCAGCCGTCACAAGGAATACCTCTCTGCCGAGATGTTTACGCCATCAACCGGAGTCATTGAGCGTACATTGGAGAAGGGGCGTACGCTGCTGGTGCCGGATGCTCAGGCGGATAGTGTGCTTAGTAAGCGCCGGAGTGTACAGGACTTGAACTTGCGCACCGTTGTCTGCACACCGCTAATGGTCAAGAAAAACCCCATTGGCTTGTTGTATGTTGATTGTCAGCACTCGTTGGGTAGTTACTCGGCTGCGCATCTAAATGTCTTTGCCAGTCTGGCTGATCAGGCCGCGGTAGCGATTAAGAATGCCCAGAAGTTTGAGACCCGTACATAGCCATTAATTGCTAAGTTCGGCTATCCTCAGTACACTTTGCGCAAGTCAATTTCAAGAGGAACGCATGATCGGACAGACGCTAAACGAGCGGTATAAGATTGAGGACCTTATTGGTGAGGGTGCCACGGCGATTGTCTACCGTGCAACTGACCTGCGCTTGCAACGTGATGTGGCGGTTAAGGTGCTACTCCCTCATGTTAACCAGACAACGCGCAAGCGCTTTGAACGCGAAGCACATGCAGCGGCCCGCCTCAACCATCCCAATATCATGGCGATTTATGACATTGGCCCCGACAACGAATATCTGGTTGTCGAATTGATCCATGGTCGTCCGTTGTACGAATTGATCCCGGCTGATCCCGTTGTCGTGGCCAGTGCGGGCCAACAGATCTGTCGCGCGCTTGATTATGCCCATCAGGTCGGCCTGATTCATCGCGATATCAAGCCGGCAAATATTTACCTGACCGCCGAAGATCAGGTCAAGATTATGGACTTTGGCCTGGCGATCCCCAAGCAGGGCAACTTAAAACGGTTGACGGCCAGCGGGACGATTATCGGCACGCCAGCGTATCTCTCCCCTGAACAGGCTCAGGGCCTCCCGCTGGACCCGCGTACCGATATCTATTCCACTGGCATCGTTTTGTATGAGCTTGTCACTGGTGTGTTGCCGTTTGACTCAGATGATATTGGCACGATCCTGCTCCAGCAAGTTAAAACAGAGCCGGTTCCACCCCGCGAGCATCGTGAAGATATCCCTGAGGGTCTCGAACGTGTTATCCTTAAGTCGTTGGCCAAGCGTCCCTCAGACCGTTTTCAGACGGCGGGTGAAATGGCAGATGCTTTGGCAAGCGTATATCGCACCGAAACAGGGGTGGCTTCGCAGGTTGTTGAGGGTGAAGTTGCGGATACGGAAGACAACATCCGTATTGTGCTCGCTGATGATCATACCCTCACGCGCCAGAGCCTGGCCTATTTTCTGGATGACATTAGTGGTTTTGAGGTGGTTGGCCAGGCCTCAAACGGGGATGAGGCCTTTAGCCTAATTGCCAACGTCAACCCCCATGTCTTGTTCCTGGACCTGAACATGCCCGGCACCAATGGCCTGGTTATTCTCCCCAAGATTCGCAAAGAATACCCCGATGTCAAAGTCTTGATCCTGACCGGGCGGGAAGAGAATTCGATGATTATGCGGGCGCTGCGAGCCGGGGCCCACGGCTATATCCTCAAGACGAGTTCAGAAGATGAGCTAGAGAAATCAGTGCGTAATGTTGCCGAGGGTCAATTGGTCCTGGGGCATGGCGTTGCCGAGCGTCTGGTAACCGGTTTGCGCGACGAAAGTGCCGAAGGTCCGCTAGATGCCGTCCAGAAAGACATCCTCACGCTAGTTGCGGCTGGACAACAGGATAGTGATATCGCGCATCAGCTGGGTATGCCGGAAGATGAGATGAAATCAACCCTGATGGAACTGATCGACCGGCTGGGTGTGTCGTCGCGCACCGATGCGGCCCTAGTGTCCTTGCGCGCCGGATGGATCGCGCTGGAAGATGTGCAACGTTTTTAGATGTATCATTGGCTTTGTGGGGCTAGGCGTACTGGCGTCAACATCATCCTTGCGTCCAGTTTCATCTGAAACGGTCCATTCTGACCTTCTGCTCCAAGGCCCACTTGTTGCCACGACCTCTCTCGACGAAAACCATATTCTGCTCTTCGATGTCACGACCCAGCAGGCGCGCACGCTGTCGTTTGGGGCTGTGCCGCATATGCTGACTGGTTTCTCGCCAGATGGATGCGAAATCCTCTTCACGTTGGAGCAGACGCCTCAAACTTATGATCTCTTCGCGGCGCGGTTGGATGGCAGTAGCATACGCCAATTAGTATTCCTGGGGCCGAGTGGCGCACGTCATTATCGGGTCTGGGAACCCGCATGGTCGCCAGTAGGTGACCGGATCGCGTTTACTCTAATACGCTACTACTATCCACCGGATGATGACCCGTACCGCGAGAGCCATATTGCCTGGGTGCCGCCGGAGGGGGGTGCTCCACAATTCTACTCGACGTCAGGTCAGGAATGGCAACCGCGGTGGTCTCCCGATGGCCGGCTTCTGGCGTATGTGTCGGAGCAACCTGTTCTTCCCCCTGACCAGTCCGGGGAGCTTAGCGAAGAGGATCGGGATGCGTTACCCAAAAAAGCCGAGATCTGGGTGTTGCATAGCGACGAATCGACCATTTATCGTCTGGTTAGTATAGGGGATGGTGCAGTCTATAATCCTCGCTGGTCGCCGTATGGGGACACCATTGCCTTCGTGTACGAGCCAGTTGGCAACTTGCACCACATCATGCTCATTCCAGCCGACGGCTCGAGCCGACCTGTATCCCAGAATCAGGCACTCATCACGGTGCTTGATTTCGACTGGCATCCGGACGGCAGAGGCCTGGCGGTAGCAGCCCAGGGAATCCAGGATATTCCCCAGAATGCGTTGTGGTTCTTCTCGAATCGCGAGATCCGCTCGATCGGTGACCAGCAGATGCCATTATTTGTCGACTATCCACGCTATGGACCTGATGGGCGCTGGCTAGCTTTTCGCTCCGCCTATGAACTGACGGTATATGATGCCCAGCAGAATCGCGTGCATGGCTTTGGGCCGGATTCTTACAACAATAATCCGCCGGTCTGGTCGCCGGCGGGTTTTCAAGGCGAGGCAGCGTGTTTGCCTTAGATAGGATGGCGCTCGTGCCTTTTGTCTGAGATCCCTAACATCCGTATATGAATTCCGCGGAGGTTGAGGAAGCTGTCGTCGGTTGACTAAGGTCAGGTTATACTTGCTGAGTAGGCATGGCCGTGTGCTGGTACAGCCGTCACGCTTAAATCGATTGTGAAAAGGGAACGTTTTGGTTAGCCGTCGTCCCAATATCTGGAAACTACAGGCCAACAAGGATATCGATGGGTTGATTGATGCGTTAACCTATAGTGACCCCGATATTCGGAAACGCGCCGCGACCGCCCTCCGTGTCCTCGGCGCAGCCAAGGCCGTACCGGCACTTAGACAGGCCCTCACGAAAGAGCGTCACCTTGATGTTCAGGATCATCTGAAGGCTGCGCTGGCGCATTTGGATGAGTCATACTCGAGTGCCTACGCGGCTGGTCGCCGCCGAGAAGAACTTGTCGAGCGATTGGGTAATCCTGATCCGAAGCAGGTGATGCGGGCGGCTGCTGCGCTAGGTGAACTTGGGGACCAGCTCGCCACAGAAGCACTGGTGGTTGTCTTTCGCAATCCCTTACAGCGAGATGATGTGCGTTTGGCAGCGGCCGAAGCACTCTTGAAGCTTCAGAGTGCACCGGCGGTGATCACCCTTCTGGCTGGGCTTCGCAAGGATAACTGGCGCGTACGGCACAACGCCGCCGCGGTGCTCGGTCAACTCAAAACGACATGGGCCACTGAGCCATTGATCGAGGCGTTGAAGGATCCACATCCAAATGTCCGTCTGGCGGCGGCGGCGGCACTCAATCGCCTGCAGACACCACGTGCGCTTGAAGCGCTGCGTGCTTATCGCACCAAACGCTCGGGGCATACCCAGCCCCTGTCAACGCGCGAAGTGCCGGCCAAGAAGCCACAAGTGGGTGAGGCGAGTCAGGTAGATGACACATCTGTCAGGCCACCGAGTGGCCTGCGCGACGCGATCCGGAAATTGGACGCACGCCCCGCCCCGCCTTCACCATCCCCCCCTCCGGCTGAGCCGGCAAAAACCGAGACGCCGCCGGAACAGAAAACTGATCAGGATCCCAACGCGCCACCGGAGCAATCACACAAACCCAGCATAGATTAGCTGACGCAAGGTGAGAAAACGTTGGCCCGGAGGGTTGTGGTTTGCCGCCGGGCCGTTGGCTAGGACCTATGCACAAATCGCTGGCGCTAGCTCTCAGGTGCGTCCTCGTCGAGGCGCTTCATGAAGGCCTTGACGAGATCGATCGGTATGGGGAAGATGATCGTCGAATTGTTCTCGGCGGCGATTTCTGTAAGCGTCTGGAGGAAGCGTAGCTGCAGCGATATCGGCTCTTGCGACATCTGCGCGGCTGCCTCGCGGAGCTGCATTGCGGCTTGCATCTCGCCTTCGGCGTGGATGATCTTGGCCCGCCGGTCACGGTCTGCCTCGGCTTGCCGGGCCATCACACGTTGCATGGCCGATGGCAACTCAACGTCCTTGATTTCTACCAGCGAAACCTTGACGCCCCAGGGGTCGGTTGCCTCGTCGATCACCCCCTGTAATTCATCATTGATGCGATCGCGTTGGGAGAGGAGCTCGTCAAGCTCGACCTGGCCGACGACACTCCGCAATGTTGTCTGAGCGATTTGCGCGGTACCAAGGTTGTAGTTCTTGATCTGGACCACAGCTTTGGTGGGGTCCATCACACGATAATAGGCAACCGCATTCACGCGTACTGTCACGTTGTCACGGGTGATGCAATCTTGGGGTGGCACATCAAGGGTGATGGTACGCAGGTCAACAATCTGCATCCGCTCGAGGCCCGGCAGGATGAAGAAGAAACCGGGACCACGCGCGCCGACCACTCGCCCTAGACGGAAGATCACGCCTCGCTCGTATTCAGATACAATTCGGATGCCGCTCAGTACATAGAGAAACACAATGACGAGTAGCGATCCGCAACAAACGAGAAGAAATTCCACAGTGACTGTCCTTTCTGCAGAATAATGGGGTTGGTTAACTCTAATTGTAGACAACTCAATAGACAACGCAACACCCCAAAAACTTGGTATCAGCGAGTTGCTAGCTGCAACGATGATTGTGCAGAGATGCAGCCTAGTCCTGGCCTGTGTTATAATACGCCCAGTATCGGGTGACTACTCAGCCCAATGGATGATCGGCCAGGCCGTGGCCCATCCACTGAATGGTCATAGCTGCGAAAGGGAAAAAGACGCTGGTTGGCGTCTAGTCTTGTATGCTCAAAAACATGAAACGTATCGCTGCTGTTTTTGGCCTTATTGGGGCTGCAGTAGCTATTGCCCGGTGGCTTGCGGAACGAAAGACTGATTCCAACGCTGAAGCTTTAGCCTCAAGCGCGACTCAATACGCTCCGCCTGCTATTCCCGTACCACCAGACACCATCACCGTCAGCTCGCACATCGTCCTCCCGCCAGAGGCGTTTGAGGATGTCGACGATACACTACCATTGACGGACGATGATACGATAGCTCATGAAACACTAGAGGTGGACCCAGGCGACGACCTCACAGTGATTAAGGGTATTGGCCCTAAAATGGCAGAGGCATTGGCCGGAGTGGGGATTGCAAGCCTCAATGATCTAGCCCAAGCAAATGCTGAGGTACTGAAAAACCGCCTGGAAAGCCCCCGTATATCTATGAAGCAACTTGAGGAGTGGATCGCTGCCGCTAAGGAGCAGCCGACATCGCTATGAGTGAAGTTCGACCGACTAATATCACGCTCAATCGCCAGCAGGGGATGCTAATTATTGATTGGTCGGATGGTCGTGAATGTGAATATCCGCTGAGCCATATGCGTGAGGCGTGCCCCTGCGTTGAATGCCGGGGAGGCCATCATAACATGGGGATGGAACATGCCCCTGAGAATTTGCTCCAGTTGACGCCAGCACGTTCTTATGGAGTCGACCGGCTGGAGATTGTTGGTAACTACGCCCTGCAAGTCTTCTGGGATGACGGGCACCATACCGGCATCTATACGTGGGAATATCTATACCACTTATGCCCCGCTGCGGGTACTAATGCCACGAATGAACGCGAGCAACAGGATACGACAGAATAATGGATCTTCTGCACCAACATATGCTCATGTCCGATCTTAAGCTGGACTACCTGCGAGATAAGGCCCTGGAACTCTATGATTACTGTCTTGCTGAAGGCCACCCCGCCTACATTACCCAGTTCATCGAACGCCAGTTAGCCGCAACCCCACCGCCGCTATCTTTATTAGAGATGCTGGCTGATGAGATGCAACAGCGGCTTGTCACCCTCCGCGAGAATCACTTCGACCTGCGCGAGAAGATCGTTAAGGTCTTTAGCCAGCAGTACCAGTTTGACATCACGCCGCTGGTTCCTGCTGACCAACTGGAAGCCTATCATCGAGTCGATGCTCAGGCTATCCTGAACTATGCTAGTCGCCAGGGCGTTCAGCTTTCTACGCATGAACAGGACCAGTTGTCCAGAATCATCACTGTGTCGCGTGATACGGCGCGCCAGCTTCAATCGGATATCAAGCTGACCGCCAATATCCACCAGATGCTCCTGGACTGGCTGTATGCGCTGAGTATCCGTACAGTGCGCAATGAAAGCCTGGTTATCGGGCTTACTGGCGACCATGCGGATATCGTTCACTAGTCTCCCAATTACCCGGTGAATACTGCAATCTACAGGACTGGTTGATGGACATTCCCAACCCAGCATACGTGGCGTACTTGTCGGAAATCCTGGTTGGTAGTGATGCGATCCAGAAGCGTGTGCAGGCCCTGGGCCAAGAGATTAGCCAGTTCTATGAGAATGCTCCTGACCTCCTCCTGGTATGTGTCCTAAAGGGGGGGGTGATGTTCCTCACGGATCTGATGCGCCATGTCAGTGTGCCCCATGCGATCGACTTCATGGCAGTCAGTAGCTATGGCGCGGGTGCGCGTCGCAGTAGCGGCAGCGTGCGCATCATGATGGACCTTGGTCAGGACATCAGCGGGCGCGATGTGTTGATCGTTGAGGACATCATCGATAGCGGCCATACACTGGACTATATCATTGACCAGCTGCGTGCCCGCAAGCCGGCCAGCCTCCGGGTGTGCAGTCTGCTAAGCAAGCCGGAACGCCGTGAAGTCGATATCCAGATCGACTTCCTGGGGTTTGAGATCCCCGACAAATTTGTCTTTGGCTACGGCTTGGATTTGGACGAGAAGTTTAGAAACTTACCCTTTATCGGTGTCGCCAAGCCCGGCGTAATGATTGAGTAGTGGAAAATGTGTAGTGTAGGAGTTACAGAAGTATGCGAAAGCGAATTGAGCCTGGCCCCGGCCAGGAGTCGGTGTGGGATTATCCCCGTCCTCCAAAGATTGACCCCACAGACAAACTAGTCCGCGTCGAGTTCAACGGCGTGCGTATTGCCGAGACCCGCCGCGCGATCCGTGTTCTGGAGACGAGCCACCCGCCGGCTTACTATATCCCCCGCGAAGACGTGAAGACCGAATTTCTGACCCAGACATCCCGGCGCACCTTTTGTGAGTTCAAAGGGCAGGCGACCTACTGGACCATCAAGGTTGGTGACCAAACCTCAGAGAATGCCGGCTGGAGCTATGAATCTCCGGCCTCGCGCTACGCGGCCATTGAAGGCTACCTGACCTTCTATCCCAGCCGTGTTGACGCTTGTTATGTCGATGACGAGCGTGTCCAACCACAGGAAGGTGACTTCTATGGCGGCTGGATCACCTCAGATATTGTTGGCCCCTTCAAAGGTGGGCCAGGAACGTGGGGCTGGTAGAGCGGGGCACAATGATTACGCCAACTCCCTTTGATCGGCCCATGTATTGGCCCGAATTGGTCGAGACGCTCCAATCTCTACTGGAAAACACTGACGTCTATCTCGTGGGTGGAATCATCCGCGATGTCTATTTGAGACGTCCGGTCCATGATCTGGACCTGGCCACCCCCGGCGATGGCCGGCCAGTCGCCCGGCGAATTGCCAATGCGCTGCAGGGGGATTACTACGCACTCGATGCCGGCCGTGGGGTTGGGCGGGCGATTGTCAACTGGCAAGACAAGCGCTGGACCATTGATGTAGCTCAGTTTCGCCGTGATGACCTGTTGGGGGACCTTAAGGACCGCGATTTCACCGCCAATGCCGTTGCCGCCCATCTCCACGATCTGGATAAGGCTCTAGACCCGCTGGGTGGCCTGGAGGACATTCGTAACCGGTTGGTGCGGCTGTGCGATCCGGCGTCTATTGCCAATGATCCGGTGCGTGCCCTGCGGGCGGTCCGCCTTAGCCTCTCCCATGGGATGCGCTTAACCCCGCAGACAAAACAAGCGATCCGGCACGATGGTCCTACTATTACCGCGGTCTCACCGGAGCGCCTGCGCGATGCCTTTTTCAGGTTGCTGGCGGGGCCCAAGGTAATGGCCGGCATCATGTTGCTGGATGCGCTTGATTTGCTGCCGTTTTTGCTGCCTGAAACACTCGATATGAAGGCTGTTACCCAGAGCCCTCCCCATATCTTTGACGTTTGGCGGCATACGATGGCTGTGCTGGCCGCCCTTGAGGCTATTCGGGAGATTACGCTTGATGTGCGACAACGCGACGAAGCCGCCGCGAATTTTGGCTTGGGGATGATTGCTTTTGCGCTGGCCCATTTGCGAGGCAATCTCCAGACCCATCTCGAGTATCAGTGGCCAAGCGAACGCCCGCATCATGCTTTATTGTTCCTGGCTGCCCTGGCCCATGACACCGGAAAACCTCCCACGCGCTCGGTAGATGAAGCTGGTCAAGTGCACTTCTACCGGCATGAGGAGTATAGTGCGGATATCGCTGCGCGGTGGGGGGCTAATCTGGCGCTGAGTAACGATGAGATCGAGCGCTTACACAAGATTGTCCGCCACCATATGCGGCCCCAACACCTCGAGCGTTCTGGCATGAGTCGCCGAGCCTTGTATCGCTACTGGCGAGATCTTGGCGCGGCAGGGGTCGACATCTGCTTGCTAGCAATGGCCGATGTTCATGGCAAGTACGGGCCGCGACTGCCCCAGGAGCCTTGGTTGGCCTTGGTCCAAACGATCCAGAGATTATTGGATGGCTACTATCAGGAGCACGAGACGCTCGTTCAGTTCACGCCACTCCTGGATGGTAACCAACTCATGCGCCACCTCGACCTCCAGCCTGGGCCGATCGTCGGAAGGATTCTGGCTGCCCTCCGAGAAGCCCAGGCCCTCCAGGAGATTCGAACTTCTGCAGAAGCACTGAACTGGGCCAAATCATGGCTCGAAAACCACAAAGGCCAGGCTCACTAGGTGATGGCGTAGGCCTAGCTCTTCTAGGTATCTGAATCAGCCACCTGATCGGTCTCGGGTTCGTATTCGTAGAAGATCAACAGAGTATTGCCATAGCGTCGCTGATCATAACGTTGGAGCCAGCGGGTCTCCGTTGGCTCTTCTTCGTCGGGATCGATTTGCACGACCACAAGCGCATTTGGGTTGAGGTGAACAGGATTATCGTCCACCGCCAGGAGCGCCTTTTTCCAGATGCCATGATACTGCGGCGGCGCAATGTAGACGATGTCTGCATGGGGGACGTGGTGTCGCCGCAGATACGCGAGCGAGTCCGTCTGTATCACATCGGCTGCGGTTGCCAAGCCAGTGATTTGGAGATTCTCGTGAATTGTCCGGATGGCCATACGGTCGATGTCCAAAAAACGGGCATGGCTGGCTCCCCGGCTGAGTGCTTCAATCCCGACGGCCCCAGTGCCGGCAAAAACGTCCAGGAAATAGCATCCTGGCACATCATCCTGCAGGATACTGAATAGTGCTTCCTTCGCGCGATCCTGGATCGGGCGTGTCTTATTGCCGGGAACGAGCTGAAGACGTCGTCCCTTGGCTTTGCCAGCAATTACGCGGTGGCTCATTGCAGTGAGGCCCCGGCCTCTGCTGCTTCGCGCACTGCGCGGATATTGGAAGTTGGGGTAGTAGTGATCATAACGCAGCCGGTGGACAGTATGAAGCGACGACTGCTGGTAAGCTCGAGCGCTTGCCGGGCCTGCTCGCGCACGGTGGCGGGTGTACCGTTGTGGACTGCATCCCATCGCCCCAGGCCACCACAAACAGCCCCTTTGAACTTCAGTTTACCGGTTGCCAGGTCTGGTTGCGTCTCTTGATCGTGCCAGTTGATGACCTGAACGGGGTAATCGGCGATGAGATCAAACATCGGCAGTTCACCATGCAAGTGTACCATATTGAACCACCAGGATTGCGGCAACGCTTCAAGAATCTGGAGGTCATAGGGGCGGCCGAATATCTCATACTCAGCCTGGCTGAGGCGCGTGAATGTCGCATGCTGGATCGCATAGAATATGCCCGCAATCCCAGATTTACTCAGCGCATCAATATAGCGCAGCGTATTCTCCGTAATGATATTTAGCCCGGTTTTCAAGCGCTCCGGCGCGGTCCGCATGTGGTTGATTAGCACGTCTGGCCCGGCGATGTTCTTGGCCTGGGCCATGGGGCTGAAGATCGTGTGGATATAGGGCAGGTCGCCCTTGATGGCATCTTTCAGAAGCCGAATGGCCTCAAGAATTTGACCTAGTTGTCCTTTGTAGGGGTCCAGAATTTGCAGTTCAGTCCAATCCAGCGAGCGGTGGACAGCCCTACGGGTATACTGCCGTGTGCCCTCGAGATGACCGACCCACTGATCCTGAACCCCATAGTCAGCAATACAGTAGCTTGAGGCCGGCGAAATCTTGATGAAGTCAAAATCCCAGCGCTTCTGGAATGCAACGAGGGCTTCAACAAGATCTGCCGGGCGTTGGTCATCGCCTGGCCAATGGCGCCACAGAGCTACCGGTACACGATCGGTGGGTTCGCCAGCAAAGGTTTTCTCCAATCGCTCACGTTTACTGAGTGTCATTAGCCAGTATTTCTAGCTGTTGCTTGACCATGCGGGCCTCCATGCGGAAGCGATTGGCATCATCCAGGTCCGCATCGTCAATGAGCTTGTTCAGGATATCATGGAGCCGTTCAAAGGTGCCACGTGCCCCATTGGCATCACCATTTGCTTTCAGCACCAAACCAAGCCCGTAAAGCGCATCTGTGTGTTCTGGTTCTTGTTGCAATATCTCCTGGAATCTAGCGTGCGCATTTTCGTTATCGCCTTCGCGATGAGCTTTCCAGGCTTCGCCGATCACTGCATCTAGATTTTCTGACATCGTATTCGCTATTCCTTTTTCAAGAATAATTTACCGACATTATAGCTACCCCGCGCGGGATAGCAAACGTTCAAATCGAATGGGTGTGACTTTAGAGGTGAACACCTCGACTCATTGGACGCTGATGGTTTGTGGCAGAACGATCTCCTTGCGTATCGCACCGCTGCGAATGTCATAAACATCACTTCTGGATAAGTTTTCACACGGGCGCAAATCTGTGCGATCACATGGACCGAGTTCGAGCATAATCTGGTATTCTCCTGGGGAGGTGGGTGCAGGAAGCTGGTATACGCTTACAATATAGCCCTCCTGGGGCCAGCGCTTGGTGGGCCAATTTGCGATATGGCGGTATTGCTGTTGCCACAGGACACGCCCATTGTCGAGAATGGAGATGGCGATCTGGAAAGAGTCAAGGTTAGTGCTTTCCGCGCTCCAATAGGTGGTGATTCCTATCCTCTCGCCAGGGTTAGCCACAGTAGAATCAAGCCGATAGCCTAGCAGACTTATGCTCCCACGAAGGTCACCCTGGATGATCTGATCGACGACGACCACCCCGGCTGGTATGTTGCCTTCTGCCGTTTCTCGGGTCACATAGTCCGGGTTCAGGCGCAGCACAATGCTGAGGCACGCAATTGCCAGCACCAGCCCGCTGGATCGGACTTGGCGATCGCGCTTCAGTCGTAGTTCGGCCAGAGTCATTGTTCCTGGGGCGATTGGGTTAGCACGCCTTTCAAGCCAGAAGACTGTGACCAGGAGGACGAGCAGACTGCCCCCCGCAACACCCAGCGCCAGATCCCTGATATCCGTGTTGTCGAAGCGCAACCGGATCTCGTTCACGCCTTCGGTAACCGGGATCTGGATGAATCCCTCCGGCTGTTTCGTAGCAATGGAGAGCGACTGGTCCCCACGTTGTGCTTGCCAGCCAGGATAGTTGAACGTGAAGATCGTGGCTTTACCAGTAGTGTAGCTCTCGAGCGTGAACTCGTCTCGTGCAGTATCGTGCGAAACAATACTGATAACACTGGCACTTGGCGGCAGACTCTGGCGGTCAATTTTGTCGATGCGGTCGAGATCACCTGTTCCTTGAAACAACGCGCGCGATGGTTGGGGAAGCGTCTCGACATCAGCCGGGAGTAGGTGGCCCTCTGCGATGGTTCCCAGGCTGTAGCCGCGCACTTCGTCGTAGAGATGCTGGTTCAGCGAAATCGGTTCCTGGACAGGTACGAAATTTGGTGTATAGAAGAGATTCGCTGCCGAAGCGCCGAGAATCAAAGTGAGAAACCCGGTTGCCAGTATACGGCGCCCCGCGCTGCGCAGTAGCGTTTCAATGAGAACACCTGTCTGGCCGGCGAGAATAGCACAACCTCCACTCAGCGGCCCCAATAGATCATCCGGCCGCAATGCCTCAAATTGATCAGTGTTGTTCCAGATCTCGGCTGTTGGATTGAGCATTGCAATGACCAACACACCTACCAGGGGTACGAAGACCAGGGCCTGGAGCCGATAGTGGTTAGGTGATGCCTCAAGAGCGAGCTTGCGCCGTGGGATAACCAAACTAACGAGTATCCAGATGCTCCCCGTTAGCGCTAATAGCCAGCTTGCAATGCCAAGATAGGGAATTGGCTGGGGATTGAATGCGGCCCGATCAAATTGTGGGACCGCTCCAAAAAGCCGGCCGGTGCTGTATTGATCCGGGTATACCGGCAGCCGCTCCCAGCGAACTGCATCGTGTTCTATCATAGCTGGCAAATAAAAGAAGCTGGCCATACCAAGTCCTAATATGAGGCCAGTGGCCCCTGCCAGCCATTTGTTATGTGGCCAATCTGCCAGCACGGTGACGACGCTCCAGATCACGATTGTTAGAAAATAGACCGGAGACAGGCTGATGTCGGTGACAAGTAGGGCGGTGCTGATGAGTGCTAGCAGCATTAGGTCGCGCCCCCGCCCCTGAGTCAGCGTGCGGTCCAAGGCCCATAGAGAGGCCATAAAGAGCGCCAACGCCCATAGCCCGCTGACATCAACGCTTAAGTAGGGGCCAATCTGCAAAACAAATGGTGACAACAACGCGGTGGCGCCAGCCAGTACGCCGGCAAATTCTCCCCAGCGGCGTCTGACAAAGCTCATAGTGCTTATCCCCAGGATGAAAATCGCTACTGCTAGCATAACTCTGACGCTCATATGGCCAGAGTCTTGTGTCAGAGCGATATAGAGACCCCCAAGATAATGTGGCAAGGGTGCCAGGTGATTGAACAATGGTGATCCGTAACCATAGTTGAAGTCCGGAGCCCAGCGTGAGTAGAGATCACCCGCCTGCAGGATCTCAGCGACTTCCAGATTGCGGTACATCAACCGTTCTGCCTGCGGTGAAGGGGGAAGACCGGCCGAGTGAATCAATGGCGCCGCAGCAACCAAGCATAAGAGCAGAATCGCCAGAAACGACCAGTCAATACCACGATACCGCGGCCGCATCCAGGTGGGTAGCTCGTCCAGGGTCAAGTCATAGTCATGTGGATCATACATAGAACGCAGCTCGGTCGTGGCGGATCGCCCAATTTGCCATTGAATATTACCTATTGTACCAGTGTACAGAATCGTGCCCAGGCTCACAACAGGTTCATGTTGTAGGTGAACGGACTTGAATATAAAATAATTTTAGGCAACTTGCTGCCTCTGCAAAAGAAAAGTCACTTACGAGAAAGGCAACACACGTACATGCGTAAAAAGGCGAGCCTTGTTACAGGAGCCAACGGCGAAGTCGGGCATGGGTTGATCCGGCAGCTACATGAGGCGGGTGATAAATTACCGGTCATTGCGCTAGATATCAATCAGGTAGACGACGAAATCGCGAATCTGGTTGATGATGTCGTTATCGGTGACATTCTGGATACGGCCCTGCTCGATAAACTGATGAGTGAGTACGAGATCGACACAATTTATCATCTGGCTGCCCTGCTCTCTACCCGGGCCGAATTCACCCCCGAGGCGGCCCATCGTGTCAATGTCCAGGGGACGATCAACCTGTTGCACGTAGCTATTGAGCAGGCCCGCTGGCGCGGCCAGCCCGTGAAGTTTTTGTTCCCGAGTTCGATAGCAGTATTTGGGATGCCTGATCTTGACGCAAAAATGGACGCCCCGCCGGTCGGCGAAGACGATTACATTACGCCGATAACCATGTATGGGTGCAATAAAGTCTATTGCGAGCATCTAGGACGCTACTACAACTCACATTATCGACAGTTGGCTCAGAGCCAGGACCCGCATGGCATTGATTTCCGGTGTGTGCGCTATCCAGGGCTCATCAGCGCGGTGACGCTGCCCAGCGGCGGCACCAGCGACTATGGTCCCGAGATGATTCATGCTGCGGCCAAGAATGAACCCTATCAGGCGTTTGTTCGCCCCGATACGATTATCCCCTTTATGGCCATGCCGGACGCGATCAAGGCGCTGATGCTGCTTAAGGAAGCACCCGAGACAAGCCTGACGCGCCGGGTGTACAACATCACTAGCTTCAGTTTATCTGCTGAACAGATCGCTGAGCGCGTGAAAGCGGCCTTCCCTCAAGCTCAGATTGGCTATGAGCCTTCGCCAGGGCGCCAGAAGATCGTTGATAGCTGGCCGGCGCGCCTGGACGATTCCGCTGCACGGGCGGATTGGGGATGGTCCTCTGACTTTGATGCCGACGCAGCTTTCAACGATTATCTCTTCCCGGCTATCCGGCAGCGCTATCAGGCGCAATAGGCTGGCTAGCGGCTGCCCGCCGTTAATATGGCGTCGAAATGAGGCGTTTCTTAAGGCGCGGGTCTGTTCTCGACAGGCGCTTAGCCCCACGCTACAATAGCTTCGGTTAGAATCAGGTAATTACGGCAGGGTCAGATAAATGTATCTGCCCTGTTTCGTGTTCGCTAAACGTCAGGTGAGATACGACCCGAGGAAATCGAATCTATGGCTGATCTCAAAAAAGATGAACTCCTGGACATGTACTACGACATGGTCCTCATACGCCGCTTCGAGGAGACGTGCGCCGCACTCTATCAAGAAGGCAAGATCGGTGGCTTTCTGCACCTGTATATCGGGCAGGAAGCGACAGGTGTAGGCGCTGTGCGTGCGCTTCGCGATGAAGATCATGTCATAACGGCCTATCGTGATCATGGTATCGCAATTGCCCGGCAGCTGGATGTAAACGCTCTAATGGCCGAAATGCTGGGCAAGCGCAATGGTGTCAGCGGGGGTAAAGGTGGCTCGATGCATCTTGCCAGCCGCGAACACAACTACTGGGGAGGCTATGCGATTGTTGGCGGCCATCTACCGCTGGCCAGCGGTATTGCCCTCCGGGCCCGCTATATGGAAGAGGATTTCGGTGTGTTATGTCTGATGGGGGACGGCTCAACCAATATCGGCTACTTTCATGAGAGCCTGAACTTGAGTGCCGTCTGGGATCTTCCTGTGGTCTGGCTTGTGGAGAATAACCAGTATGGTATGGGGACGACTGTAGAACGGGCATCCGGTGTCGCTGAGATCGTCAAGAAAGCCCATGCCTATGGCATGAAGGAAGGCCCCCGTGCAGACGGCATGGACGTCATAGCCGTCTATGATGCTGTCAAAGAGGCGATGGAATATGCACGCCAGACGGGCCCCGTGCTGATGGAGGCACTCACGTACCGCTTCATGGGACATAGTATGGGTGACCCCGAGCGCTACCGGACAAAAGATGAGGTCCGGCAGTACCGTGATGATGATCCGATCGGTAAATTCGGCAACTATTTGACCGGCAAACGCAAGGTCAAACAGGAAACGCTCGATGACCTGGACAAAAGGGCAGCAGAGGCTATCGAAGCTGCTGTGCAGTTTGCCGAAGAGAGTCCCGATCCGACAGCCGAAGACTTATTCGCCAACATCTATGTTGAGGAGGCGTAGCGATGGCTGAAACCAAGCGGATGACGATTCGGGAGGCCTTGAGTACGGCCTTGCGTGAGGAAATGCACCGCGATGAGCGCGTCTTCATCATGGGCCAGGAAGTCGGTGTTTGGGGCGGAACCTACGCTGTTACCCGTGGTTTCCATGACGAGTTTGGCGAAAAACGCGTGCGTGACACGCCCATTTCCGAAATGGCAATTGTTGGAGCTGGTGTCGGGGCGGCGATGGCGGGGCTGCGCCCGGTGTCGGAGCTGATGACCATCAACTTCGCGTTTCTGGCATTAGATGCAATTGTGAACCATGCGGCCAAGATCCACTATATGTTCGGTGGACAATTTACGGTCCCGCTGGTTATCCGTACCACGACCGGCGGTGGCCGCCAACTAGGTGCGACGCATTCTCATAGCCCGGAACCGCTTTTCGCCCATTTCCCAGGACTGTATGTGGCCTGCCCGGCAACCCCGGATGATGCCTATGGGCTGCTCAAGACAGCGATCCGTAATGAAAACCCGGTGATGTTCATTGAGCACAGTACGCTGTATCAGAAGCGCGGCGACGTCCCAACCGATGATCCCGACTACATGTTGCCGGTCGGCAAGAGCCGGCTTGTGCGCCAGGGGGACGATGTTACACTGGTGACGTTCTCCAAAGGGGTTCATTTGTGTGTCGAGGCGGCTGATCGACTGGCGGAAGAGGGGATTGAGGCGGAAATCATTGACCTGCGCTGGCTGCGGCCGCTTGATACCGAGCTCTTCATTACGAGTTTCAAGAAAACCAATCGCATGGTCGTCGTTGAGGAAGGCTATCCGGCGTTCGGGTTGGGTGCTGAGATCAGTGCTCGGGTTATGGAAGAGGCTTTCGACTGGATGGATGCGCCTATCAAGCGCGTTACATCCGAGGATGTTCCGCTCCCCTACTCTCACGATATCGAGC